>CAZZAO010000265.1:0-1644 GCA_964652205.1 uncultured Anaerolineaceae bacterium | reverse complement strand
AGGTCTTTCTTTTCGGCGGCGTGGAAAGCGCGCTCGAACTGGCCGACAGGCTGCACAGCTTCGGAGCCGACCAATCCCAGGCCGATGATGCCGCTGCGACGCGCGCCTGCCGTCGAAGCCCAGCGCGCATATTCGTCGGCCTTGCGCGGCTCATCGCGCGGGATCGCCAGAATCCAGTTGATCTGGATGCCCCAGGCGCGCTGAGCGCGGTCGCGGCCATCGTTGATCGCCAGCAAAAACTGCTCCAGCGTCAGGTTCAGGTCAGGGTAAACCGATGGATTCACGGTGATTTCGGCATAGCGCACCGTCTGTTTCGCCAGCAGCGTGCCGACGTTATAGGCCAGCCGCGTCAGGTCTTCGGGATACTTGAGCCAGCCGTTCACCATCTTCATCAGGTCATCGAGCCGGTCGTAGTCGGGCTTTTCCAGCAGGTCGAGCCAGGTACGAAAATGCTTGATGCCTTCCTCAACCTCGTTCTGGTCGGCGATCATCAGCATGACCTCGCGGCTGGCTGCGCCGTCGAGATGAACGTGAAGATCAGCTTTCGGCATCGCCTCGATGAATGTTTGAACGGACATAGGCTTTTATTCCTCGGTTACGCTGTGTTTAACGTGGTTATTCTGCGGCGTCGCGCTCAATTTCTGGTGGGCGACTGACGCTTTGATCAGACCGGAAAAGAGCGGATGAGGCGCGTTCGGACGGCTGAGAAATTCGGGATGGAACTGGCTGCCGACCATATAGGGGTGATCCGCCACTTCGGCGATTTCGACCAGCGCGCCATCCGGGCTGAGGCCGCTGAACCGCATCCCCGCTGTCTCGAAGGCTTCGCGGTAGGTGTTATTGAACTCGAAGCGGTGGCGATGGCGCTCCTCGACTTCGAGCGCGTTGCCATACGCCCCGGCAGCGACAGAACCGGGCTGAAGCTCGCAGGGATATAAACCGAGGCGCATCGTGCCGCCCATGTCGGTGATTCCGCGCTGTTCGAGCATCAAGTCAATCACCGGATGATCGCTGCTGGTCTCGAATTCGGAACTGTTGGCGTCCTCATAGCCGAGGACGTCACGGGCGAACTCGATGCACATCGCCTGCATCCCCAGGCATAGACCGAGGTACGGCACTTTATGCTCGCGGGCATAACGCGCCGCCAGCACCTTACCCTCGACGCCGCGATAGCCGAATCCGCCGGGGACGACGATGCCATCGGCCAGCGCAAGCTGATCCCAGCCTTTGTCCTTTTCGAGGTCGCCGGAATAAATCCAGTCGATCTCCAACTTACGATCCTGGGCGCTGGCAGCGTGAAACAGCGCTTCCTTGACGCTCATGTAAGCGTCGTGCAGCTCGATGTACTTGCCGACGACGGCGATGCGGACGACATCCTTGACAGCGCGCATCCGCTTCACCATTTTACGCCAGTCGTCAAGATCAGGTTGGGGCGTCTTCAAATGCAGAAATTCGACCAGATAATCGCCCAGTCCGGCATCTTCGAGCATCAGCGGCACTTCGTAGAGCAGGTCGGCGGTCTGGAGCGCGATGACGGCCTGCGGCTCAACGTCGCAGAACAGCGCGATCTTATCCATCATGTCCTGGTCAACCGGATGGTCGGTGCGAGCGATGATGACCTGCGGCTGAATGCCGATGCTACGA
>CAZZAO010000264.1:0-1653 GCA_964652205.1 uncultured Anaerolineaceae bacterium | reverse complement strand
GGAGGGAGAGGGGAGAAAGATAGAGGCCCCTCGCTGCACGCAGCGAGGGGGCGGGGGCGATGGGTTGATTTAGCTCTGCGAGTCCACCAGCGCCTGATTGGCGTCGGCTTCGAGCTTCTGCGCTGTGGCGGCCACATCCGCGCTGCCCGATGTCACCGCGCCGATGGCCGCGCCGACCAGGTCGCGCACCTTGCCGTAAGAGGCATTGCTCGGCGAAGAATAGATCTGGATGGCGGGGTCATTCTGGAGCTTGTTGGCCGCGTCGAAGTACGGGAACAGCGCCTTGTTCGGGAAGCTGTCGGCAGTCAGCTTGTCTGCCGAGGAGATGACCGGGTTGAAGTAACCCGTTCCAGCGCTCCACTGAGCGGCGGCGTCCGGCGAGAGCAGGTACTTGAGGAACAGCCAGCTTGCCAACTGCTTCTCCGGCGTGCTCGTCACCAGCACGATGCTGGGGACGAAGACCTGAAGCGTCTGATGGCCTTCAGTATAGGGCAGCGTCGAGACAGACCAGGTCGTGTTGAGGCCAGCCTTCTCGAAGCCGCTGATGATGAAGGTGAAACCGGCGGTGCTGGTTGTCGCCATCGGATTCAGGCCGAGCGCGAAGTCGTCGGTATTGCCGAACTGCGTCGCCGGAATGTAGCCGCAGCCTTCCTTGTACATGTCCTGGAGCAGTTGCAGCGCGCCGACAGCCGCATCGCTGGTGAAGTCGTATTTGCCGTCGTGGTAGATATTGCCACCCATCGAGGCGATGATGGTTTCCAGCACCGACGAGTCGGTCGTGATCGGGAAGCCCTGAATGTCCTCACCCTTCGGCCCGGTCAGTTTGGATACCTTGCAGGCGATGTCCTTGAACTCGTCGTAGGTCGTCGGCGCGTGGTCGTAGCCGACCTGCTTGAGCAGATCCATGTTGCTGACCAGCACCTGAGCCGAGTTCTGGTGAGCCAGCGCCACCATCGCGCCGTTGTAAGGCGCGTCGGTGATCTTGTTGGCATCGAGTACGCCGGTGTTCAGGTCTTTCAGCTCGTCGGCGCTCAGGCCCCACTTCGGATCGTTGATGTAGGTATTGAGATCGACAACCGCCTGATCTTTCCAGTAGCTGGCGGCGTCGTTGGCGTAGCCTGCGACCAGATTCGGCGTCGTCCCGGCGATGATGGCGGCGTTCATGTTGGCCGTCACCTGGGTGTAGGTGCCTTCGGCGACGGCGTTGACGGTGATCTTGTAGGGATTGGTCGAATTGAAGTCATTGACCAGCGCCGTCATCGTATCAAGCTGCGCCTTGCTGAACTGATGCCAGTAGGTGATTGTCTGGCCGGTCGGGTCGACATTGCCGAGGTCGCTGGTGGGTTCGGCAGTTTGCGCCGACACGCCGCCGGCAACCGCCAGCAGCGCGATCAGGGCGAATAGGAATACCGACTTTCGCATCTTGCTTCTCCTTGATGATTCGCGGATGAACTGGCCGAAGCGGCGCTTAACGCCGGTTGGTCGTATCGGATGTCTTTCGCCATCCATCGTAACTCGAATTGGTATGTTTACAAGGGACGCGAGCAGGGCAATCGCATCAAAATCGCAGCTCAGGCTATAAAAGGTCATGAGGGTTTGTAGGGGCGACCCGCCGGGTCGCCCCATAGGCACCAAGTTTAGACATGAACGGTC
>CAZZAO010000263.1:0-1694 GCA_964652205.1 uncultured Anaerolineaceae bacterium | reverse complement strand
TGCGCACGATGACATCCGGCGCGCCGAGGTCGAGCAGGTGCTTGAGGCGGTTGTTACGGTTGATGACGCGGCGATAGAGGTCGTTCAGGTCGCTGGTGGCGAAACGGCCACCGTCCAACTGAACCATCGGGCGCAGGTCAGGCGGGATGACCGGCAGCACCGTCAGAATCATCCACTCAGGCCGATTGCTGCTCTTTCGCAGGCTCTCGACCACGCGCAGGCGCTTGGTCGCCTTCTTCTTGCGCTGCTTCGAGCGGGTGGTACGGACTTCGTGCCACAGATCGACGGAGAGGCTTTCCATCTCCATGTTCTGAAGTACATCGTAGAAGGCTTCTGCGCCCATGTCGGCATGGAACACCTGACCGTAGCGCTGCTTCAACTCGCGGTAGCGCGTCTCCGACAGGAACTGGAGTACACGCAGCTCGGCCAGCTCGCTGCGGGCCTTCTCGGCGTTCTGGCGAATGTGGCTGACGCGGTCCTGAAGGTCGGTCATGTGACCTTCGAGGCTGGTGTCCGCGCCACGGGTGACGATACTGGCTTCGTCCTTGAGACGGCTCAGTTCATCTTCACGCATATTCTCGACCTGCGTTTGCAGATCGTTCAGGTAGCCGTTGACCGCCTGCTGAATCCGTGAGATGTGGTCGTTCTCGACATGCTCGCCCCTGGCGACGATGACTGTGTTGGCGGCCTCGAAGTTGATGTCCGCCGCCGCCGTCTGGCCGAGCAGCCCTTCGACGCGCGTCTGAATGGTCTGCGCCTCGCGCATGGCTTCATCGCTCAGGCGGGCCATTTCATCTTCGTAGTGCTGCGTGATCTGTGACGCGCGGTCGTCAAACTGGCCGAGGGCGCTGTCGCGCTCGCTGCGAATGTTGACCATCTGCTCCTCGATGTCGCCACCGAGAGCCGACTCCTTAGTCTGAAGTTCCTTGTCGATGCGGGCCAGCGCCTTCTGGCGGGCTTCCTCATCGACCGAGGTAATGACGTACTGCGCGAAATACAGCACGCGGTCGAGGTTGCGGCGGCTGATGTCGAGCAGCAGGCCGAGGTAGCTCGGCACGCGGCGGGTATACCAGACGTGGGCGACCGGGGCGGCCAGCTCGATATGGCCCATGCGCTCGCGGCGCACCGAGGCGCGCGTGACTTCGACGCCGCACTTATCGCAGATGATGCCGCGATAGCGGACGTTCTTATATTTGCCGCAGTAGCACTGCCAGTCGCGGGTAGGGCCGAAGATGGCTTCGCAGAACAGGCCATCCTTCTCAGGGCGCAGGCGGCGGTAGTTGATCGTTTCTGGCTTGAGGACTTCTCCGTAAGACCACGAACGGATTTGTTCGGGGGATGCCAGACTGACGCGCAGAGCGCTAAATTCCTTCGCCTCCAAGGCGGTTCCTCCTGTGCGCTAGTGATAACGACTCGATTGACCGGATTGTCTGTACGACGTGTCTAGAAAGTGTTTACAGTACGGAGACGGCGAAAGGCACCAAAAGCAAAACAGGCGTTGAGAGCCTTTTCTCAACGCTTTGAAAGGATTTGGTGAGCGGAATTATTGCCATTTGTAAGGCAAAGTATAGGCCCCTTGACCAGGACTGTCAAGGCTATGCCCGTTGGGCATCAGCAGGAAGGTCATTGATTTATGCAGACCGCGTATGATACTGAATTTCCGCCCATTTGTCAACGGTGAGTCCGAAATTCCG
>CAZZAO010000262.1:0-1705 GCA_964652205.1 uncultured Anaerolineaceae bacterium | reverse complement strand
ACGATGCGAGTACGCCCGTGCCTGCGCCGCTGCCATCGAGCGCAGGCGCGCCGCCGCGCCGCCGCGTCCCTGCCTGGCTGTGGATCGGCAGCCTGATCCTGATCCTGCTTGCCGGATACCTCGGATACTCGTTTGGCACGGGGCGGGGACTGCCACTGCTGGCTTTCCTTGCCAGCCCGACGCCGACCGCGACCCTGACCCCGCTGCCGACGGATACGCCGACGCCGACCGATAGCGCCACGCCGACCGATAGCGCCACGCCGACCGATAGCGCCACGCCGACCGATACGCCGACGGTGACAGAGACCGCGACAGCGACGGCAACCAGTACCGACACGCCAACAATCACCGATACGCCCTCGGCCACGGTGACGGCGACGCCGACCGGCTCGGCCACGCCGACGCCCTCGGCCACGCCGACGCCCTCGCTCACGGTGACGCCATCGCTGACGCCGACGAATACGCTGACGAAGACGAGCACCGTCACGCCGACGTTTACGCCGAGCCGGACGTCAACTGCGACCGCGACCTCTACGCCGACGCTGACGCCGAGCCATACGCCGACCATCACGCTCACGCCGTCGATCACGACCACGCCAACGCCTAATATCACCCTCACCGTGATTCAGTTGACGGCAATGCTCGAAATTCAGACGGCGACGACGGCGGCCTGCGACTTCAATTATGAGATTATCGACCAGCAGCCAGCCGATGGAGATTACATTGCGACCGGCTCGGACTACACCCGCCAGATCACCTTCCATAATTCCGGCGCCTGTCCGTGGGAGCGCAACACCTCGCTGACCTTCGTCTCCGGTGAAAGTCTCAACGCGGGGCCGCGCATCTTCATCCGCCAGCGCGTCGCCGTCGGCGATAATTATGTCCTGACTTTCGAGGGCAAGATTCCGGCCAATGGGGGCCGACTCACCGGGCTATGGGAACTTCGCACGCCGGGCTTGATCCCGATTGGCAAGCCGATCACGATCAGCGTCCAGGCGTATGGTTAGGAGCAGAATCGGATGATCGACAGAGCAGGGGCCTGGGCTTTGGTACAGGAATATGTCGTCAGCGAGTCGCTGCGGCGGCACATGCTGGCGGTCGAAAGCGCGATGCGCCATTACGCGCCGCAGTTTGGCGGAGACGTTGAGGAATGGGGTGTGGTCGGCCTGCTGCACGACTTCGATTACGAGCGCTATCCCGACGTCAGCGTAGAAGGACATCCCATCGTCGGCTCGCGGATTTTGCGCGAGCGCGGCGTCCCGGAAGTGGTGATCCACGCTATCCTCGCTCACGCTGAGGAAATCACGGGCGTCGCGCCAGAAACGTCGATGGAAAAGACGCTCGTGGCAGTCGATGAGTTAACCGGCTTCATCATCGCCGTGACGCTCGTGCGTCCGTCTAAAAGCATCCTCGACGTGGAGCTTAAGAGCATTAAGAAGAAGTGGAAAGATAAGCTGTTCGCCGCGCCTGTTCACCGTGAGGAGATCGAACATGCCGCTTCCGCGCTCGGCGTTGACCTCGATCTTCATATCATCACTGTTCTCAATGGCATGAAGGAAGATGCTGAAAAACTTGGCCTCGTCGGCAGTCCGTCAGCCTGACGTCCGCGCTCAATCAGAATACAAAAGCGCCGTCTTCGTATCGGAGACGGCGCTTTTCTTTTGCTTTGGCCCTCGCCCTGAGAGGATTAATACTGGACGTGAAC
>CAZZAO010000261.1:0-1841 GCA_964652205.1 uncultured Anaerolineaceae bacterium | reverse complement strand
ACGGAAGGCGACCTCACCCCCGGCCCCTCTCCCGACCGCTGAGTACAGCTGGGAGAGGGGAGAAAGATCAGGCCAGCCACTGCCGATCTTTTCTCGGCTCGCGGCTGTCGGGTCTCCTTTTTAGAAGCTGACCGGCAGCGCGTTGAGGCCGCGCAGCGTCAGGTTGTCGCGGTAGGTCGGCGCGTCGTCGGCCAGCGCCAGCGTCGGCAGGCGGCGCAGCAGCGCAGCGAAGGCGATCTGCCCTTCCATCCGGGCCAGCGGCGCGCCGAGACAGAAATGAATCCCCTGCCCGAAGGCCAGATGATGATTGTCGGCCCGCGTGATGTCGAGCGCGTCAGGATTGGCGAACTGGAGCGGATCATGGTTGGCCGCGCCGATCAGAGTGGCGGCGTACTGACCGGCCTGAATCACCTGCCCGCCGATCTCGACCTCAGCGGCGGCGGTGCGCCCGGTCAACTGCACCGGGCTATCGTAACGCAGCAGCTCCTCGACCGCGCCGCGTCCGAGCGCCGGATTGTCGCGCAGCAGGGCCAGTTGATCGGGATGGCGGAGCAGCGCCAGCGTGCCGTTGCCGATCAGGTTGGTCGTCGTCTCGTGACCGGCCAGCAGCAGCAGAATCACGGTCGCAACCAGCTCGGCCTCGCTCAGGCGGTCGCCCGCTTCTTCGGCGGCGATCAGCGCGGTCAGCAGGTCGTCTTTCGGCTGCGCCCGCCGCTCGGCGATCAAGGCGTGCAGGTAGTCGGTAAATTCAACGGTCGCCTTCGTCCCGGTCAGGTAGGTTTCCTCGCGGTCGTCGAGGTCGAGCGTCGGCGCGAGCATGTCCGACCAGCGCTTGAACAACGGATGGTCGCTGTCCGGCACGCCGATCATCTCGGCAATCACCGTCACCGGCAGCGGCTTCGCCAGATCGGCGATGACGTCCATGGCGCCGTTCGGCTCGACGGCCCCGATCAGGCGGTCGGCGGTCGCCTGGACGCGCTCGCGCATCTGCTCGACGGTTTTCGGCGTGAAGGCTTTATGCACCAGCCCACGCAGGCGGGTATGGTCGGGCGGATCGCGCAGCAGCATCCACAACCACTGCATATCGACCAGCGGACGCTGCGCCTCAGGGACTTCAAACGTGCCATTGCGGCGGTTGAACTCGCGGCCAAAATGGGGTTCCCTGAGAATTTTCACCACATCGTCGTAGCGCGAAACGAACCACATCTGCCAGTCGGGATGGAAGAAAATCGGCGCGTACTGATGCATCATCTGGTAATAGGGGTAGGGGTTGGCGCGAAAATCCGGCGACATCGGGTTAAATTCAAGCTGCGGAATGTGAGTCATCAGCGGCTCCTCGTGGGAGTTTCAGCGGCGGATGTGATTCTGTACGCAGACGCTGGCGGCGAGTTGCGAAAACAGCAGTCGCGCCGCCGAAATAACGCGCGTTGACAGGCGCGGCAGAAACGCCTACGCTGTCAGGCAGGATGAAAGCCAGGCGCGGGAGCGTGAGCTGATGGCGGCTGTCGATATTGACCACTTCATTCAATTCCTCGACCGGGTCGGCATCAGCCAGAAAAAGGCGTTCGGCAGACCGGCGCTGTTCGTCAACGGCAACATGTTCCTGTACGTCGAGCCGACCGGCGTGGCCTTCAAACTGACCGAGGCCGCCTTCGCCGGGACTGCCGCCGAGGGCAAGACCCGGCCAACGCCCGCCAGCGCGGCGCGACCGATGAACGGCTGGCGCGCTGTCCCGTTCGAGGTCGAGGCCGACTGGCTGGAACTGGCCGAGCGGGCGCTGGTCGCCGTCTCCGCGCTGCCGCCGAAATAGTCATCTCTCATGACCACTCCATCTGAAGCTA
>CAZZAO010000260.1:0-1866 GCA_964652205.1 uncultured Anaerolineaceae bacterium | reverse complement strand
ATTCGCCCTCGTCGCGCCACTCGTTTGCGCCCATGACGAACAGCCGCACCGGCGCATCCATCTCAACGCCGCTGCTCGAACCTTTAAGCTGGCGGTCAAAAAAGCGAAGCTGGATCGCCGTCATGTCAATGGCTTCCATGCCGGACTGCACGCCGAAATTGATCTCCGGGAACCAGCCGGTGAAGATCTGATGCGACCACGGGCCGACGATCAGGCGCTGCCCCTGCCGCGCGGAGTCTGAGCCGCCCTCGCGCTGCATCCGCGTGAAGTTTTCCAGCGTCCCGCCGAGAAAGATGTCGTACCAGCCGCCGACGTTGAGCGCGGGAACCATCACGTCGCCGTAATGCTCTTTGACCGCCATCGACTGCCAGTAGTCGTCGTAAGTCGGGTGATCGAGCCAGTCGAAGTAATAGGGCGTCGATTGGCTGTCGCGCAGCAGCGGCTGACTCTTGAGCGGCAGGTGGTCGTAGTGCGGATCAAGGTGGTCGTGATTCTGCGCCAGCGCCAGCGCCGCCTCGCTGCCAGCGCCGCGCTTCGCCGTGTCGGGGCCAAGGACGCTGATCGACCAGCTCAGGGCAAACCCAAGCTGGAACGCCCCGCCCTGATACGTCCAGCCTTCGTAGTAGCTCGACGCGGTGACGCGCGGCGCTATCGCCCTGAGGTGCGGCGGCTGGGTGAGCGCCGCCAGCCATTGAGTCGCGCCGACGTAGGAGCTGCCGACCATGCCGACTGCGCCGCTGCTCCACGGCTGCGCCGCCAGCCACTCAATCGTATCGTAGCCGTCGTTCAACTCGTTGACGAACGGGTAAAAGTCACCTTCAGCGCGCCAGCGTCCACGCGCGTCCTGAATGACGACCGCATACCCGGCCTCGGCAGCGCGCAGCGGGTGGAGTATGTTTTCCGCATTGCGCACGCCGCCCTTCTCATATGGCGTCCTGCTGAGGATCACCGGCACTTTGTCGGTCGTGTCCGGGCGATAAATATCGGCATAGAGCCGCGTGCCGTCGCGCATGGGAACTGGAACATGGCGCTCGACAATCAGGCGCGAAAACATCAGTTGGCTTCCTCAGGTTGGTCAAAAGGCAGTCGTTCAAATGAAACTGAGCGCGGCATTCAATCGCCGCGCCCTGATATGAATTCAAGTATAGCCTGTCGCCTGCGCCAGCGGGATGACCGGCAGCAGGATGTGTGAGGCATGAGCGCCGTCGTGATAGATTGTCTGCTGCGCGATCTGCGCGTCGGCCAGCGTGTCCTCGCCCAATGGCAGGCCGCTGTTCAGGTTGCGGTCGAAGCGCGGGAACGACGCGCTGCATACGTCAAGCCGAATCCGGTGTCCCGGCAGAAAAACGTTGCTGGTCGCCACCAGGTCAATCGTGTACTCATCGACTTCTCCCGCCACAATCGGGCGCGCAACGTCGGTTCCCTGCCGGTAACGCGCGCGGATAATCCCCTCGTTGAGCAGCCGCGATGCGCCGTCCGGGAACACGTCTGTCAGTCGGGCGACGAAGTCGGTGTCCGGCGCGCTGGTCGCGGCGTACAGCACGACCTTGAGCGGCCCGGTCACTTCGAGCGCTTCCTCAAGCGCGTCCGACGTGTAGACGAGAACATCAGACCGTGACTCCGCCGGTCGTTGATCTTTCGGCCCGGCATCGACGCCGATAAGATTGCCGAAATGCAGCGTCGGCCCGCCGATACTCGGCGTCGGGTTGACCGGGTCGTAGCGATAGACGTCAGGCGGCTCATCGGCGGGCGCAGCCAGCGACAGCGTCCCCTCATCCAGCGTCGAGCGGCCAGCGCCGCGCAGATACCACGGCGTATACTGCGTTCGCGCCAGCGGCCATTCGCCCTCGTCGCGCCACTCGTTTA
>CAZZAO010000259.1:0-1872 GCA_964652205.1 uncultured Anaerolineaceae bacterium | reverse complement strand
GACCGTTCATGTCTAAACTTGGTGCCTATGGGGCGACCCGCCGGGTCGCCCCTACTCCGTGCTTGCTTAGGCGCACGGCAGTTCAAGGACACGGGCGATACGCGGCGCAAGCCCGGCTAAATCGGTCAGACCATCGGCGAAGGCTTGCTTGCCAGTGCCGATGATGAGCGTCGGCACATCGTTTTCGGTGTGCTTGCCGTGGCTCAGGTCTTCCATATTGCCGTGATCGCTGGTGACGATCATGAGTCCTTCAGCGTCATCCCAGACTGAGAGCGCGCCAGCCATCACCTGATCGAACAGCTCCAGCACCTTAACCGCCAGATCGAACGGGCCGCGATGGCCGAAGACGTCGGTCAGCCAGTGCGAGAAGAAGGCGAAGTCGTAGCGCCGTGACAGCTCGACCATCTTCACGCCTGCGTCGAACGGTGTATAGAGCGGCGCGTCCTTGAAGCCGAGTTCCGAGCGCCACGACTCGCCTGTCCAGTCGACCGTTAGCGCGTCGCCTCGTTCGACCATCGCGGCATCGAACAGCGGCAGACCGGCTTCGAGCAGCGCCTGCTGATAGCTCGATGGCAGCCGTTTGCCGCGGCCAATGGCGCTGTGGAAACCGGGCGGATAGCCTTCGAGCAGCGCCGCTTTTTTACCTGCCGCGACCACCTGCTTGAACAGGTTATCCTCATGGAGCAGGGCGCGAATCGGCGGATTCGGGCGTGGGCCATAATGCTCGCCGATCAACTGCGGGATGTTGCGACCGGTCAGGATCGCCGCCTGTCCGGTTGCGCTCTGCGGACGCCCCGGCACGCCCATGCGCGGATCAAGCGGCTTGAAAACGGCGCGGGCGCTAATCTGCTCGCCGATGCCGCGCAGCCAGCGCTGGCCGTTGCTCAGGCCAAGCAGTGTCGGCATCGAAGCGACGGCAAACGGATTGTTCGTCGGGTCGTCGTCGCCAAGCCCGATTCCGTCGAGAAAGATTAAGAGAACATGCATGAAATACCCTCACTCCCCGACTCTTCACGACCTATGGCTCCCGTCGAATGAACCAGCTTCGACGCGCTCCGCCTCAGACCGAGGGGCGAAGGAGAATCTAAAGAAAGGTTGCGATAAGCTGCCGCCTGAAATCCAGTTCCGTTTTCCCCTCTCCCGGCGAGAGAGGAGCAGGGTCAGGGGTGGATTTAGCTGCCGGACGTTCCCGGTGACAAAACGTGATCCAGGTCACTGAGCGTCGGCGGCCTGTGGCTGCGCCAGAGTTCCGACGCGCCGCCGTCGAAAATCACAAATTCCGGTGTGTAGGAGAAGCCGTATTCCTCGCGCAGCGCTCGCCCTGAATCGCTGTGAATATCGACGCGCAGCACGTTCACTGCGCCTGCGAAGGTCTGCTGCATCTGCGTCGCCACGGTGTCGAAGGCCGAACGCGCCGCGATACAGCCGATGCAGTAATCGCTGTAGAACTCCAGTACCGTCGGCTTGCCGCCGTGCAGGGTGGCTTCTGCCTGCGCCAGATCGCTGACGTTGCCGGGAGTCGGGCGTAAGACAATCCATCCGGCCAGGCTGACGACAGCCAGAAGCAGCACAGCCACGCCCGTCACGCGCCGACTGCGCCGGAAAATGAGCCGCAGCGCGACCGCCGCCGCCAGCATGACGCCGCCGACCAGAAAAAGGTAGGAATACTGGTTAAAGAGTGCCTGCACGGTTCTCGCTGTTCGCCAGATGGGCGTCTGATCAAAGCTGCTTAACCTTTTGACGCCGCTCACGTGAAGACCTTACGGCTTTCGACGCCAGTTGCAGTAAGCCTCCCACCTCTTGCCCTGAGGCGAAACGCGTCGAAGCTGGTTCATTCGGCGGGAGCGGCAGGTGGTAAAGCGCTTTCACGCC
>CAZZAO010000258.1:0-1880 GCA_964652205.1 uncultured Anaerolineaceae bacterium | reverse complement strand
CTCCTGCCGAGCCAAGAACGCTCGGCACGCTTCGTCCCCGCAAGCGGAGAGGGGGGAACGGTCACAACCGACAGCGATTTTCCAGTCTTATCCGCTTAAGTTGACAGCTATGCCGTAAACATTCGCTCGCCCCTACCCCCTCCCGGCGGGAGAGGGGATTTACGCTTGCGTGAGTGGCTGACCAGCGTCTCGTCCTGCAACCCATGCTCAACTGGCTGACAGGGGCTAGAGTCGGCGCTGGTTGGCGCGGTCGTAGAGAAGCTGCGTCCGCTGATCGCCCGGCGGTTGACCCATCAGCGCGTTGGCGATCAGGGTGATAACCGCGCCGAAGATGAAGCCGCCGATGTGGGCGAACACGGCCACGCCGCCATAATCCGCCGTCACGCCGAGCGACGCCACACCGTTGAACAGTTGCAGCACGAACCACAGGCCGAGTACGATAATCGCCGGCCATTCCTGAATCGAGCCGAACGCGCCCAGAAAAATGATCCCGCGCACGCGCACGCCCGGAAACATGACCAGATAACTGCCCAGCACCGCTGCAATCGCGCCGCTCGCGCCGATCAGCGGGACAGTCGAGGTCGGGTCGATCAGCACCTGCGCGAAAGCAGCGATGAACCCACCGGCAAAGTAGAGAATCAGATACAGGATACTGCCGAGCCGATCCTCGACGTTATCGCCGAACAGCCACAGGTAGAGCATGTTGCCGAGGATATGCTCCCAACCGCCGTGAAAGAACATGCTGCGCACCACGTCGATGAAGCTCTGCGCGCTGACCGGATGCTGCATGAAGCGCGCCGGGACGACGGCCAGATTGATGAACGTCTGCTGGAGCGCCTGATCGCCCATCGACAGCTCCCAGAAAAAAACCAGGAAGTTGATGACAATCAGCACATAGGTGAAGATCGGCAGGCGGCGGGTCGGGTTCATGTCACTGAGCGGGAGCATCGAACGGGCCTTTCGGATGCGGAACGACCGGGCTTCAATCAGTGTAACGCGGAATGACCGCGCTCACTCAGGCGCGTAACCGAATCAATCCCGCCTCGGTCGGGCGAACAGCGCGTTCAGGGCATCATTGTCGATGTGCGGGCTGACACGATAGATAATCTCCACCAACGCTACGACTCTCTCTTCCGGTAGACGAGCTGCGCCAGCCGCTGATTGCTGGCTGAATCTTCGATCAGTTTTGTCAGGCGCTTCTGCCGGGTCGCAGCCTGTTTGGCGCTGACGATCCACCAGAGCGCCGCCTTGCGGTAAGTCGCGGCCTGTTTCTGGAAGAAGGCCCAGGCATCGATGTGCCGCTGAAAGGTCTGCGTTTCTTCGGCGGACAATTCCGGCATCGTTTTTTGCTCGCCAGAATAAATGCCGGTCTTTTCTGGCCTGCGCGCCTCGAACGCTTTCAGTCCCGCAGGCTGCATCCGACCTTCACTGGTCAATGCTTCGACGCGCCCGACATTATAGAGGCTCCAGACGCTGCCGGGCCTGCGCGGCGTAAAGCGGATCGTATGCCGCGCGGCGTCGATAGACTTGCGGGCGCTGTCGATCCAGCCATAGCACAGCGCCTCATCGACGGCCTGCTTGTAGCTGATGCCCGTTTGATCCGCGCCGCGCTTATAGAAGCCAACCCACTGGTCAGCAGCGGCGGCGTGGTTGGCGTCCAGCCAGTCGCGGAAGGCTTCTGGCGTCTCGAAATAGATCGCGTCCATAACGTCCCCTGAGGTGACAATCTTTCGTGTCCATCTAAGCACATCTGTTCGGGGCTGTCAATCAGAATCCTGGGGGAAACAAAAACGCCCCACCGAGGTCTCGGCGGGGCGTCTGAGTGACGGATGAGCCAGCGAGGCTAGCGCTGGTCGATGGACTTCCACGGCAGATCAACG
>CAZZAO010000257.1:0-1913 GCA_964652205.1 uncultured Anaerolineaceae bacterium | reverse complement strand
TCACCCGCCAATCCGACCTCACCCCCTGACCCCCTCTCCGTAAACGGAGAGGGGGAACGGGCGCGAACCTTCGCGGCTCTGAGCTGTCAATTTAAGCGGATTCACCCGCCAATCCGACCTCACCCCCTGGCCCCCTCTCCGTAAACGGAGAGGGGGGAGCGGGCGCGAACTATCGCGGCCCTGAGCTTTCCCCCCTCTCCTGGCTGTACTCAGCGGTCGGGAGGGGGGCCGGGGGTGAGAGGGAGCGGTCACAGTCAGCAGCAATTTTCCAGTCTTATCCGCTTAAGTTGACAGCTATGGGGCTGGAAGCCTCCAGCCGGCAGCACCAACCGCAAAAGTTCCGCTCCCACGGAGCAGGACTTTTTGCGTCTGATTTCCCCTGTCGATATGCTCGACACGCAGGATAAAAAATGGATCGGAGAACCCTGATGAACGGGACACGCCGCGCCGCCTTCGTCCTGATGGTGTTCGGTTTCTTGCTGACGCTCGCGCCAGCCAGCGCCCAGAGTCTCAGCGCCGACGATGCCGCGCTCTGGCACGACGCCGCTGCTGCGACCTTCGGCGCAAAACAGTTGAGTTATCAATATGATTTACAGGTGGACATCGACGGACTGCGCAAGTTCGCCCTCGGCGCAAATCTTCAGGGACAGGGACAAATCGACCGGTCGGGCGCGCTGCCGCGAATGGCGTTCGACGCTGCGGGCGACCTGCGATCTGGCAGCGCCTATACGACACCCGTCGATTTCCAGACGCGGCTGATCGACGGAACGCTGTATCTCAACGACGCGGGCGCGGCGACGCCCGACTGGCAGATGATGCCGCTGGCCGAGGCGAAACTGACCGTCAGCGGCGGCGCGGTGATCGCCAGCAGCGAAGCCACCTTCGA
The DNA here is from genome assembly GCA_964652205.1 of uncultured Anaerolineaceae bacterium. Lineage (GTDB taxonomy): Bacteria > Chloroflexota > Anaerolineae > Aggregatilineales > Phototrophicaceae > ZC4RG36. The sequence goes on along the minus strand of CAZZAO010000257.1, from coordinate 1,027 downwards.
CCTCGGCCCGCTTGCGGCGGCGCAGCCGAGCCTCGGCGGATTTGAGTTGATCGTTCCCGGTATCGCCCTGCTTAACAATGGCTCGTTCTTCAACGCGCAGCGGCTGCCCGACGCGAATGGCATGGCGCAGTTTCGACTGACTCTCGACCCACAGGCGCTCATCACTGCCGCCGCCTTCGTTGATCTGATGAAGCAGATCAACCAGACGCAGGGCAATTTCTTTGGCGTGATGGACGACGCCGGTTGGACGGAACGCACCGGGATGCTGGCCTCGTTCTTCAGTCAGGCGACGCTGACCGTGACTGCCGACGTCGATCCGGTAGAAAAGGTCATTCGCCATCTGGTGATTGAGGGCAGCGATCTGCTCGCGGATGCCGATCAGGCGCTCGCAACCAGCGCTGAACCGAATCAGCTTCACCTCGACCTGACCTTCGACAGCCAACCGCAGCGCATCGACGCGCCCGCTGACGCCCGAACAGTCGATGCGCTGACACTGGCGCTCGACCCGACCACGCCGGTGATCGCACCCGGCCCCGGCCCGCAACTGCTGATGGTCGTCGGCATGGCTGACGCGAACAGCGCCGCATCGATTCCGCTGGCGCTCAAAGCCGGACAGACGATCACGCTGGCGGCGCGTACTCTCAGCCTGACGCTCGATTTCTCGTCGGTCATCACGCTGCTCGCGCCAGATGGCTCAACCGCCGCCGAGAACGACTACTACGAAGGCGAGACGCCGAGCCTGTGGCTGCCGGAAGCGGGGATCGACAACTTCAACGTACCTGCCGATGGCCGCTATCAGGCGCAGGTGGCCGACTACGATCACAGGGCCGGGCCGTTCCTGCTCACGGTCTATGTAGAAGGATAGAGAGCCGAGAGCCGAGAGCCGAGAGCCGAGAGCCGAGAGCCGAGAGCCGAGAGCCGAGAAAAGGCTAAATTTATCTTAAGCGGGTGTCAAGTGCCTTGCGACAAAAAGGCAGGGCAAACGCATCAAATTTGATCGGAGTTTCAAGAAAGCTCATATCGGTTT
>CAZZAO010000256.1:0-1985 GCA_964652205.1 uncultured Anaerolineaceae bacterium | reverse complement strand
AGTTCGGCCCGACGCGCTGATCGCCACCGGGCGGAGCGATTATCCCAACCAGATCAATAACGTCCTCTGCTTCCCATTCATTTTTCGCGGCGCGCTCGATGTTTATGCCACCGGCATCAACGAAGAGATGAAGATGGCGGCGGCAAAAGCCTTAGCTGCGCTGGCGCATGTCGATATTCCTGACAGCGTGCTCAATGCCTATGGCCTGTCGGCGTTGAAGTATGGCCGCGATTACCTGATTCCCAAGCCGTTCGATCCGCGTGTGCTGCTGTGGGTCGCTCCGGCGGTGGCCGAGGCGGCGATGGGGAGCGGCGTCGCCCGACGGCAGATCGACCTGCGCGCTTACCGCGATGAGCTGATTAGCCGTCAGGGAACCGGCCAGCAGATTCGTAACCTGATTATCAACAAGGCCAAGATGGGCAGGAAGAAGCGCGTCGTCTTCGCGGAAGGTGAGGAGTCGAAGATCATCCGCGCGGCGGCGCAGGTGGCTGACGAAGGCATGGCGACGCCGATTCTGCTCGGTCGGCGCGAGAAGATCGAGCCGATCATCAGCGATCTCGGCCTGCGCTTCCACCCCGAAATCATCGACCCTTACGACGAGAGCTACCGCGACCGCTATCAGGACGCGCTCTATCAGATTCGGCAGCGGCGCGGCGTGACGCGCTCGCGGGCGCGGGCGCTGCTGCGTGACCGTAACTATTTCGGCCCGATGATGGTCGTCAGCGGCGACGCCGAAGCCTTCCTGAGCGGTGTCACTTACGAGTATCCTGACGTGGTGCGTCCCGCCTTACAGATTTTCCACACCCGGCCCGGTGTCAAGCACGCCAGCGGCATTTACCTGCTGATCGTCCGCGGGCGCGTGTTCCTGTTCACCGATGCCACCGTCAACATCGACCCGGACGCCGAAACCCTGAGCGAGATCGCCATCCTGGCAGCCGATTTTGCCCGCACGCTTGACATCACGCCGAAGGTCGCCATGCTGTCGTTCTCCAACTTCGGCAGCACGCCGCACCCCTTGAGCGACAAGGTGCGCCGCGCGGTCGAGATGGTGCGGGGCCGCCGTCCTGACATCCTGATCGACGGCGAGATGCAGGCCGACGTCGCCGTTGTGCCTGAGCTGATCGAATCGCGCTATCCGTTCAGCGCTGTCAAGGATGCCAATGTGCTGGTCTTCCCTGACCTCGGCTCGGCCAACGTCGCCTACAAGCTGCTGTCGCGGCTCGGCGGCGCGCAGACTATCGGCCCGATTCTGCTCGGCATGGGCGCGCCGGTTCACGTCCTTCAGGCGGGCGACGATGTCGAGGCGATTGTCGCCATGACCGCCGTCGCCGTCATGGACGCGCAGAGCCGGGACAAATAACCGTGACCGTCTACATCTCACTGCTGCGCGGGATCAACGTCGGCGGCAACAAGCGCGTCAAAATGGACGTGCTGCGAGCGATCTACGACTCGGTCGGCCTGTCTGATCCGAAAACGCTGCTCCAGAGCGGCAATGTGGTTTTCAAGTCAGATGAAACCGACCGTCCGAAGCTCATCAAGGCCATCGAGGCGGGCGTTGAGGCGGGCGCAGGCTTCCACTCCGACATCATCCTGCGGACGCTCGATGAATGGCGCGGCGTCATCGCCCGCAATCCGTTTCCCGAGGATCGCGGCCTCGACGGCAGCAGGGTGCTGGTGACATTCATGGCGCGGACGCCGGACGCGAAAGTGGTCGAGTTGGTGCGGCAGGCTAATCCCGGCCCGGAAGAACTGTTCGTCTCTGGCGACGAGATTTACATCTACTTTCCCGATGGCATGGGAAAATCGAAGCTGGCTGCCGCGCTGGTCGAGAAGAACCTCAAAGCCAGCGGCACGGGGCGCAACTGGAATACCGTCCTCGCGCTGCTCACGCTGGCGGAGTCGCTGGAATAAGACCCTCACCCCCGACCCCCAGGGCAATCGCATCAAAATCGCAGCTCAGGCTATAAAAGGTCATGAGGGTTTGT
>CAZZAO010000255.1:1720-2011 GCA_964652205.1 uncultured Anaerolineaceae bacterium | reverse complement strand
TGCCGGTCATCGAAACCCTGCTCGGCGACGTGTCCGCCTTCGTGCCGACGAACGTCATCTCGATCACCGACGGCCAGATTTTCCTTGAGGCCGACCTGTTCAACGCCGGTACGCGCCCCGCCATTAACGTCGGTATCAGCGTCAGCCGTGTCGGCGGCGACGCGCAGACCAAAGCCATGAAGAAAGTGGCTGGCGGTTTGCGCCTCGACCTGGCGCAGTTCCGCGCGCTGGCCGCCTTCGCGCAGTTCGGTTCCGACCTCGACAAAGCGACCCAGGCCCAGCTCGACCGTG
>CAZZAO010000255.1:0-1710 GCA_964652205.1 uncultured Anaerolineaceae bacterium | reverse complement strand
GTGGCCTGCGCCTGACCGAGATGCTCAAGCAGCCGCAGTACCAGCCGCTGTCGCTGACCGATCAGGTCGCGCTGCTCTACGCCGGTACGCGCGGCTACCTCGACAAGATTCCGGTCGAGCGCGTCAAGGCGTGGCAGGAAGGCTTCCTGCGCGCCTACCATACCCAGTTCTCGAATGTCGCCGATGACCTCGAGACCAGCAAGACCGTCAACGAGCAGCAGGAAGCGGCTCTCAAGGACGCGATTACGCAGTTCAACGCGAGCTTCAGCTAAGGCGGAACTCCGCGAGAAGGGAGAAACGCTCGATGGCAAGCGCACGTGACCTTAAGAATCGCATCCGTAGTATCAAGAACATCGGCCAGATCACGCGCGCGCTGGAGGCCGTCTCGGCCTCTCGCGTGCGGCGGGCGCAGGCGCGCGTACTCGCCAGCCGCGCCTACGCCGAAAAAGCCTGGGAAATCCTGCTCAACGTGCAGGGCGCAGCGACTGGCGGCGCCTCACACCCGCTGCTGACCCATCGCGCGACCTCGTCCGGCAAGGTGATGATGATTCTCATCACGTCGGATCGCGGTCTCGCAGGCGCCTATAACTCGAACATCCTGCGCGTAGCGCACCGTTTCGCCGCGCGGCAGGGCAAGCATGTCCAGTACGTCACCGTGGGCCGCAAGGGCCGCGACTCGGTTGTGCGCTCGCGCGATACGCTGGAAGCGGAATTCGTCAACCTGCCCGCCGAGCCAACACTGGCGGACATCTCGCCGATTGCGCGTCTGGCGATCAACGACTTTCTGGCGGGCCATGTCGATGAGGTTTTCATCGCCTATACCGACTTTATCAACCTGCTAACGCAGCGTCCAGTCGTCCAGCGCCTGCTGCCGCTCGTGCCTTATCAGACCGACGATACCGCGATTGCCGACCTCGTCAAGGGCGCGCCACAGGTTTCCGGCGGTCATACCATCTACGAGTTCGAGCCGGACCCGGTCGCCATCCTTGAAGAGATCGTGCCGCGCTTCACCGTGCTTCAGTTGTTTCAGGCAATGCTCGAAAGCCGCGCCAGCGAGGAAAGCTCGCGGATGGTTGCCATGCGCAATGCCTCTGACAACGCGGCAACCCTCATCACCGATTACACGCTGGCCTACAACAAAGCCCGTCAGGCTGCGATCACCAGCGAAATTCTCGATATTGTCGGCGGCGCAGAAGCGCTGCAAAGCACCATCGACAAAGCTGCGGCGATTGTCGAACGTGAATTGATTGCGCTTTAGGCGCTGAAGGAGAAACCCAGATGGCAGAAGTTCAAGGGCGTATTTCCCAGGTACTCGGCGCAGTCGTTGACGTGGAGTTCCCTGAAGGGGAGCTGCCCAATATTTACGACGCCGTCCGTGTGCCGCGCGACAATCAGGAAGACCTGATTCTCGAAGTTGAGATGCAGATCGGCAATAACGCCGTCCGTACCGTGGCGATGGACACGACTGACGGCCTTCAGCGCTTCGTCCCCGCTTATACCACCGGCGCGTCGATCAGCGTTCCGGTCGGTAAGGCATCACTCGGTCGTGTCTTCAACGTCCTCGGTCGTCCGGTCGATAACGGCGCAGCCGTTGCAGCCGACACGCCGCGCCGCCCGATCCACGCCAGCGCGCCTGAGTTCGAGGAGCAGTCAACTCGCATCGAGCTGTTCGAGACCGGCATTAAGGTCATCGACCTGATGGCCCCGATG
>CAZZAO010000254.1:0-2096 GCA_964652205.1 uncultured Anaerolineaceae bacterium | reverse complement strand
TCCCGGTGGGAGAGGGGAGAGAGAGCAAGCGGCGGTTTTCGTCGGGGCGCGATTGGTCGCGCCTGCTGACCTCATGCGGCTCCCTCACCCCCGGCCCCTCTCCCGGTGGGAGAGGGGAGAGAGAGGGGATGGGAAGCTCAATCAGCGCGGCAGCGGGTTACGGAGCAGCAGCGCGCGTCCGCCTTCAGCCAGCGAGGCGGCGATGACGGCTTTCGCCAGATCGACGGCGATGAACGGCGCGACGCCGAGTGACCACGCCGTCCCCCAATCGGCATTGAGGAACAACTTGAGGAAGGTCGCGCCGACGACGTAGATCACGGCGATGCCGACGATCCCCGCCAGCCAGCGCTGCCAGAAGCGCGTCTGCCCACGTTCAGCCAGGAAGCCGACGAGGAACGCGGCAGGGACGTAAGCCAGAATGTAGCCCGCCGTCGGGCCAAAGAAGGCTGCCGCGCCGACGCCGCCTGCTGCCACCGGCAGATCGAAGCGCAAGAGCAGCAGATAGAGCAACTGGCTGATCGCGCCGTCGGTCGCGCCGAGCACCATGCCCGACAGCAGCACGGTCAGCACCGAGAGCGAAAACGGAACCGGGCTGCCGAAATAAATCTGCACGCGCGCTGTAATCGCGGTCAACGCGGCGAACGCCACCACAGCGACGATGCGCCGCGTGAGGCTAATGTCTCTCGTCCGGGGAAGTGTCCGAAGCATGAGTCCAGAAGTCCTTTCGATAGTCAGAATGCTCTACTCGCCGTGAACAGGCAAGCACAATAAAGCGACTGCGTAAACGACGCAGACGCGGCAGGGCCAGAATCGATCAGCGGCGCGTGTCTAGAGCCGGTTATCCGGCGTCGGCTCAACCCTGACATCGACCAGATCGTAGGACAGCTTATCGACCTTGAGGAAGTTGAGCAGCTTCCCCGCCTTCTCGACCTGACGTTCGATCAACGTGACGCGAGTCCCCAGCCCCTTGAGCAGGTAGCGCGTATTCCATTCACCGGTGGCCTGCGCGTTACGGTAGTACAGCAGCCGACCTTTGGGGTCGATGCTGCGCAGTTTGCCGGTTGCCTTGCCGAACTTCATGCCTTTCAGCTCGTTTTCAAGCTGCTCGCGTTCCTGCTTGTTCAAGAATGCCATAACCCATTCCTCATGCGGTGGTTTCGAAAATCCATGCCCCAATTGTATAATGTCCGCGTCCTACATCCAAAGGCAGATTATGTTTCAGAGCTACTCCGTCAGCGAATTAACCGCTTATATCCAGCAAATGTTCGCCCTTGAGGACGCTTTACAGGGCATCTGGGTGACGGGCGAAGTCTCGAACATGGTGCGCGCGGCCTCTGGACACTGGTACTTCACGCTCAAGGAAGAGAAAGCGCAGATCAAATGCGTCATGTGGCGCTCGGACGCCGCGCGGCAGACGACCGTCCCGCAGAATGGCGACCAGCTTCAGGTATACGGCTCGGTCAGCGTCTACGAAGCACAGGGCGCGTACCAATTATACATCGACCGACTGCGCCCGGTCGGCCTGGGCGATCTGTATCAGCAGTTCGAGCGGCTGAAACAGAAACTCGAAGCTGAAGGACTGTTTGACGAGGAGCGCAAACGCCCGATCCCCACTTTCCCTAAGATCATCGGCGTGGTCACGTCGGCGGACGCAGCAGCCTTTCAGGACATTCAGAATGTGCTGCGCGGGCGCTTTCCGCTGGCGCAGGTCGTCATCAGCGCGACGCTGGTGCAGGGCGACAGCGCGCCGCCGCAGATCGTGCTGGCGCTAGAAGCCCTCAACCGCCGTGACGACATTGACGTGATTCTGCTGATTCGCGGCGGCGGCAGCATCGAAGACCTGTGGGCCTTCAACGACGAGCGCGTGGCGCGGGCGATTGTCGCCAGCCGCATCCCGATCATCAGCGGCGTCGGCCACGAAACCGACTTCACCATCGCCGATTTCGCCGCCGACCTGCGCGCGCCGACGCCATCGGCTGCCGCGATGAGGGCCACGCCGGACATCAGCGATCTGAAGGACAGCCTACGCCGCCTGATCGAGCGGCTGGACGGCGCGATTGGCGATGACCTGAACGCGCGGCGCGAGGATATCGAAG
>CAZZAO010000253.1:0-2167 GCA_964652205.1 uncultured Anaerolineaceae bacterium | reverse complement strand
GACCGAATTGGCAGCGCCCCCGTTTTCCGAGAAACCTTACCGCCCCGACCCGTGTCTCTTTCCAGCTCACGCTTCACCCTTCTCCCGGTGAGAGAAGGGCCGGGGATGAGGGGATTCTGGCTGCTGCTCATCCCGCTGCTGCTGCTGACCTTCTGGCTCGGCGCGCGCGGGCTGGACGCGCATTCAATCTGGGCCGACGAGCTGTACTCGATCCGCGACGCGGGCGGGCCGTTCTTCGGGCCGCTCAGCCCGCCGGAAATCTGGGCGCGAGTGGCGTCGGGCAATCCGTGGCACACGCCGGGATTCTTCATCGCGCTCAATGCGTGGAGCCATTTCGTCGGCTGGTCGGCCCCGGCGCTGCGGGCCTTGTCGCTGTTTCTCGGCCTGCTCGCCGTGGCGCTGACCTATCGGCTCGGACGTGACGCGCTCTCGCCGCGCGCCGGGCTGTTCGCCGCTGTCATCCTCGGCACGGCGGCGTTTTACACTCATTACCTGTACGAAATCCGCATGTACACGCTGATCGTGCTGCTGACGGTCTTCACGATCTGGATTTATCGGCGCGTGCTGCTGTCCCGGCAGCCGTCGCAGCTCGACTGGCTGGCGCTGCTGCTCGGCATGACAGGCGTGCTGTACACGCACTATCTGGCGTCGCTGGTGCTGGTCGCGCTCGGCCTCTATCATCTGCTGTTCGCGCCGAAGAACCGCAGATGGTGGATCGTGACCGGGCTGGCGCTGCTGGCGGGTCTGCTGTTCCTGCTGCCGTGGGGCCGCGTCCTGATCGACGGTCTGAGCCGCAACGCGAAAGACGTCGGCCTGCAAAATCGCGTCCTCGACGACGCCGACGTCCTGACCGACCTGCTTTACCTGTTCGGCAACGGCAGCCTGCCGCTGGCGCTGATCGGCGGCGCTCTGGCGCTGATTCCCCTCTGGCAGCGGCGCAGCCGCGGCGCGGCACAGGTGTGGTTCGTCACGCTGGTCATGATCGGGCTGGTGCTGATCGCCAACGCGCTGCTGCAGATCATCGCCGCCAGCCGCGTCCGCTACCTGCTCTCGCTGTGGCCGCTGCTGGCGCTGCTGGTCGGCCTCGGTCTGACACAGTTAGAACGCTGGCGGCGCGCAGGTCGTCCGCTGGCGCTGATCGCGCTGGCGGCGTGGGTCATCCTCGGCCTCTGGCGCGGCGGCGACGCCAGTTTCACCTCGGATGTGCGCTCGTCGTGGTTCGTCTTTCCGATGCAGAAAGTCGTCCGCGAGCTGACGCCGCTGCTCCAACCGGGCGATGTCGTCATCAACTACCTGCCCGACGACAGCGATCTATGGGTCTACTTCAACAGCTTCGACATCGCCAATTACTATTTCAACGGCACGGCTGCCAACTATCACGTCTCGATGACGCTGCCGGATCAAGGCGGGCTGCGCGCCAGTGACTGGACGCTGATGACCGGCCTGCTCGACGACCACGCGCGCGTCTGGGCCGCCTACATGCCGCCGACCGAGCCGAAAGTCCTGTCGAGCTTCAAACAGACGCTGGCCGACGATCATTTCGCCGTCTGCCGAGCGCCAGTTGAGCAGCCTGATCTACGCGTCGAACTGTTCGCGCGCTCGCCAGTCTGCTGCCTGCCGGACGCCGATACGCCAGCGCTGATCCGCTATCCCGACGAAATTGCGCTGACCGGGATGGAGCCGCTGCCCGACTCGGTCGATACGAAGCTGACAGCGCTGCTCGGCTGGAGCGTCGGCGACGCGATCAGCTACCCGAAATATTCGGTCGCGCTCCACGTCCTCGACGCCGACGGTAATCTGGTCGCGCAGGCGGATCATGGCCTGCCGGTCGCCGCTTTTCAATGCCGCCCGGTCAGCATCGACGTCAGCACGCTGCCGCCGGGGGATTATCGGCTCGAAGTGATCGTCTACGGCTGGGAAACTGGCGCGCGCCTGACCGGGACGCTGACGGCAGACGGCGCGCAGGGCGACAGCCTGCCGTTAGGGACGTTCACGGTCGGGCGGCCCTGACGCCTGCGGCTGCCCTGCCGAACGCTAAAGCCAGCCGGCTGAAGCTGGCTAAATCCATTGAGCGATCTTTGAGCTGGCCTCAGCCGGGCTGCGTTTCGTCGCCAGAAGGCCCTAAGGTATGTCCGGTACTGAATTTATATGCTGACCCCTCCCCCTG
>CAZZAO010000252.1:0-2194 GCA_964652205.1 uncultured Anaerolineaceae bacterium | reverse complement strand
ACAAACCCTCATGACCTTTTATAGCCTGAGTTGCGATTTTGATGCGATTGCCCTGTGCCGCGCGGGCGTGACCCTGCCGCGCGCGCCGCGACAGGCGCTATAATCGGCCCGTTTTAGCGACGATGCACGGGTGAACGCGCCGATGGTGACAAAACAACAATGGGCCGCGATTGCCGCCGTGCTGCTGCTGGCGGCGGCGATGCGGATCGTCAATGCCGGTCACTGGCCGGTCTGGACAGACGAAGGCGCGAGCCTGTACATCGCTGGCGATGGCAGTATCAGCGAGATCATGGAGCGGCTTCAGGGCAATCATCACCCGCCGCTGTACTTCGCTGCGCTCGGCGCGTGGGAGCACGTCGTCGGCCAGAGCCGCATCGCCCTGCGGATGCTGACGATTCTCGGCGGGATGCTGGCGGTCGCGGTCGTCTATCGGTTGACGCGCGACTGGTTCGGCCACACGGCGGCGATCTATGCCGCGCTGCTGTTCGCCGTCTCTGATCTGGTCGTGCAGTACAGCCAGCAGATTCGGCATTACGGCTGGCTGACGCTGGCGGTCGCGCTGATGTCGCTGCTGTTTCTGCGCGCGCTGCGCCGACCGACACTGCTGCGCTGGCTGCTCTATGCCCTCAGTATCAGCTTGATGATGTACATCCACTACCTCGGCCTGATGGCGCTGGCCGTCCAGGGAGTTGTCGGGCTGTTCGTCTGGCGCGGCTCGCTGCGGTTGAAAGCGCGGCTGATCGGCGCGTGGCTGCTGGCGGGCATCCTCTATATCCCCTGGCTGATCGCGCTGCCGCAAATCCTCAGGCTGCTGTCCGAGAATGGGCTGGCGAGCCGTCCGCTGGTCGAGCCGACCTCGCTCGATACGCTGGCGCGGATCGTCAGCGTGCTGGCCGACGGCCAACCCGCGCTGATATTCGGCGTCTTTCTGCTGGCGTTGTGGCAGTTTCGCCATCTGCGAGGCCGGACGCTGCCGGAACTGGCGCGGATTTATCTACTGCTGGCCGGGGCAGGGCTGTTCGCCGCGATGTTCATTATGAACATCTGGATCAAGGTGCTGACGCCGCGCACGCTGGTCTTTCTGACGCCGGCGTTTCTGGCGGTCGTCGGCTATGGCCTGACGCTGCTGCCGACTCATGCGCGCCGAGTGCTGGTCGCGGTGGCCGTCAGCTATACCATCGCCACGGTTGACATCATCCAGCCGCGCCTCGACTACGACGCTGCGGCGAACGTGGTCGCGCAGGGCTATCAGCCGAGCGATCTGGTGATTCTCGAAACGGGCTATGATGATAACGCCTTCGAGTATGAGGTGCAGCGCGCGCTTTATGACCCTGTGCCGGACATTATTCGGACGCTGCCGTGGGTCGGCTCGCGCGGCGGCATTCAGCCGGTCGTTCCCAAGCTCCAGCGCCCCTTGAGCGAGCATCGGCGCGTCTGGGTGATCCAGTGGTTCCAGCCGTCGCAGGTCATGCCATTCCTTGACAGCGGCGGTGACGGCTACCGGCTGATCTCGAAAACCGAGGTTCCGGTCGGCGCGCAGTACAACGACCTGTTCGGCGCAAAGTACAACCAGATCACCGTCGCGCTCTACGAGCGGCCTCAGCTCGACATCCCGGCGCGCGACTTTGGCGGGCTGCTGGCGCTGCGCGATGCGCTGCTGCCCGGTTGGGTCGCGGCGGGTCAGACGCTCCACGTCGATCTGTGGTGGTCGGCGCTCAAGCCGCTGCCGCTCGATTACTCGGTCGGCGTTTTCCTGCTCGATAGCTCCGGCGCGGTCGTCGCCGAGTTCAACGGCCCGCCGTCAGCCACGCCAACCAGTCAATGGACGCCGGGGGTGCTGATGTTCGACCGCCACGAGCTTGCGCTTCCGGCGGGACTCGCGCCGGGGCGCTATCGTGTGGTCGTCAATACCTACTGGTACGGCGATGCCAGCCACCCGCTGGTCGTCAACGGCGACATCCTCTCCGCCTTAGGGACGATCCAGATTGGCCCGTAAGTCTGAGGACGGCGCGCCGGATCGGGGGTAGAGTGGAAGCACAGGTACAGAGAACTGAGCCACTCTTCAAGGCGTCGAAACATCCGCTGCGAGGCCCCGGCCCAGTCCTCTGTACTTTTGATTTTAGCCCTCACCTCCGGCCCGCCCTCACCCCCAACCCCTGGTTAGGCCCGCTCGCCCTGCGGGTCGAGACGCCGC
>CAZZAO010000251.1:0-2194 GCA_964652205.1 uncultured Anaerolineaceae bacterium | reverse complement strand
CGTTCCAGTTCTGGGAAGCGCCGCATCTGCATCGTCACGACGGCTCGTTCACCAATTGGTGAGCCGCCAATAACCTTCGAGACACAGGAGCGCGTAAAATCTATCGGCTTTTGTGTCCGCAGCTTCGCGTTATATCAGATACTCTCGACCGAGCCGCCGTCGATGCGCCAGTTGGCCCCATTGACATAGCTGGACAATGGAGAGCAGAGGAAAGCGGCAATCGGCGCGATCTCATCAACCTGTCCGCGCCGGTTAACTTCAATAGTCGGGCGCTTGTGCTTCAGGAACCACTCAACGGCCTCATCAAAGGAAATGCCCTTTTCTTTCGAGAGCTTCTGCATCATCGCATCGGTCATCGGCGTCTCGACGAAAGCTGGCGAAATGGTGTTGACCAGAATCCCTCTGGTCGCATAGGCTTTCGACAAACCCTTCGACAGATTGAGTACCGCCGCCTTACAGGCGCTATAGGGCGTCTCATCCGGGTAGGGCTGCACAGCGTTCTCCGAGGCGACGAACAGGACGCGGCCCCAGTGATGTTCGAGCATGTGCGGAATGAAAGCGCGAGCGACCCGAACCGCCGCCATCAGGTCGATGGTGATCGTCTTGAGCCAGTCGTCGTCAGTCAGCGTCAGGAAATCGCCGCTCGCACCCGACGTCCCGGCAAAGTGGGCGAGAATATGCGCCGGGCCGACCTTCTCACGGGTCGTCGCGGCCAACCGCTCGACTTCAGACGGCTCGTTCAGGTCGGCGGCAAGCGCAATCGTCTGCCCATCAATTTCTTTTGCCCGCGCATCGAGGGCGGTCTGATCGAGATCATTGAGCACAACCGTCGCGCCATGCTCGGCCAGGACGCGCGCGGTTGCCAGCCCCATGCCCGAATCTGCGCCGGTAACGACTGCCACTTTGCCTGTAAGCTGCAAGTCCATGTCACGCCCTCGCAATGACCCGCGATCTTTCATTGCTGAGTAAAGCGCTGTGACCGGCACGTCCATATGAGCGCCTGCTTATAGACCGATGAATCTTGCCGACCGGGCGAGGCACCTTGCTGAGATCGGGTCACTGTTTATTTCTTTGCGCTGGTTGATTAAGGCGGCACAGCGCCAATGTCCATCACTATGAGCGCCCAGTAAATGCCGATAGCGCCGCGCGCAGCCACCGTGTAAGGTGAGGTGGAATGGAATCCGCGCGAGGCTCGAATGACGATGGGCAGGCTGCTGATCGGCACACCCGGCTACAGCTACAAGGACTGGCGCGGCATCTTTTATCCAAAGGGTGTCGCGCAGAAAAACTGGCTAACCTACTACGCTGACCACTACAACACGGTCGAGATCAACGCGACCTTCTATCGCCCCTTCCCTAAACACGTCTATGAAAGCTGGTATCAGCGCACGCCAGAAAGCTTCTGCTTTACGCTCAAGGGGCCGCGCCTGATTACGCACGAGAAGAAACTGCACGACATTGGCGACGCGCTTCAGGCCTTCGCCGAAAGCGCGCGGGGATTAGAGGATAAGCTCGACGTCATGCTCTGGCAGTTCTCTCCGGGGACGAGAAGCGACAGTCACGGCATAAAAGCGCGTTTCATCGACTTCCTCGACCTGCTGCCGAAAGACATACGGCAGGTAGTCGAGTTCCGGCATACCTCATGGTTCAACGACGAGATTTACGACCTGTTGAATAAGCATCACGTCGGCTTCGTCATCAACGATTCGAGCCGCTGGCCCGCGCGAGAAGTGGTCACAGGCGACTTCATGTACGCGCGCTTCCACGGCCCCGGCAGGCTTTACGCTTCTGAGTACAGCGAGGAACAGCTCAAAGCCTGGGCCGACCGGATTGCGCCGCGCCTGGCGCACCACGACGTCTACGCCTACTTCAACAACGACTATGGCGGTCGGGCGATCCGTAATGCCGACGCGCTCAAGCTGCTGCTGATCGACTAAGGGCTATAGCTCACCAACCTGACTGATGTTCGCTGCCATTGAAGCGCCATCCGGGGCCGAAAGAGCGCGCTCTGCGGCTTGCGGCGTATGACGCGCCACGACCTAAACGGGCGCAGAATCATACCTGCGCCCGCTGGATTATGTCCAATATGATTTTCGTGGCGCTCGGCAAGAGTGAGTAGACTTCGGACAAATCATTGTCTGTCCGAAGCTTGAGAAGGAACCTGTCCACATGGAACAACACCCCCCGATTTACG
>CAZZAO010000250.1:2021-2251 GCA_964652205.1 uncultured Anaerolineaceae bacterium | reverse complement strand
CGAAATTCCGAAGCCGTATGAACCTCACTCGCTGATCGGGAACAGGGTGAGCCGCGAGAGTCGGACGGCTTGCCCCGGCGCGCTGATCTCGATCCGGCGGATGCTTCGCGCTGTGCCGTCAGATGCGCCGATCAGCGCAGTTCCATCGGCGCGCAGCGTGACCGGCGCGGTCTGGAAGATCTGCCGCGCGCCAGCTTCATCGCTGAAGTAAGCGAGCACGGCCTGACCGG
>CAZZAO010000250.1:0-1993 GCA_964652205.1 uncultured Anaerolineaceae bacterium | reverse complement strand
ACTTCGATGATGACGTTGCTGACCGGACGTCGGATGATGACAGCGACCGGCGCTTGAGCACAGGTTGGGGCGGTTTCCGCGCCGAACGCGAGCGCGTTGCCGTCGGTCAGGCCGATGATCTGGAACGGTGTGCCGATGCAGTTGCTGCCGCCGCTCGACACGGCAGAAAAGGCCAGATTCCACGCGCTGAACTCAGTCGCGGCCAGCGGGCGCGGCGGCGTGACGATCTCATTGCTCGGCAGCAGCGTAAAGTCGAGGTCGAGCGGCAGCGCCGGATTGAGCTGGATGATCGGCACGTCGCGGTTATCGCGCTCGTCGGTTTCGGCCACTTCGCTATCGGCATCGACGATGATCTGCGACGAGTACGACCCCCACCAGCCATAGCTGTAAGGAAAGCTGATGTTCTGCGTCGCGCCGGGCGCGATGTTGGCGATTCGCCCGCCGAGCGCGTTGAGCAGCGTCGGGCTGGCGTCCCATGTCCAGTTGAACGGGCCGCTGTCGATGATGCCACTGTTGCGGATAGCGATCAGCAGGCGGAAGGCTTCGCCGGGAGCAGGGCGGGCCGGTGAGCTGCGAACGCTGACAACTTCGAGATTGGCTTTCCCTGCTGCGGTCGGCGAGGGCGGGGGCTGCGGCGCGCCGCGCCCACCGAACAGCGCTGCGCCGCCGAGGATGATCGCCAGCAGAATGACGACCGCCAGCGCCGGGAGCCACGGGCGCTGGTTGGTCGCTTTCTCGATGGCTTCGGCGGGCGTCTCGGCGGAGCGGAACAGGATGCCGCTGTCTGAACGCATGAACAGAACCGGCGTCGCCCATTCACTGTTCTGGATGCGGTTGGCAATTGCCCGCCGCGCCTCGCCGACCGCGCGATCAATCGGCAGCGACTCGGAGATCGCGTTGTAGAACTCCTCGGCAAACACGCTGGCCGCGCCATCGGTGATCGGGAACTGCATGGCGACGACTGCCGGTATCCCCAACTGAACGATGCCGGACGCGATACCTGAGAACGGGCCTTGCGCCGTCCGCCGCGCGCTCTGACACGAATTGAGCACCACCAGCCGAATCGTGCTTTCGCCGCCGACTTCGCGCGCCAGCGCATCGCCCGTAATCAGGTGTGCTTTTTGATCCTGCTCGGTCTCAAAGACCAGCACGCCCTGTTGATTTTTGGCGTCGAAATCACTGTGGCCGATGAAATGGAAGATATGATAATCCTCGGCGCGCAGCCGACGCTGAAGCGCGATCAGCGTGGCGGGGTCGCTGAGCCGTTCGAGCGCGATCAGCCCGCGTTTTTGCAGCTCGGCGGTGGCGGTTTGCAGCCGCTGCCATTCGCCCTCGACGTCGAGCCGGGGAAAATCGACTGGCGCGGAGATCAGCACTAAAACCCGCAGCGGCATCGTCACCGGCACGGGCGGGCGGATGTTGAGCTGCTGCGTGTAGCGTGTGATCGGCGTCAGCGAAGACAGCGCCAGAAAGTCGCGGTTCGGGTCGCGCATCAACTCCCACGGCAGTTCAGCCAGCGGCCCGGCCTTGCCGAGCGACAGGTTGAGCCGCAGTCCGTTCGCGCCTGCGCGGTCGAGGCTGGCGAAATAGGCGGCGTTGATGTCCTCGTTATGGCGAATCAGGAAGTTGAACAGCCGCTCGCCCAACTGGCGCGCCGCCTGTGTCTCCTCGAGGCGTGTGATTCCCTGACGACGGCGGCCAAAGATTTCGAGCGCGTTCTGAAGGTCGTTGGGCGTGAAGGGATTTTCGACGACGACGCTGGCTTCGCCGACCGGCGATGACTGCACCGTGATCGCGTAGCTGCCGTCGGTTTGTGCGCTGAGTTCGATCAGGAAATTGAGGAAGGGCATGGGGCGGATTCACCCGCTCGTCTGGCCGACAGTTCGAGTCGTAGGGTAACACGAAACGGCAAATCGTACCGCCGGACGAGGGTTTGCAGCAGGGCAAACGCATCAAATCTGATCGGAGTTTCAAGAAAGCTCATATCGGTTTA
>CAZZAO010000249.1:0-2283 GCA_964652205.1 uncultured Anaerolineaceae bacterium | reverse complement strand
CATCGCTTCATAATCTAGTTGTTGACCCGCGTGACGTAGCTCCCGTCCTCAGTCTTGATGCGGATGGTGTCGCCGACGTTGATGAACAGCGGGACATTCAGCTCCAGCCCGGTTTCGGTTTTGATGCGCTT
Organism: uncultured Anaerolineaceae bacterium; assembly: GCA_964652205.1. GTDB lineage: Bacteria > Chloroflexota > Anaerolineae > Aggregatilineales > Phototrophicaceae > ZC4RG36. The sequence goes on along the minus strand of CAZZAO010000249.1, from coordinate 2,152 downwards.
GACCGGGTTGTTGGCGGTGTCACCTGCGAAGCCGGGGTCAGACTCAGCCACGACCTGCTCGACATTCGGCGGCAGAGTGTAATCGACAATCTCATCCTCGAAGGTGTTGAGGGTGATACTCTGACCTTCCTTGAGGAAATAGGCATCGTCGCCGAACAGATCGCGCTTGAGCTGCGGTTGCTCGTAACTTTCGGTATCCATGAAGGTCAGCGTATCGCCTTCGTCGTACAGGAACTGCACTTCGCGCCTGTCCTCTTCGATATCCTGCACGCGCTCGCCAGAATTGAAGGTCATTTCGCGGGTGGTTCCGGTGCGCATGTTGCGGACGGTCAGGCGAATGGTGGCGTTGCCGCGTCCCGGCTTGATGTGGTTGTAGTTCAGTACCTTGTAGATGTCGGTTCCGTCGAGAAAGCTGGTTCCCTTGCGGAGCTGGTTAACGTCGATCATCGGCAGCCCAAATCCTTATTGAGTCCTAGTCTATACGCGCAAAACGCGCCGAAGGTTCGGCGCGTCGCGGGCAAACATGGATACGTTGAACGCTAGAAGCGATTGCCTGAGTTCGCGCCAGGGAGCGAATTGAGGAATTCCTCGTTGCTCTCGGTCTGGCGGAACTGGTTGAGCAGTTGCTCGGTTGCGCCGACTGGCCCGATGTCCGGGTCTTCGGCCAGATGCGACCACATGCGCCGCAGCGTGTAAACGCGCTGGAGCACATCGGGGCCGAGCAGCAGCTCCTCGCGGCGGGTGGAAGACTGCTCGACATCGTAGGCCGGGAAAATGCGGCGCTCCTGAAGCTTGCGGTTGAGGTGCAGCTCCATATTGCCGGTTCCCTTGAATTCCTCGTAAATCACGTCGTCCATCTTGCTGCCGGTGTTGACGAGGCAGGTGGCGACGATGGTCAGGCTGCCGCCTTCCTCGACGTTGCGCGCCGCGCCGAACAGACGCTTGGGCGGGTGAATCGCTGAGGGATCAAGGCCGCCGGTCAGCGTGCGGCCACTCGGCGGGACGACGAGGTTATAGGCGCGCGCCAGACGGGTAACGCTATCGAGCATGATGACGACGTGGCGCTTGACCTCGACCAGCCGCTTGGCGCGGTTGAGCGCCATTTCAGCCACGCGGACGTGGTGTTGTACCGGATCGTCGAAAGTCGAGGCGATCACTTCGGCATCGACCGAGCGATCCATGTCGGTCACTTCTTCCGGGCGTTCGCCGATCAGCGCGATCATCAGATGAACGTCGGGATATTTCTGGCTGATAGCGTTGGCGATGTCCTTGAGGACGGTGGTCTTACCGGCCTTCGGCGGCGAGACGATCAGACCGCGCTGCCCGCGCCCGATAGGGGCGACGAGGTTGAGCAGTCGAGTCGAGATGATCCGCGGGTTGGTTTCGAGATTGAAGCGTTCGAGCGGGAAAATCGGGGTCAGGTCTTCAAAGTTCGGTCGGTTCTTGGCTTCCTCAGGGTTGAGGCCGTTGACCGATTCGACGCGCAGCAGGCCGAAATACTTTTCCGAATCTTTCGGCGCGCGCACCTGCCCGACAACCATGTCGCCGGTTCGCAGGTTGAAGCGCTTGATCTGAGTCTGACTGACGTAAATATCGTTGGGGCCGGGAAGATATTTTTCTGCCCGTAAAAAGCCGATGCCGTCTTCGACAATTTCGAGCACGCCGCCGCGCAGCGTGTAGCCCTGACGTTCGGCGTTGTCACGCAGCAGCGCGAGCATCAAGTCCTGCTTCTTCAGGCGGCTGAAGCTGTTGATGCTGGCATCGCGCGCCATCTGCCGCAGGTCTTCAAGCGTCCGTTGTTCGAGTAAGGCGATGTCCATATGTTCCGTTGGGCGGTCTGGCCGAGGCTCCATGACGCGCGGTTCATTGAGCGGGGCGCGCTCCATCGGCTCGGTGACGGAAATGCGTGGCCGCCTCCCCCCTTCTTTTTTCTCGATCTTTTCGATTGGCTCTTTCATAAGGCTCCGCAGAGGTCGTGAGTAAGCTGAGAAAATGATGCGATGGGGTTGAAGAATGAGGGGCATTCTCCAGCCTCGATCCTGGGGGAGATTCGTCCGTCTGACCGGGCGCGGCGCGTTCGACCGCAGCGGCTGGAGGAATGGGATCAGCTAATGTCGGGTGTCCAGGCTTTCAAACGCATAGGGGCGTTCGG
>CAZZAO010000248.1:0-2313 GCA_964652205.1 uncultured Anaerolineaceae bacterium | reverse complement strand
ACAAACCCTCATGGCCCTTTATAGCCTGAGTTGTGATTTAGACGCGATTGCCCTGCAGGTCGGGCGCTGGACAAATGGCTTTTTCCTGTGCCAGATGGTCATTTCTCCGACTCGGCAGGGAACATCTGTGCTATTGTAGCCGCTGTCATTCGTGGAACGGAGTCGCCATCATGGGCAAGCTGGACAACGTCTATTCAGTCGAGGAAGTCGCCGCCTATCTGGGCGTCACGCCGCGCGAGGTCTTTACCGCGCTTCGTCGGGACAATCATACGCCGCCGATGGAGCGCAGCCTGCCCGGCGCGTGGCGCGAACAGGGGCGCTACGGCGAGGAGTGGTTTATCCCGCAGTCGGCGGTTGACCACTGGCACGACCGCCGCCGGGATAAACCTGCTCGTGTCTGAGGGGAGCAAAAGCCTCTTACGGAGTGAAAGCCGAGATGTAAGGTGTTTCACGGTATAATCGTGAAGCATTCGACAATGCGTTGAGTCGGCTCCAAATCCCCGTAGCCTGGGCAGACTGATCGAGAATATCGTGGTAGACACTCAGGGGCTTGTCCATCAGAATCTGCGGCTGGCGCAGGAACTCAAGGATCGAATCGACCAACTGGCCGCCATCGGCACAGTCGCGGCGGCGGTCAGCCAGTCACTCGACCTCGACCTGACGCTGTCAACCGCGCTCAATGCGGTCCTCGACGTCGTCGGCGCGCAGGCGGGCGGCATCAGCCTGATCGACGAAGCCAGCGGCGAGGTCGTGCTGCGCGCGCAGCAGGGCTGGCGGCTCGATTTCGTCAACCCGCCAATGCGGGTTCCGGTCGGTCAGGGCATGTCAGGCCGCGTGATCGCCAGCGACAACGTTCTTTTCGAGAATGATTTCACCGAGGCCGAACACCTCGCCGTACCGAGCTTTCATGAGGAGCATTTCCGCTCAATTGCGATGGCCCCGATGCACGCGCGCGGCAAGATCATCGGCATCCTCAGCATCATGGGCAGCCAGCCGAACACGATCCCGCACGAGGCAGTTTCCGTCCTGCGAGCCATCGCCGACACGGTCGGCGTCGCGCTCGACAACGCCCGTTTGTACGAGGCCAGTGTCGAGGACGAGATGCGCCTGAGCGCGGTGTTGCAGTCGAGCACCGACGGCATCATCGCCACCGACCAGAGCGGACGCATCCAGCTCATCAACCACTCGGCAGAACAACTGCTGACCATTCGCGCCGCCCAGTGCATCGGCCAACCGCTGCGCGAGGTCGATATCCATCCGAGCATTCGCAGTTCGCTGCTGTTCGCGCTTTCGTCACGCACCCGCGACGCCAACAAGGTCTTTCAGGTCACGCTCGACGACGGCCACAGCCTGTCGGTGCAGGTCGCGCCGGTCTACGTTGACCGTCAGATCGATACCAGCGGCGATACCGACGGCTGGGTGATCGTCCTTCAGGACGTGACCATGCTCCGTCAGGCCGAAGCGGCACGGATGCAGTTCATTCAGGCTGCCGCTCATGACATGCGTAATCCGCTCGGCGTCGCGCTCAACTCGCTCGATCTGCTGCGGCGGATGGTCAACGGCGACGAGGATATGCACGAGATCATCGGACTGGCGACAAGCGGCGTCAGCCGGATTCAGGACATGCTCGATAATCTGCTCAAGCTCGAACATATCGAGAGTGGCTACGGCTTCCAACTGACTGAGGTGCCGCTCGGCGAGATCATCGAAGAAGTCACCGCCGAGATGCGCCCGCGCTTTGACTCGCGCGGCATCGCCTTCTTCGTCGGAATGCCGCGCGCCTCGCTCTCACTTCAGGTTGACCGCAAGTGGGTCGTCCGCGCCATCCTCAACTACCTCGATAACGCCGTTAAGTACAGTTCGCCCGGCGCGCAGGTCAGGCTGCGGGTCTTCCTCAAGGAGCCGCTGCTCTATGTCGAAGTCGTCGATGACGGTGTTGGCGTGCCGGTCGAGGCGCAAACGCGGCTGTTCGAGCGCTTCTATCGCGCTGACAACACCGGCGACATCCCCGGCACTGGCCTCGGCCTTGCTATCGTCAAGTCAGTCGCCGAAGCGCACGGCGGCAGCGTTTACTACCTGACACGTCCCGGTCATGGCAGCGTCTTCGGCCTGACGCTCCTTCTGACGCATTAAAGCCAGCCCTCAATCACGGCCCCTCTCCCTCAGGGTGAGGGGAGAAAGATCAGGAATGCGATTGTTTGCGCCAGCTCCCCTCTCCGTTTACGGGGACGAAGCGTGCCGAGCGTTCTTTGCCCGGCAGGAGCCGGAGGCCGCGCAGGTCAGGGGGAGGGGTCGGCATTCGTCGGGGCATGA
>CAZZAO010000247.1:0-2315 GCA_964652205.1 uncultured Anaerolineaceae bacterium | reverse complement strand
GGATAGCTTCTCCTTATCTTGGTGCCTATGGGGCGACCCGGCGGGTCGCCCCTACAAACCCTCATGCCCTTTTATAGCCTGAGCTGCGATTTTGATGCGATTGCCCTGCGAAGTTTTCCTGTTCCCTTTCTCCCTGCCAGCCCGTTTCTGCTATAATAGAACATAAATTCAACCCGAGTTGAACCTCAGCCCAAGATGCCGTTCAAACCCTCTGACCACATCCAGACGATTCTGAAAAACCTGCCGATGAAGCCGGGCGTCTACCTGATGAAGGATCGCTACGACACGATCATCTACGTCGGCAAGGCCAAGCGGCTGCGTAACCGCGTTCGCAGCTACTTCAATTCCAGCGCCGAAGGCAACCTCAAGACCCTGCACCTGCGCGAAAACATCGTTGACATCGACTTCATCGTTGAGGAAAACGAGATCAAAGCGCTGATCCTTGAAGAGACGTTGATTAAGCGCCACAAGCCGCGCTACAACATCATGCTCAAGGATGACAAGCGCTACCCGTATATCAGGATTACGTGGCAGGCAGCCTTCCCCAAAGTCGAGACGACGCGGCGCATTCTCGATGACGGCAGCCGCTATTTCGGCCCCTACGTGGCGATGTGGGCGGTGCAGAACACGCTGCAAACGCTGCGTAAAGCCTTCCCCTACCTGACCTGTGACCGCGACATCACCGGCCACGACAAACGCGCCTGCCTGTTCTATGACATCAAGCTCTGCTGCGCGCCCTGTATTGGCGCGGTCAATCAGCAGCAGTACCGGGCAATGATTAGCGAACTGATGGACGTGCTTGGCGGCAAATCTGAGGCGGTGGTTGAGCGGCTCGGCAATGAAATGAATGCTGCCGCCGAAGCGCTCGATTTCGAGCACGCCGCTGCGCTGCGCGATCAGCTTAAGGCGATTGAGTACATCACCCAGCGGCACAAAGCCGTCAGCAGCAACCTCGCCGAGCAGGACGTGATTGCGCTGGCGCGTGAGGACGGCGACACCGTCGTACAAATTCTGTTCATCCGCAACGGCAAGCTGATCGGCAGCGACTCGCGCGTGGTCGATGGCACTGAGGGCGAAACCGACTCGGAAGTGCTGGGCGCGTTCATCAAGCGCTTCTACGGCAACACTGCCGAAGTCCCCGCCGAGCTGGTGCTGCCGGAAAATATCGAGGAATCGCGCATCATCGAGCGCTGGCTGCGCGACCTGCGCAGTGGCAAGAAGATGACGATCACCGTCCCGCAGCGCGGCGACAAGCGCAAGCTGATCGGCGTGGCGCAGGACAACGCGACCGAGGCGCTGCATATGCTCCGCGCGCAGTGGGAAGCCGACGCGCACAAGCAGGAGAACTCGCTCGGCCAGCTTCAGGAAGCGCTCAACCTGCCTAAGCCGCCGAACCGGATCGAGTGCTACGACATCAGCACGACGCAGGGAACGGCCATCGTCGCCAGCCGCGTCGTCTTCGTACAGGGCGTCCCGAAAAAGAGCGAGTATCGCCGCTTCAACATTCGCACGGTCAGCCACGCCGGGCCAGACGATTTCCAGTCGATGCGCGAGGCGCTGACCCGGCGCTTCAACCGCTGGAAGCAGGCGTATGACGACCCGACGCCGATTGACCCGAACGGCGAGGATAAGGACGAAACCTGGCGTCGGCTGCCCGACCTGCTGATGATCGACGGCGGCAAAGGGCAGCTTGGCATCGGCGTCGAGGTGCTGGCCGAATTCGGCCTGACTGACCGCGTCCCGGTCGTCTCGCTGGCGAAACAGTTCGAGGAGCTGTACCTGCCCGGCCAGTCGCAGCCGATCATCCTCAACCGGCGCAGCGACGCGCTATTTCTCGTTCAGCGCGTCCGCGACGAAGCCCACCGTTTCGCCATCACCGCGCACCGGGCCAAACGCGCCAAAATCGGCATGGTCAGCCAGTTAGAGAGCGTGCCGGGGGTCGGCCCCGCCAGACGCAAGGCGCTGCTTAAGGCGTTCGGCAACTCAATTGGCGCGATCAAGGCGGCCAGCGTCGAGGAAATCGCCGCTGTGCCGGGGATCACGCTCAAGCTGGCCGAGACGATCAAAGAAACGATTCAGACCGGTTGACAGTCCATCGTACCCCGATGTAGCGACAGGCGCTCATTCAATATCAATCGTGGCTGGCGCGCTTCCTATTGAAAGCGCGGCGAATCAGCCTCTTGCCATTCTAGAACATATGGTCTAAAATAGTCGTTAACTATTCAGCTTGCATGAGGAGAAAGCAACATGGCGCAGTTGATTCCTTATTTGTTCTTCAAAGGGAATTGCCGTGAGGCAATGATGTTTTACAAGGA
>CAZZAO010000246.1:0-2340 GCA_964652205.1 uncultured Anaerolineaceae bacterium | reverse complement strand
GGTCGGGGGTGAGGGCAGGCGGGCGCGATTTTTTGCTCCCGCGCCCAGGCTCCGCGCCCGTTTGGAACCGGGTCACGGCCTGAAATAGGTCTGAGCGCATTGATGTTTCTCACACGCTGTATATACGTTTCTGATACGAACGGAATACACTGGTAGCAGAGCGCTCAAGTCCGGCGGAACGGCTCCTTTCGTCTCGCCGGATTTGTTCACTTGACACCATTCAACCATTACTGCCGTCCGCGTCAGGCCAAAGTTGGCTACAATAGAGCCATCCCGCTGCCGTTCGGGTAATGGCTGACCGGCAGCAGCGAGCGATAGAGGGAAACCCTACCATGATGCGTTTTGAGCGTTTTACAGAGCGCGCGCAGGATGCGGCGGCGCGGTCGTATGAAATCCTGCAACGCTACGGCCATAATCAGGTTGATACCGAACATATCCTGCTGGCGCTGCTTGAACAGACCGACGGCGTCATCCCGCAGCTTCTCGAACGTCTGAGCGTCGATGTCAATGCCATGCGGGCGCGCCTCGACGAAATTCTCCGCGCCAGCCCCAAAGCCGCGATCTACGGCGGCGGTTCCAATCAGGTCTTTATCACCCCGCGCGTCAAGCGGATCATCGACCTGGCGAACGAAGAAGCCAACCGTCTGCGCGACGAGTACATCTCGACTGAGCATATTTTCCTCGCCATTCTCGGCGAGCGCGGCACTGCCGTCGCCCGGCTGATGATCGAGAATAATCTCACCCGCGACCGCGTCTCTGAGGCCATTAAGGAACTGCGCGGCGGTCAGCGCGTCACTGATCCGCAGGCCGAAACGCGCTACCGCACGCTGGAGAAATACAGCCGTGACCTGACTCGGATGGCGCAGGAAGGCAAGCTCGACCCCGTCATTGGGCGCGATGCCGAGATCATGCGCGTCATTCAGGTCTTGAGCCGACGTACCAAGAATAACCCGGTGCTGATCGGCGAGGCTGGCGTCGGCAAGACCGCGATTGTCGAAGGGCTGGCGCAGAAGATCGCTGATGGCGACGTGCCGGAAATCCTGCAGGGGAAGAAGGTCGTCAGCCTCGACCTGAGCGGGATGCTGGCGGGCAGTCGCTTCCGTGGCGAGTTTGAGGAACGCCTCAAGGCGACCATCGAGGAAGTTCAGCGCGCTGAAGGCGAAATCATCCTGTTCATCGACGAGCTGCATCAGGTCGTCGGCGCGGGCGCGGCGCAGGGCGCGCTCGACGCGGGCAACATGATGAAACCGGCGCTGGCGCGTGGCGAGCTGCAATGCGTCGGCGCGACCACGCTCGACGAGTATCGCCAGTACATCGAGAAAGACAGCGCGCTGGATCGTCGGTTCGCGCCAGTCTACGTCGAGGAGCCGTCGGTTGAAGATACTATCGACATGCTCTTTGGCCTGCGCGACCGCTACGAGGCCCATCACAAAGTCACGATCTCCGATGAGGCGGTCTACGCGGCTGCGCGGCTGGCCGACCGCTACCTGACCGACCGCAAGCTGCCGGACAAGGCCATCGACCTGCTCGACGAGTCTGCCGCCAAGCTGCGTGTCGCGCTCTATTCGATGCCCGCGCACCTCAAGGAAATGAAGGACGTGCTTGCCCATCTGACCGCTGACGAGGAAGCTGCCGGCATGGCGCGCGAATACGAACGCGCCGCCGACTACAAGACTCGCCGCCTTCAGCTTGAGGAAGAATATGAAGCGGCTCGGCTGGCGTGGCAGCAGGAAAGCACCATTGATGAAGTGGTTGATGCCGATGATATCGCTTCCGTCGTGGCGCAGTGGACGGGCATTCCGTCGAGCCAGGTGCTGGAGAGTGAAAGTGAAAAGCTCCTGCGGATGGAAGAAGCCCTGCATGAACGCATCATCGGTCAGGAAGGCGCTGTCACCGCGATTTCTCATGCCATCCGTCGCGCTCGCAGCGGCTTGAAAGACCCGCGCCGTCCGATTGGCTCGTTTATCTTCCTCGGCTCCAGCGGCGTCGGCAAGACCGAGCTGGCGAAGGCGCTGGCCGAGTTCATGTTTGACGACGAGGAAGCTCTCGTCCGCATCGACATGAGCGAGTACCGCGAGCAGCACAACGCCAGTCGCCTGTTTGGCGCGCCCCCTGGCTATGTCGGCTACGAGGAAGGCGGTCAGTTGACCGAGGCGGTTCGCCGCCGTCCCTATCGCGTCATCCTGTTCGACGAGATCGAGAAGGCGCACCCGGAAATCTGGAATTCGCTGCTGCAAATTCTGGACGACGGACGCCTGACCGATGGGCAGGGCCGCGTGGTTGACTTCGCCAACACGATCATCATCATGACCAGCAATCTCGGCACCGAGTTCGCCCGCA
>CAZZAO010000245.1:0-2656 GCA_964652205.1 uncultured Anaerolineaceae bacterium | reverse complement strand
TCTGATGCTTCGTCGTTTATGTCGCTAGATTTCACTTTGCAAACACGCACTGAGTGAAAGAAGTCGAGCGGATTCCTTTTACTCAGCACTCGGCACTCAGCACTTTTTTTGACTTTAGCCCGCTTTTCTCGCATAATCGGCGGACTTTCGCAGGGTATGAGTACCGTCGGCGCGCGCCGACGTCAAGGGGCGGTCAATGACTACTGGGCCAGTTCGTCACGAAAACCTGACCTGGGCTGATGTTGACCGGCTGATTGACGTACTCGTGCCGCAGATTCGGGCGCTTGGCCCGTTCGGCGGCATCCTGATGATTACCCGCGGCGGCGTGATTCCCGGCGGGTTGCTGTCCGAAGTCCTCGGCATTACGCATCTGCTGACCGCCGCCGTCGATTTTCCGGCCACGGCTGGCTCCGGGCTGATGGCATGGCCGTCCTTCCTCCAGTTCCCACAGGATTCGCTCCTCGCCAACCGGCGCGTGCTGCTGGTCGATGACGTCTGGGGCAGTGGCCGTACCAGCATCGCCGTGCGCGAGCGCGCCCTGAGCGCCGGAGCCGAACCGTTCACCTGCGTCATGCATTACAACCCCTACCGCTCCCTCTTCACCAAAGCGACGCCTGATTTTTATGGCGCAGTCACCGATGCCTTCATCGTCTATCCGTGGGAGGTCGACCGCGGCCTGCGCGGAATCGGCCTCGGCGTCCCCGACGCGAATTAGAATTAGCATAGATTTTTCACAACTGCCTTTATTTTTTGCTATAATACTGAACACACTGGCTGTCGCGCGTGATGCGCGCGCGATCTGTGAGAGAGGATGGCGAGCAAACTGCGCTTGCGCCTTGCTTCAACCTATCCATAGCGGATATAATCTTACACACTGTTAAGATATAATATCCCACCGAGTATTATGACCTACAAATACCTGATCCTCGGTCTACTGACGGAGCGCCCGATGTCTGGCTACGACATCAAGAAGCAGGTCAAAACGGCGCTAAACGCAATCACCAGTGCAAGCTATGGAACGCTCTATCCGATGCTGCATCAACTGCTCGCGGATGGGTGTGTCGAAGTCGAGGAAGTCCCGCAGCACGGACGCCCCTCTAAGAAAGTCTATTCCATCACCGATTCTGGCCGAAACGACCTGATCGACTGGTTGAAGCAACCGGCAGTCACCGATCAGATACGGCGGGAGTTCCTGCTCAAGCTTTACCTGGCAACCAACCTTCCAGAGAAAGATTTGCGGGCGATCATCGCGCAGCGCCGTAAGGAAACTGATTATCAGCTAGGGAGTCTGCGGATGGATCGGGACAATGCCAGCACCCCGCAGCAAGGGTGGGTGGTTGATTATGCTCTGTCAATGTGCGAGGCAGAGTCAAACTGGCTCAACCGGCTGGAAGCAGGAATCGGGCTGGTCGAGGCAGGACGGCGGTGATCCGGGATCAGGTTTCCCCGGTTGGTATCGTGGTGTATCCAAACTTCGTAAGGTGGTATAAGTAGATGAGTGTTTCACAGACGGATGCGGAAAAGGAACAGCAGTACGGCGAAGAGTTCCGTGAACTCCTCGAATCGTCGGACTTTTCCTTCAAGCCCCCGCAGCGCGGCGAAATTCGCAATGCGATCATTTTGCAGATCGACCCGCGCGAAGTGATCGTCGATATGGGTTCAAAGCGGGACGGTATCGTTCCGATTCAGGACCTTGAGCGTCTGACTCCTGAAGTGCGTAACGGCCTCAAGGTTGGCGCAGAAGTCCCGGTCTACGTGCTTAACCCGCGCGACCAGGACGAAAACTTGATCGTTTCGATCAATATGGGTCTACAGCAGTACGATTGGGAGAAAGCCCGCAAACTGCTGGAAACCGAAGAAGTGGTCACTGTCAACGTCACCGGCCATAACCGTGGCGGTATTCTGGTGCGCTGGAACCGGCTGGAAGGCTTCATCCCCAGCTCGCATCTGGTGTCGATGAGCATGACCGGCGGACGCGATGCCTGGGATGAGCTGATCGGCAAGGAACTGGCCGTCAAGGTGATCGAGGTCGATCAGGCCCGCCGCCGTCTGATTTTCAGCGAGCGCGAAGCACAGCGCGAGTGGCGCGCGCAGCAGAAGGCGCGTCTGCTGGCCGAATTGAAGGAAGGCGACGTGGTTCGCGGGACCGTCACCGGCCTGCGCGACTTCGGCGCGTTCGTCAATCTGGGCGGCGCCGACGGCCTGATCCACGTCAGCGAGCTGGCCTGGCACCGCGTGGATCATCCGCGCGATGTGCTGAAAGTGGGCGACGAGATCGAGGTCTACGTCCTCAGTCTCGACCGTAACAGCAACCGTATCGCCCTCAGCCGCAAGCGCCTGCTCCCCGACCCGTGGGAATCGGCCGCGACCCGCTACCACGAGGGTCAGTTGGTCGAGGGTATGGTGACGAATGTGGTGGACTTCGGCGCGTTTGTGGCGCTCGATGATGGGCTGGAAGGCCTGCTCCACCTCAGCGAGATGGGCGATGGTTCACTGAAGGAGCCGTATTCCTATCTCAAAAAGGGTGACCGCCTGAGCCTGCGGATCAGCCACCTCGAGCCGGAGAAGCGTCGCGTCGGCTTTACGCAGCGCTGGGGCACTGAAGCGGGTTCGGCCCCGGTCATCCCGGCCGCCAGCGAGCCAGCCGCCGAAGCGC
>CAZZAO010000244.1:0-2702 GCA_964652205.1 uncultured Anaerolineaceae bacterium | reverse complement strand
GCGCAGTCGCTCGATCTTCAGAATATCCTCAATGTCGCGCTGACCGAAATCGCCGCCATGACCCGCGTCGAGTCGGCGCGCGCGCTGGTGCTCGAACGCGAGGAAGCCTTCGCCCGCGTCGTCGTCGAGTATCCGAGCCGCGATCAGGCTCCGGTTGACGTGCTGGCCTTCGACGCCAGCGCCCTGATCGAGCGGGTGAGCCGCAGCGTCCAGCCGATTCTCATCCCTGACATAGCCGCGCTGCCAGACAGCGACCCGCTGAAGATCGAGCTTCAGCGCCGCGACCTGACCGCGTTTCTCGCCATCCCGATTGCTGTCAGCGGCCATGCTATCGGCCTGTTCGAGCTGGAAGTGACCGATGGCGGGCGCGAGTTCGAGTCCGAGCAGATCGACCTGAGCCTGATTATCGCCAATCAGGCCGCCATCGCCATGCAGAATGCCAACCTGCTTGAACAGACGCTGGTGCGTACCCGCGACCTCGAAACGCTGCTCGAAGCGGCTCAGGCCACCTCGTTCACGCTCGACCTCGGCGATGTTTTCCAGAATGTTGCCCAACTGATGTTGCAGGCGCTCGACATGGACGACTGTACCATCATGCTCTATTTTCCGGTCGAGAATGAGCTTGAAGTGCAGATCGACGTCAGCCGGGTCGAGCCGCGCGACGATACCGACCCCGTCAGGACGCGCCTGCCGCTGTCGGATTATCCACTCCGGGCGAAGGCGCTCGATGACCGTCAGGTGCTGATCGTCCAGCGCGGCGACCCGGACGGCGACCGGCGCGAATTGTCTGAACTGTTGAAGGCCAGCAGCACCGCGCGAATGCTCGTCCCGCTGGTCGTCCGCGACCAGTCCATTGGCCTGATTAAGATCGACCTGCGCTCGCAGTTCCGTGCTTTCAGCCACCGCGACAGCCGCATGGCGCAGGCCCTCAGCGCGCAGGCCGCGACTGCGATTGAAAATGCCCGCCTCTCGACCGAGACCGCCGCCCGCGTCGAGGAACTGCTCGTCATCAACGACCTCAGCCGCGCCATTTCCTCGACGATGGATGTCGATGCCATGATCCGCATCGTCCGCGATCAGGTGCCGAACCTGACCGAAGCCGAGCAGGTCTATCTCGCGCTTTATGAGCCGGAAAAGAACCTTATCAGCTTCCCGATGGCCGTCACCGACGGTCAGGACGATCCCCGCGAGAGCCGACCGATGGGCGAGGACGAAGTCTCGTTCGTCATTCGTCACCGCCGTTTGCTCTCGCTCGGCGGGGACTTCAGCCTCGACGAGCTGCGCCGTAATCTCGGCATTGTCACCGCCGAACCAGACGCCAAAGCCTACCTGTCTGTGCCGCTGATTTCCGGCGATCAGGTGCTCGGCGTGCTGGCCGTCGCCAACCTGCGCGACCGGCGCGTGTTCGGACTCAACGATCAGCGCATTCTGACCACTATCGGCACGCAGATCGCTGTGGCGCTCCAGAATGCGCGCCTGTTCAACCGCATCAGTAGCTTTGCCGACGACCTGAACAGGCGCGTCGAGGAGCGCACGCTGGAATTGGCCGACGAGCGCGACCGTCTGGACACGCTCTACCAGATCACGTCCGAGCTGGCGCGAACGCTCGACACCGACCGTGTCCTGACCGGCGCGCTCGAAATGGTGGTCGGCGCGGTCGGCGCGGATGAAGGCGTCATTTTCCTGATCGACCCGCAAACTGACCAGTTGTTTAACCGTGCCTCGTTCCTGCACGACGAAAGCCTCGGCGCGCCGCACGCCGCCCAGTCGCTTGGCGCGTGGGTCATGCGAACCAACCAGCAGGTCTTGATCGGCGACCTGTCTCAGGAAGACTTCTGGCGCGCCGAGGACGACGAAGCGCGGCACTGGCACAGCGCCCTCGGCGTCATCCTCGAGACCAACGGCATGAGTCAGGGCGCGATGGTCTTTCTGAGCGCGCGGCCTGATGCCTTCACCCAGCCGCAGATGCGCCTGGTCGCTGCGTCGGCCAATCAGGTGGCGACGGCCCTCAATAACGCCGATCTGTACAACCTGATCCGCGAGCAGGCCGAACGGCTCGGCGGGATGCTGCGCTCGGAACAGGAAGAAGCCGAGAAAAGTGCCGCCATCCTCGAAAGTATCGCCGACGGCGTCATGCTGGCGGACGCGCGCGGCAAGGTCATCCTGTTTAATTCGGCGGCGGTGCGTATCCTCGGCCTGCCGCGGCAGACCATCCTTAACCAGCCGGTCAGCAAGCTGGCAAGCCAGTTCAGCGGCGCGTCGCGCGACTGGATTTACGCCATCAGCGAGTGGGCATCCAACCCGCAGGATCGCAAGCTCAATGAACTCTCGACGACGCGGCTGGAACTGAACGACCGCATCCTCAACGTCCAGATTTCGCGCGTCTACGCCACCGAACAGTTGATTGGAACGGTGGCTGTCTTCCGCGACGTGACCCGCGATGTCGAAGTTGATCGCATGAAGAGCGAGTTCGTTTCCAACGTCTCGCACGAGCTGCGGACGCCGATGACCAGCATCAAGGGGTATGCCGACCTGCTGCTCGTCGGCGCGGCGGGCGCGATGACCGATCAGCAGCAGCAGTTCATCAATACCATCAAGACCAATGCCGACCGGCTCTCGTCGCTGGTCAACGATCTGCTCAATATCTCCAGAATTGACGCCGGGACCGAGCGTATGAAGCTCGAAGATGTGGACATCGACCC
>CAZZAO010000243.1:1360-2724 GCA_964652205.1 uncultured Anaerolineaceae bacterium | reverse complement strand
GGGGCCGGGGGTCAGGGAGAATCACGGCAAAAACTGATCGGTATGCGCCCTGCCGAGATCAATCGGCGTCTTGATGAAGCCGAGCGAGGCCAGCGTATCCTCGGTGGCCTGCCACGCTTCCGGCGTCGTCGAGCCGAGCCTGTCCGCGTCCCACAGGTCGATAGTCGCCAGCAGCACGCGATACTGAAGCAGCGGCGTACCGTCGAACTGTTTCGCCAGATCGGCGGCGACCTGCTGACGCTGCGCGGACGCGGTCGCGCGATCCGGGGCCGGAGTCGCCAGCAGCGCCTCGGTCTGGTTGGCGGCGACGGACTGAAGGGCTGCCTTGAATGCCTCATCGAGCGGCAGATTCTCGACGAAACTGGCGCTCAACAGGTACGCCTCAGCCGGGTTGTCGATGGTGTCGCGCAGCGCGTGGTCGAAGGCGGCAACGAACGCCCTGACCTGATCGGGATGCTGCGCAATCATATCCTCACTGGTGACGATGCCATTCGAGACCAGCGACACGGCTGACGACACCGGGATGACGTTAAGATGGGTCGCCGTGCCGCACTCGCCCTGCCCGGCCTGTAAGTCGTACTGCTGCGGCTCGTTATTGACGTAAACCACAGCAGCATCGACGCCGCCGACGCACAGGACATCGGGGGCATTGAAGCCAATCTCCTGAAGGTCAATATCATTCTCAGTCATATCGTTGGCATGGAGCAGCGCGGTCAGCCCGGTATAGCTCGCGCCGAAGCGACCGGGGATGCCAACCTTGCGACCCTTCAGGTCAGCGATGGTCTTGATGCCGGTGCTGTCCGGCGCGCCGACGCCAACCGGATACTGCTGGAACCATGAGTAGACCGAGACGACCGGGCGCTGATTGGCGCGCGCGGCGATCACCTGCTCGCCGCTGATCGTGCCGAACATCCGCTGACCGGCGGCGATCAGATCGACGCCGACCGGCTCATCGCCATATTCGAGATCGACGTTGAAGCCCGCGTCAGCGAAATAGCCTTTTGCCAGCCCGACATAGAACGGCGCAAACTGAACATTGGGGATATAAGTCAGGAAAACCTGGGTGTCAATCAGCGCAGGCGCGGCAGTCTGCGCCAGTGTCGGCGCGGCCAGCGCGAGCAAGAGGATAAGATAGAGTGCTGCTTTGCGGTACATCACAGATCACGACTCCTTGTCGTCAACAGGCGGGGATGCTGAAGGGTTTCGCCCCGCTGTGGGGCGCGCGCCCTCACCCCCGGCCCCTCTCCCCGCGGGAGAGGGGAGCTTCTCAAGCGATCGATAACGGCGAGTCCAACGAAAGCCCTCTCCTGCGGGGAGAGGCGAGTTTCCAGCCTTCGAGTTTTTGTATATGCCTCTGTTCATCT
>CAZZAO010000243.1:0-1350 GCA_964652205.1 uncultured Anaerolineaceae bacterium | reverse complement strand
CTCCCGGCGGGGGAGGGGAGAAAAACACGCTAGCGCAATTTCGTAGAGGCGTGAAAAATCGCGCCTGTTCGCCCTGCGGGTCGAGACGCCGCTTCGCGGCGCAAACGAGGCCATACCCCTTCGTCTCCCGGCGGGAGAGGGGAGAGAGATCAGGCACGGCCTTCCATCGGCACATGATGCATCATGTCGGTTTTGTCGTTCTATTTCGTTCCTCTCCATCATCGCGCCCGCTGCAAGTCTCAGGCTCAATCGGAAGGCTGCCGAGGGATAATGGCCCATAGCCGCGATCACGATTCCTGCTTCGCCTTTCGCTGCCACGCCAGCGCATACCATTCGAGCAGCGCCACCAGCCCGTAAAGCGTCCGCGCAATGAGCGCCATCGTCACGACGGTAACGATAACCAGTGCCGTGTCGTACTGGTTGCGCGCCAGATTGATGAGGAACCCCAGCCCGGCCTTCGCGCTGACGAACTCGCCGACCACCGCGCCGATGACCGCCAGCGTCGCGCTGACCTTCAGGCCGCCAAGCAGCACCGGCAGCGCCGATGGCACTTCCAGCCCTCGGAACGTCGCCCAGCGTGACGCGCCGAACGAGCGCATCAGCTCGCGCTGCGGAGCCGGGACGCCGCGAATGCCGACGACGGTATTGAGCAGAATCGGGAAAAAGACAATCATGGCGCAGGTGATGACCTTGCTGACTGGCCCACTGCCGAACCAGATCACCAGCAGCGGCGCGTAGGCCACAACCGGCGTCGATTGCAGCGCGATGAACAGCGGCGCGGTCAGGTCATCGAGCAGGTGATTTTTCGCCACCAGATAGCCCAGCAGCAACCCGGCGCTCGTGCCGATCAGCATCCCGCCGAAAATCTCGATCAACGTCGTGCTGGTGTGCAGCCACAGCCGCCCGTCGCCGATGACTTCGACCGCCTTATTGAGGACGTCGATAGGCGCGGGGATAATGAAGGCAGGGGCCAACCTGAGCAGGACAATCGCCTGCCAGACGATCAGAACGGCGGCGACGGTGATGAATGGTGACAGGCGGCGTATTGACAGGCGTGGATAATGGTCATGAGTGACAGGAGTCGTGGACGTGGATGCGCCGAGGGTTGTGATGTGCATACAAAAAGCCCCGTTCCCGGACAAACTGGACGACGGGGCCGAAGGCTGCTGACGACAAGCGACCGCCGTGATCCAGAGAATCACAACGCTCGCCGCAACGTTCATAGGGACGCGCGTATCGCCTAGCACAAAGCAGCCGGAGCGCATTATCGCGCTGCCAGCCACTTGACCTTCTTTCATCCGGACTTTGACCGTCGGCCCTGGCTTCGCACCAGATCCACCGGCACAGCCC
>CAZZAO010000242.1:0-2742 GCA_964652205.1 uncultured Anaerolineaceae bacterium | reverse complement strand
AAATTTGATCGGAGTTTCAAGAAAGCTCATATCGACTTATTCAGGGCCAACGGTAAC
Source organism: uncultured Anaerolineaceae bacterium (assembly GCA_964652205.1). Lineage (GTDB taxonomy): Bacteria > Chloroflexota > Anaerolineae > Aggregatilineales > Phototrophicaceae > ZC4RG36. The sequence continues at coordinate 2,685 of CAZZAO010000242.1, read as the reverse complement.
GTAGGGGCGACCCGACGGGTCGCCCCTACAAACCCTCATGACCTTTTATGGCCTGAGTTGTGATTTTGATGCAATTGCCTTGCTTTCCCTCGCCCCAACCCGTTCCGGTAAGAGCAGGGAGAAAACGGTGAAGGGCGCAGCGCGGTTCTGAGAGAGCGGAAAGCCGCGCGGGCGGTTGACTTTCGCCGGGGGCTTGCATACACTGAAGGGCGCGCCGGGGCCAGACTGCGGCAGCAAAAAAGCCGGAAAAATTCCGGCTTTCTGCGCCGTATGCCAGCGATGGGAGTCGAACCCATATGCCCTCACGGGCGCGCGATTTTGAGTCGCGAGCGTCTGCCAATTCCGCCACGCTGGCGCGGCTTTGATCTTACCATACGACGAGAAATCATGTCCAGAGGCGAATCATTCGACGAACAGGCGCTGATCCGAGCCGCGCAGCGCGGCGGTCTGGACGCCTTCAACCGGCTTGTGCTGACTCATCAGGACCGCGTTTATTCGGTCGCCTATCACATCATGGGCGAGAGCGCCAGCGCGTCCGACGCGGCGCAAAACACCTTCATCACGGCCTTCAAACGGCTCGATACATACCACGGCGGCAGCTTCCGCGCGTGGCTGCTGCGGATTGCGACCAACCTGTGCTACGACGAACTGCGACGGCGCAAACGCCGTCCGGCGACGTCGATTGAGGAACTGCCGGACGCCGAAGCCGACGACGGCCCCGCCCTGCCCGACCCCGGCGACACGCCGGAACAGGTCGCCACGCGGCGCGAGCTTCAGCAGGCCATTGCCGAGTGCATCGGGTCGCTCGGCGACGATCAGCGCGCGGTGCTGGTGATGAGCGATGTCGAGGAAATGGACTATCAGGAGATCGCCGACGCGACCGGCGCGAACCTCGGCACGGTCAAGTCGCGCCTGAGCCGGGCGCGCGCCGCCGTGCGCGACTGCCTGCGCGCCGTTCAGGAACTTTTACCGACCTCCTATCGTCTTGTGAGTGATGAGTAATTCTACTGGTAGCCTGAGGAATCATGTCCGTCGAGCGTAACCTGAACGACCGCGATCTCGAGCTTCTGTCCGCTTATCTGGACGATGCGCTGTCGTCAGAGGAGCGCGCCGCGCTCGACGCTCGACTGGCCGCCGAACCGGCCCTGCGACGCGAACTGGCCGCGCTGCGCCAGACTGTCGCGCTGGTTCACGACTTCAGCCGCGCGACGGCCCCGCGCAATTTCACCCTGACGGCAGCGATGGTGCGCCCGCCGAAGATTCTATTCTTCCCGGCGACAACCGCCGTCAGCCTGATGAGCGCAGTCGCGGCGATTGTGCTGGTCGCGGCAGGCGCTTTGCTGCTGGCCCGGCCTAATCCGTCCAATCTGACGACAGCGGCGCTGCCACCACAGACGCAGCAGGTCGCCTTCGCGCCGACCGCGACCACGGCTGCTCCCGGCAATAACAACCTCGCCGCGCAAACAGAAGCCGCGCTCGACAAGGTGACGCGGGATACAGAAGTCGCGCAGGGACAAACGGCGGCGAGCGGCCCGGTCGAAGAGACTCAAGCTCAGGCTGGACTGAATGACGGTCTGTTGGCCGGAGAAGCGACGGAAGAAGCCCCGGTGCTGTCCTACGCGGCGCGGAGCGCGATGCCGACTTTGACCGCCGGGGCAGTCGAGGAGCAGACGCAGGAAGGCGATGACAGCGATCTGTTCGCCGCCGCGTCGAGCGCCGAGTCGGCCAATCCTGCCGATACGGTTGCGCCCGCGCCGATGGCGGCGATGATCCAGCCACAAGGCACGATGGCCGCCGAAGAACCGCCTGCCAGCTCCCAGCTTGCTGCGCCGGATCAGTCATCCTCGGCAAACGGGAGCGCTGCAGGCGGCGCGGCAGCCGATGCCGCCATCATCCAGCAGCCGAGCGAGACAGCGACCGCCACGGCAACGCCGACGAACAGGCCCACGCTGACAGCAACCGCCACGGCGACGGCGTCGCCAACCGCGACGCTGGTTCCCTCGGTCACGCCGTCGCCAACAGCAGCGCCGCTCATCCAGGTTTCAGGCGGGAGCAGCGGACTCGTCGGCCTGCTGCTGATCGTCGCTGGAGCGGCGGCGCTGCTGCTGGCGCTGGCAGCGGCGCTGGCGCGCAGGCGGGCATAGTGCCGCTGGCGCACGTCGCTCATTTCTGCCCACAGTGCGGCAGTCCACTGGGACTGATCGAGCGCTATGGTCGACTTCGTCCGGTCTGTCCGGCCTGCGGATATACCGTCTTTTTCGATCCGAAAGTGGCGGTCGTCGCTTTCGTGGTCGAGATCGGGCGCGTGCTGTTAGTTCGACGCGCCAATGATCCCGGCAAAGGTGGCTGGGCGCTGCCTGCCGGGTTCGTCGATGACGACGAAGACCCGCAGCGGGCGGCAGAGCGCGAGACGCTTGAGGAAACCGGTCTGATCGTCAAGGCTGACCGGCTGATCGACGTCCTGCACCGCCCCGATGCCGATGGGCTGGCGGACATTGTGATTGCTTACGGCGCACGGATGGTCGGCGGGTCACTGGCGGCGGCTGATGATGCCGAGGACGCCGCGTGGTTCAGCGCCGACGCACTGCCGCCGCTGGCGCTGGAGACGACGAAGAAGGTTATCGGCGCGTGGCTGGCAGGAAAAGAATAGAGCCGAGAGCCGAGAGCCGAGAGCCGAGAGCCGAG
>CAZZAO010000241.1:0-2746 GCA_964652205.1 uncultured Anaerolineaceae bacterium | reverse complement strand
GTGTCGCAGAAAACCGGGTTGATTCTGGCCGTTGCGACCTGCTGCGGTGACGGGAGTCAGGCTCGCTTTTCTAACGACTGACGTTCAGGATTACTTTTATAGCGCTCCCTCTTGACATGCCGTTATACTGAAATAACACGCCGCTTTCTGCGAAGAGGGCTTGACTGATGATCGAAAGCGCGCGCAGCCTTCCCTGGGCGCGGGGCTACATTGACCGCGCGGCGGGCGAGGTTTACGGCACGCAGGTCGCTACCTATCGCCTGACCGACCTGGTCGCGCGCGGCTTCATCGACTCGCGCGAAGGGCGCAGCCTGCTGCTCGACCTCGGCCTGACCGAGTTTCTGTGGCAGGTCGTCTGGGCAGACGACGACGCGCTGCTCGCTGACGAACTGGAATTTGCCATCGGCGGCGCGCGCGGTTACAGCGTCTTTATTCACGGCTGGACGGGCAATCACACCATCTGGGAGAATCTGCCGGGGATGGTCGTCAGTGGTAATCCGCAGATGGTGGCGCTGGTGGTCGATCACAACGGTTTCGGCCAGTCACGCTTTGCCGACAGCACGCCGCCGCTCGATACCTGTAACCCGCCTGCCGCCATGCGCGCCGTCGAGCGGCTGGTTGGCCTGCTGCGCCTGCGCCGCCAGCCGGGCGACTCGCAGCCGCGCGTCATCAATTTTATCGGCCACAGCATGGGCGGCGCGGCGCTGTTCTACCTCAACCCGGTCTTCTGGAATCTCGGCGAGGAGACGCGCTACGCTGTCGCCCCGGCGCTGCTGCTCGAAGATGACCTGCATCGCGCCTTTTATACCGCGCTCGGCCTCGGCATCGGGCTGGTCAACCGCGTCCGGGCGCTCGAAATTGTTGAGCGTGCCGTCAAGCCGAACGTCGTCGATGCGCTCTGCGCGGGAGCCAGCGACCACGTTCGCCGCGCCCACGCGCTGCAATATGATGAGACGCCGCGCGGCGTCACGTCCCGAACCTTCGCCGCGATGGGGATGCTCAACAACCGCGAGATCGCCCGCAAATGGGATCTGTTCCGCGTCATGCTCGGCCACCGTGATGCGCTCGTCGGCCTCGTGCCGATGATGGACTTACTGAGCGCGCTCGAATTTCCGCCGGGGCATCTGCGCGTCGTGGCCGGGACGCACTATATGTTCAGCGTCGGGCGCGACGCCGTTTTTCAGCACGCGCAGAACCGCGAACTGCTCATCGCCGACCTGTCCGCGCTTCATCAACAGGCCTATCAGCGCCAACTGTCCGGGGCGAGAATCGGATAAGGCCGCCTCTGGTTTTGAGCCGCAGGCGCGGCGGCTGAGAGAGGGAATGAAAACGTTCGCAACCGCTGTCAAAACGCGCTAGAATGGCGCTAAATTGAGCGTAACGGTGGGTCTATCCTTTCTTGACTCACCCGTAGGGATATGTTAATCTATGTATGGTCATTTGTTCCAATTTGAACAATCGCCCTTAACCCTCAGGTGCTCCGCATGACACTCAACGAATTTGCTCCTATTGGCGTGTTGGTTGCGGTGTCGATTGCTGTCGTCCTGCTGATTACTCTGCTGTCCTTCCTGTTCGGCCCCTTCAAGCCGACGACCCGTAAGACAGCGCCGTATGAGAGCGGGATGAAGCCTATCGGCCCGGCCAATCGCCGCTTCCCGGTGCATTTCTACCTCATCGCTGTCCTCTTCATCCTCTTCGATATCGAAGTCGTGTTCTTTCTTCCCTGGGCTGTCGTCTTCCGCCAGTTGGGCCTGTTCACGCTGATCGAGATGGTTGTCTTTATCGTGATTTTGCTGGTTGGTTACATTTATGCGTGGAAGAAGGGAGCGCTGGAATGGGAGTAGTCTCCTCTAAACTCGGCAACCTCGGCGTGGTTACGACCACGCTCGATACGGCGGTCAACTGGGCGCGAACCGGCGCGATGTGGCCGCTGCTGTTCGGTCTGGCCTGCTGCGCCATCGAAATGATGAGTACCCAGGCATCGAGCTATGACATGTCGCGCTTCGGCATGGAGTTGAATCGCGCCAGCCCGCGTCAGGCCGACCTCATTATTGTTGCGGGCCGCGTCACGCGCAAGATGGCCCCGGTTGTGCGCCAGTTGTACGATCAGATGGCGTCACCGAAGTACGTTCTCTCGATGGGCGACTGCGCCTCGTGCGGGGGTGTCTACAATAATTACGCGGTGGTGCAGGGCGTTGACGAAATCATTCCGGTCGATGTCTACGTAGCAGGCTGCCCCCCACGCCCTGAGCAGTTGCTCCATGGCATTCTCACGCTGCACGAAAAGGTGCGCGGCGACCGTTTCGTCGAGCGTATTAACAACTAATTCAATCTACAGAGGCCGGGGATCGTTCCGTGCCTCTGTCTCGTTTCTGTCAACTTTGAGGGCGTCGCGCCCGCTCATAGCATTGGTGAATGGCGTATGCAACTTCCAAAAGCGCTCGATCCGGTTGAATCAGTTAAAACCGCTTTCCCCGACGCCGTCGAGGATGTCAAGACATACCGCGACGAGATCACGCTGGTTCTGAAACCTGAGAAGATGGTGGACGTGGCGCTCTATCTGCGTGACACGCAGGGCCTGATCTACAACTTTCTGGCCGACGTCAGCGCGGTCGATTACTACCCCGATTATGACAGCCGCCCCGGTCGCTTCGGCGTCAGCTATCCCCTGCTGCCGATGCTCTACAACCCCCGCCTGCGCCTGACAGTATATTTGCCGGAAGACGATCCGAGCACGCCGTCGCTC
>CAZZAO010000240.1:0-2789 GCA_964652205.1 uncultured Anaerolineaceae bacterium | reverse complement strand
AAACCCTCATGACCTTTTATAGCCTGAGCTGCGATTTTGATGCGTTTGCCCTGCCCAGAAATGAGGTGGTCATTGACGCGGCGCTGTGTTTATAATCCAGTTTGCGCCACCCCGATGGCGTTTTGAAAAGTGAGGCGAGAGGTTTTGAGCATGAAACACTTACGCTTGCTGAGCGCGGCGCTCCTGCTTGTCAGCCTGACCCTCGCAGCGCTGCCGAGCATGGCTCAATGCACTACGCCGAGCGCCGGAAATGACAGCATCGACTGCGGCAGCGGCAGCGACAGCCTGAACGCCGGGAATGGCGACGATACCGTTCACGGCGGCGACGGCGCGGACTCGCTGAACGGCAATGCCGGGAATGACAGCATCAACGGCGGCAATGGCGGTGACGTCATCAATGGCGGTGACGGCGACGACGTAATTATCGGCGGCAGCGGCGGCGATGTCATTCATGGCGACAGCGGCAATGACGTCATCCACGGCGGCGACGGCAACGACGCGGTCGATGGCGGCCTCGGCGATGACCTCATCAACGGCGACGCCGGGACAGACACGCTCCTGCTGAGCACCGGCAGCGATACCGTCTCGTCAGTCGAAGTGGTCATTGACCCGTCGATCACCATCGGGCTGCTCGGCATCGTGGCGGCAATTATCGCGGCGGCGCTCACGCCAGCGGCGTAGCCACAGAGCCAGCGAAGCAGCGAGCGGATCGCCTGGGGCAATGCGCGCGTTTTTTATCGGGGATGCGGCTTGACCTCAACGCCGATGGCATGAAATCCGACTGTGCCGACGTTCTCGAAGGTGTGTGGCGCGAGCGGCAGCGCCCAACCGATCTCCGGCGGATGCTTAAAGTCCGGTCGGCGCGAATCGACCAGCACGTTTCCGCTGGCGTCACGGCGGACGAAGTCGCTCCAGCTTAGGATATGCAGCACGCCGGGCCACTCGTGGGTATGCAGCGGCGTGCATTCGCCCGGCGGCACATGGATGTCGAGCACGCGCACCTGATCGTTCTCCAGAATAACCGAATGATGCTCCGGCGAAGCGGCCATCGCGTCGAGCGCGGCGGGCCATAAATCTGTCACGGTTCGATTCTCCTTCGCGGCAGGTGAACTGCCGCCAGTATAGCCCCTGTCAGGGGGTTGAAAGAAGCTCCGTTCAATGGATACCGTGTTATGCTAGAGGCAGGCTGTAAGCTGGATATCCTTATTCAGGCAGGCCCACTAAATTCAGTCATCAATACCCGCTGACCCAACTCAGATGACTCCGTGACCTCACGTTTTGAAACCACCGACCCGCGCGGGAATACGCTTATCTGCACGGAAGAATGCTGGAACTCCCATATCGTCGCCCGCCATCCATGGATGCAGAGTAATGAACAGGAAGTCATGGCTACCCTTTCAAGTCCTTCATGGATTTGTACCGACGCCGACTTCCCAGACCGACAGGTTTATTATCGACTGCGCCCAAAACTGCCCTCGTTACATGAAAGTTATTGTCGCGTTCGTAGGGAGCGCGCTCGACGGTCAGGTCATCACCGCATTTCCCGCCGATGGCGCGAAAGCAGGAGAACATATCCTATGGCTACTATCCCAACGCTAGTTCAGACCCATCAACTGAAAACCGGTCTCCTTCGCACACTGTCGAAGAGTCATGCTGTCCAGCTCACTGTCGATTACGACCGGCATTTTGACGCCTTCATGTTTCTGATTGCGCCCAATGACAAAGAACTGATCGCTCACTACGTCGATGGGAATGTCGCGCTGCTCTATCAGGCGGAAACACTCGAGGTTGTCGGCCTTCAGATTGAGGCATTTGAGCGCAATTTTCTCGCCAGTCATGACACTGTGCGCCGAATCTGGAAACTGAGCGACACAGGCGAGAAGCTGGAAAATTTAGGGGATGTGTTATTCGCAATCGAACGGCTCAAGCCTCAGATGGCGCGTGAGATCGTGAAAGCAACCGAAGATATGCTGGGCGACCCCGGCGTTGATCTCGTCGCCGCGCTCTCCTGAATGCTCACCGATTTAAAAAGCCGGGGACAACGATCTCCGGCTCCTTTCTTTCCCATCCACCCGGTAACAGGTTCGATGACATCGGTTTACACTGAAGCAAAATTGCACGCCTACCGGGGAGCCAAGCGCCGATGCCGAGTCCATTCTGGGCCGTTCTCAAGGAATGGCAGACTTTCTTCTTCATCATCGCCGGAGCGTCCGGGAGCCTGATCGGCCTGATGTTCGTCGTCATCTCACTGGCGAGCGACCGGGTGCTGGCGACCGCCGCTCAGGAGACGCGCGTCTACGTCACGCCGACCCTGATCTATTTCACCTCGGCGCTGGTCATCGGGGCGTCGATGACCGTGCCAGCCTTCAGCCAGACGCTGATCGGGCTGCTGACGCTGATATTCGGATTGAGCGGCGCGGGCTACTGCGCCTCGATACTCATCAAGACGCGGCACGCCTCGCGGGCCGACTGGGGCGCAGGGGACTGGGTCTTTCACGTCTCTGCGCCGATCCTCAGCTACCTTGTGCTGGCCGCCGTCGGGATCGTGCTGCTGACCGGCAATCTCGAAGCCATCGACGCGCTGCCGGCTGCCATGATCCTGCTGCTGGTATCAGGCATCCGCAACTCGTGGGACCTGGCCGTGTGGCTGGCAGGCCATCGGTGAAGGGCGCTGCGCGCAAGTCCTCTGAAACCCCAGGGCAATCGCATCAAAATCGCAGCTCAGGCTATAAAGGGTCATGAGGGTTTGTAGGGGCGACCCGGCGGGTCGCCCCTACGTTACCGTTGAC
>CAZZAO010000239.1:0-2813 GCA_964652205.1 uncultured Anaerolineaceae bacterium | reverse complement strand
CAAACCCTCATGACCTTTTATAGCCTGAGCTGCGATTTTGATGCGATTGCCCTGATATTCTTAAGCGCCGGGTAGAGCGCCCGATAGCGTTCGTAAAGCCGCGCGTAATGCGCCCTCAGCGTCCAGTTAGGCCGGAACCGCGTCTCGATGCGGATCATCGCCCCGGCCTCGCGCAGGTCGGCGTACAGCCCCGCGCCGACCGCGGCCAGCATCGCCGCGCCGAGCGTCGCCACGTTCGCCTGCTCGACAATCTCGACGTCCATTTGCAGCACGTCGGCGCGAATCTGGTTCCACAGCGGGCTGCGTGCGCCGCCGCCGGCGATCCGCACCGCTGCGCCTTCGCTCACGCCGCACAGGTCGAGGAGATGCCGCGCCGCCAGCGCCACGCCTTCCATGACCGCGCGGGCGGCGTCGCCCTTGCGATGGTGGCGCATCAGCCCGACGAATGCGCCGCGTGCCGAGGTGTCCCAGAGCGGCGCGCGCTCGCCCTGAAGATAGGGCAGAAAAATAACTTCAGACTTGCCCGCTTCGGTCGCGTCGGCGGCCTCGATCAGCGCGTCGATAGTTGTGTCCATAAACTCGGCCAGCCATGCCAGCGAGTCGCCGCCGCTCTGAGTCGGGCCGTAGAGAATGGCGTGCGTGCCGCTGACGCTGGCCGGGATGTGCAGCAGGCCGCTGACCGCCTCACGCCCCGAACAGCCGACGATGTCCGATGTCCCGGTCAGGTCGAAGGCGACCGATTCCGACTGGAACGCGCCCGCGCCGACCATGCCGGAGAGCGCGTCGCTCAGGCCGACGACCACGAGTGACGACGGGTCGGTCAGGGGAAGATCGCGACCGGCGTCCCGGCGCGCAGGCCAGTTTGCGCGGCGGCGGCCTCGGTCACGCGGCCTGCGACCTCAAATGGCGGTAGAATCTCCGGCGCGAGGCTGGCCGGGACGCCGAGCAGCGCGTAGAAATCGGCGGGCGCTTCGTGCGTCAGCAGATGCGCCAGCCCTTTGGCGCTCCAGGCGTCGGACGCCTCGCGCCCGGTCAGGCGGCGCAGCACGAACTCTTTCGCCATCAGCACGCGCCTGGCTTTGCTGATGCTCTCTGGCTGATGGCGCTGCCACCAGAGCATTCGCGCTGGCGGCCAACCGGCGTCAATCGGCAGATCGAGGCCGAGCCATGCGCGGAACTGTTCGCGTGTCACCTGCTCGCGCAGCCAGACAGCTTCGGCTTCGGCGCGCCGATCCTGCCAGGTGATGGCTGGGCCGAGCGCGTCGCCATCGGCGTCAATCAGCGCCATCGTCGGAACCTGTCCTGACAGCCCGACGCCAGCCACCTGCGCCGGATCAGCCTGCTGGAGCAGCGTCCGGCAGACGGCCATCGCCGCCGTCCACCAGTCGTCGGGCTTCTGCTCGGCCCACATCTGCGCCGGTCGCTGGACGGTATAGCTCGCGCTGGCTTCGGCGCTCAGACGGCCATCACGGGCATAAATCGCGCCCTTGCAGCTCGACGTGCCGACGTCGAGCGCCAGAATCAAGGGAGCAGGAACTGTTGGCATTGGAGAGCATCCATTCGGTCAAGGCCCTATCGCGTCAGGGTGGGGAAGGCGGCTAAAATAAACCCATTCGCCGCCGATTTCTCTTCTGTTTACTGTTGACAGGTTTAGTCTACTCTGGAAAGGTCGTCGAATGAAAGTCGGGATAGGTTTCTATCGGAGTATGCTCACGCCGGACAACTTCCGTTTCGCCCGCCAGTGCGGGGCGACCCACGTCATCGCTCACCTGACCGATTACTTCAGCGCCAGTACCGCGCTTCCGGCGGAGAAGCTCGGCGGGGGCGGCTGGGGGCTGGCGTCGGGGCGCGTCTGGACACGCGACGAAATGGCTCAGATCAAGGCTGAGATGGAAGCCGAAGGGCTGACGCTCGAAGGCTTCGAGAATTTCGATCCAGGGTTCTGGCATGATGTGCTGCTCGACGGCCCGAAGCGCGCCGCGCAGATGGAGATTCTCAAGGGCATCATCCGCGATATGGGCGAAGTTGGCGTGCCGATCATGGGCTACTCGTTCTCGCTCGCCAATGTTTCCGGCTGGAGCAAGGGGCCGTGGGCGCGCGGCGGCGCGATGGCGACTGGCTACGTCCGCGAGCTGGCCCCGCCGGAGCTGCCGATCCCCAACGGTCAGGTCTGGAACATGGTCTACGATCCTGACGCGCCATCCGGCGACATCGGCACTGTCACCGAAGCGCAGATGTGGGATCGGCTCCAGCGTTTCCTCGCCGAGCTAATTCCAGTCGCGGACAGGGCGGGCGTTAAACTGGCGCTGCACCCCGCCGACCCGCCGCTGCCGACGCTGCGCGGCACGGGGCGGCTGGTCTATCGACCGGAGCAGTATCAGCGCGTTATCGACTTCGCGCCGAGTCCGAATAACACGCTCGAATTTTGTGTCGGCACCCTGTCGGAGATGGACAGCGGCGCTATGGACGTCTATCAGGCGACCGATAGTTACAGCCGACAGGGCAAGATCGGTTATGTCCACCTGCGGAACGTCAGCGGTAAAGTGCCGAACTACCACGAGGTCTTCATCGACGAGGGCGATACCGACATGCTCCGCGTCCTCGAAATCCTTGATAGCAACGGCTTCGAGGGAGTCGTCATTCCCGACCATGTGCCGGAGATGTCTGCGCCCGGCCCGTGGCACACCGGCATGGCCCATGCTATCGGCTGGATGATTGCCTCGCTCCACGCCATCGAGCACTATAGGCGGCGGTGAACCGGATGAGCTTCCGACGGCCCTCACCCCCGGCCCCTCTCCCGACCGCTGAGTACA
>CAZZAO010000238.1:0-2940 GCA_964652205.1 uncultured Anaerolineaceae bacterium | reverse complement strand
GGTTTCACCGCTGGTTTTGCTCCCCTCTCCGCTTGCGGCGTAGCGTGCCGAACGTCTCTTTGTTCGGCAGGAGCCGAAGGCCGCGAAGGGGACAGGGGAGGGGTCGGATAGGCAGTACGATTCTCAAATTGACAGCGATGAGCCGATCATTGATCGGCCCCATTTGATTCCGGCTGGCGGACATTGACCCGCCTCGTTCGCCGTGGTACGTTAGGCGCTGCAACGGATACCGACGAGCGAAGATGCGCCGACTCTTTCTGCCGCTGGCTGTGATTATCCTGCTCGTGGGCGCGGTTCTGCGTCTGTGGCAGCTCCATCTCTACCCCCCCGGCCCGCACTACGATGAAGCTGTCGAGCTGATGATTACTCGCACGATTGCCTTCGGCGGCGCGCGCCCGTTCCCGATTGTCGAGGCGTTTCAGGGGCGCGAAGTCCTCTATTATTACCTCAACGCGCCGCTGCTGGCTCCGGCGGCCGCTGAGATCTACACCCTGCATCTCAGCAGCGCCTTGATGGGCATCCTGACGGTGGCCGTGTCGATGGCGCTCGGTCGGGCGATGTTTCGCGGGCAGCGCGGGCTGATCGTCGGGCTGGCGGTCGGCTTGATGATGGCGCTCTCGTTCCCGCAGATCTGGCTGTCGCGGCAGGCGTTCCGCACCAGCCCGCAGCCGCTGTTGCAGGCGCTGGCGCTCTGGTGTCTGTGGCGCGGCCTGAGGGCGAATCGGGCGCGCTCCTGGCTGCCCTGGCTGATCTTCGGCGGCCTGTTCGCCGGATTGAACGTCTACACCTACATGGCCTCGCGCCTGTTCCCGGTCTGGTTGCTGCTCGGCGGCGCAATCCTGCTGATCGTCGACCGTCGGCGCGGCCTGCGACTGCGTCAGGGCCTCGTCTTTTTCGCCGCCCTCGGCGCGGCTGCGCTGCCGATGGCGCTCTATGCCGTCGAGAGGCCGGACATCTTCTTCGGTCGGCTGGAAGAGGTCACGACCTTTGGCACGCGCGCCATCACGCTCGGCGAGAGTATCGTCAAGCATCTGAAGCTGTTCTTCATCGAAGGCGACCCCTATCTGCGCTACAACATTCCCGGTCGGCCCTATCTGACGCCGCCGGAAGGGCTGCTGCTGCTGATCGGGCTGCTGGTCGCGGCGCGGCGGCTCTTCCGGCGCGGGCGCTCGACCGAGCGTGTCGGCTACGCGCTGGCGCTGCTGGCCCCGCTGATGGTCATACCGAGCGTGATCTCGGTCGGCGGCTTTCCGCCGAGCAACATGCGCTCGGTCGGCATGGTTCCGCTGATTTTCGTGCTGATCGCGCTCGGCTTTGAGGCGATCTGGACAGCCTTCATTTTGCGTTTGCTCGTCCGTTTTTCTGCGAGGACTTCAGCGGCCAGCCCCTCGGCTGTGAGCGGGCTTCGGCCAGCTTTCGATCCACGCCGTGCGAGAGGCTTTGAGCCTCTGCTGGCCGGTCGTGCTTTCGCTACCCTGACACTGATTATCCTGCTGGTCGGCGCTCTGGCGGTCGGGAGGGCCTACTTCGGCTGGGCGGCGCGCGCCGACGTCTTTTACGAATCGGACGGCGATCTGGCGGCAGCGGCGGCGTGGCTTCCGTCGCACACCGACGGGCAGACTCGCGTCTACATCGCTGCGCATGACCGCTTCAGCCCGACGGTGGCGATCACCAACCCGCCGCCGGTTCTCTGGCTCGGCACGGACAGCCTGTTCCGACCGCCGCCGGGGAAGCACGGGGTCTACGTCTTTCCGCGCAGCGCGCCGCCGCCTGCTGATTGGGCGACGTGGCTGGAGCAGGGCCGTCTTACCGATGTGCCGCTTGGCCCCGACGGCAAGCCGGCCTTCGACGCCTTCCGGCTTGATAGCTCGACGCCGCTGCCGGACTCCGCCGTGCTGCCGGGGACGCCGGTTGTCAACCCCCTGCTGACGCTGGTCGGCGTTCAGCCGCCCGTCGTAGCCGCAGGCGGGCGCGATCAGATCATCACCGAATGGCGCGTCGATCATCCGCCGTCATTTGCCGACCTGACGCCCATCGTCCAGCTCGAGGACGCGCATGGCAGTATTATCGACCGCCGCGACGTTTATATGACTGATACCGATCAGTGGCAGGCGGGCGAAGTGCTGATTCAGCGGCTGGCGCTTGAGATTCCAGTCGGGACGCCGCCGGGGAAATACCCGGTCAAAGTGGCATGGATCGTGAAATCGACCAACACCTATCTACCGTACACCACCGGACAGGTCTGGGCGCAGGTCGGGCTGGCTGACGTCATCCGACCGTCGTCGTGGCCCGACCCGAAGGCGCTGTCGATGGCCGTGCGCCAGCCGGTCGATCTTGCGTCCGGCGTCCGTTTGCTCGGCTGGAACCCCGCGCAGACGACGGCACGACCGGGCGAAACACTCGGCGCGACGCTGTTCTGGCAGGCCCTCGACGGACCGCGCGGGCCGCTGCCGATCAGCGCCGTGCTGCGCGGCGACGCAGGCGAAACAGCGCTCTGGTCGGGGATGATGGCCTATCCACCGGAGCGCTGGAAAAAGGCTGAACTCGTGGCCGAGCGCGTCCATTGGCCGCTGCCGCGCGATCAGGCTCCCGGTCGTTACACGCTGACAGTGCGCGCGGGCGGCCAGAGCGTCGATCTCGGCCCGGTCGAGGTGGCCGGTGTCGCTCGTCGCTTCGATCCGCCGCCGGTCGATGTCAAAGTTGGCGCGCTGCTGGGCGATTCGCTCCGTCTCTATGGCTACAGCGCAGCGACCGAGGCCGGTCAGCTCGACCTCGATCTGGTCTGGAACGCCCGGAACCCGGTTAGCAGCGACTTTACCGTATTCGTCCATGTCATCGACTCGACCGGAGCCATCGTCGCGCAGAGTGATCTGATGCCCCAGGCGGGCGCGTATCCCACCTCACTCTGGCTGGCAGGGGAATATGTCAGCGATGATTATC
>CAZZAO010000237.1:0-2969 GCA_964652205.1 uncultured Anaerolineaceae bacterium | reverse complement strand
GTCGTGCGTCTCGAAGAAGCCAGGGTCGATGTGCAGGTCGGTCGCCTTCGAGCGGATATAGCTCATCGCCAGCCGCGCGCTTTCCTGCATGACTTCGCCCAACTGGCCGGTGTACTGGAAGCCCTTGCCGCCGGGCATCTGCGTCGCCTCGATGAAGAGGACGTCGCCGCCGAACGGTGTCCAGGCCAGCCCGGTCGCCACGCCGGGACGGTCGGTGCGCTCCTCGATCTCCTCGCGGTAGCCGTAGCGCGGGCGACCGAGCAGATCGCGCAGCATCTGATCGTCGATGACGACCTTTTCGGTTGCGCCTTCGGCAATTCGGGTCACGACCTTACGAGACGCGCGGCCAATCTCGCGCTCCAGCGAGCGGACGCCCGCCTCGCGCGTGTAGTCGCGGATCAGGTCGAGCAGCGCGTCGTCAGAGAACTCGATTTCATCAGGCCGCAGCCCGTTCTCGCGCAGTTGACGCTTGACCAGATACTGCTCGGCGATCTTGAGCTTTTCCTGCTCGGTGTAGCCGCTGATCGGGATGATCTCCATCCGGTCGCGCAGGGGGCCGGGAATCGGATCAAGCTCATTGGCCGTGGTGATGAACAGCACTTCGCTCAGGTCATACGGCACGTCAAGGTAGTGATCGCGGAACTCGGCGTTCTGTTCCGGGTCGAGGACTTCGAGCAGCGCGCTTGACGGGTCGCCGCGGAAGTCACGACCGAGCTTGTCGATCTCGTCCATCATAATGACCGGGTTGCGCGTGCCGACGCGGCTGATGGTCTGGATAATGCGACCGGGCATCGCGCCGATGTAGGTTCGACGGAAGCCGCGAATTTCGGCCTCGTCGCGCACGCCGCCCAGACTCATACGGATGAACTTGCGATCCATCGCCCGCGCAATCGACGCGCCGAGCGACGTTTTGCCGACGCCGGGCGGGCCGACGAAGCACAGGATCGCGCCTGTGCGCTCGCGGCGAATGCTGTCGAACGCCTCGGTGCTTTCCTCGGCCTGTTCGGCGCGCTCTGCGCGGAGCTTGCGCACCGACAGAAATTCGAGGATGCGCTCCTTGACGTCTTTGAGGCCATAATGATCTTCTTCCAGCACCTGCCGCGCGTGGGCAATGTCGAGGTTATCCTCGCTGCGCTTGCTCCACGGAAGGCCGGTCAGCCAGTCGAGATAGGTGCGGATGACGCCATACTCGGCGGCGGCGGTCGGCAGCTTCGACAGCCGATCCAGCTCGCGCCGAGCTTCCTTGAGCGCCTCTTCCGGCATTCCCGCTTCGTCAATCTTCTTGCGGAACTCTTCGATCTCGACAGTCTGTTCGTCGCCTTCGCCCAGTTCGCGCTGGATGGCCTTAAGTTGCTCGCGCAGGTAGTAATCGCGCTGCATCTTCTCCATCTCGGTCTGAGCTTCATTCTGAATCTTCTTGCCCAGTTCGAGGACTTCCAGTTCCTTGCTGACGACCGTCATCAACCGACGCAGCTTGGCTTCAGTGCTGTTCTGTTCGAGCAGCGACTGCGCCTCGTCGAGGTCGATACGGATGTAAGTCGCAATCGTGTAGGCGAGCTGGAGCGGATCATCGACGTTCAGCGCCGACGAGATCAACTCGCCGGGAATGCTTGGCACGAGATCCGCCAGCCGGGTGAACAGTTCGACGACGTTGCGCGTCAGCGCCTCGACTTCGAGCGTGTCCTCGACTTCTTCCGGCAGCGCGTGAACTTTGGCGCGCAGGTACGGCTCGGTCTTGACGAACTCGTCGATCTCGATTCGCGCCAGACCCTGCACCAGCAGGCGGATCGTGCCGTCCGGCGCGCGGAACAGACGATGAATCGTCGCCAGCGTGCCAATCCGGTGAATGTCGTCCGGGCCGGGTGTTTCCATGTCGGGGTCTTTGGCCGTGACCAGCGCGATCAGGCGATCTCCGCCGACCACGTCATCGACCAGTTTGATGCTGCGCGGCTGGCCGACGGTCAGCGGAACGGCTGTCTGCGGATAGACGACCACGCCGCGCAGCGGCAGGATCGGCAGTTCCGCCGGAATTTCCAGTTCTGGCTCGTTTTCAGTTTCGCTGTGCCGCACCTCAACATTTTCATCATCTTCAGCGACCAGCGTTGGCGTGTCTTTTTTCAATTCGGATTGGTCAGTCATTCGAATCACTATCCTCTTCTGTTTGCACTTCCACGACGTGGATGTGTTTCTCTGGCTGTCGCGGCAGTTCCACCAGCAGGATGCCCTCGCGGTAAGCCGCGCTGACGCCGTCCTGTTCGACCGGGAACGGCAGCATCAGCTCGATGCGAAAATCGCCGTAGCTGATTTCGACCTGATGATAGGCCGCCTCGGCCAGTGAGGGCCGTTCGCGGGTGCCGCTGATGACCAGATGCTGCTGGTTGAGCAGGCTGACCGAGAAATCACTGGAGCGCATTCCGCCGATTTCGACCTGCACAATCAGGCGGTCGTCGGTTTCCATCACATCGGTCGGCGGCGTAAACTGGCTGTTCGGGCGAAAGACCATGTATCCCTGCACTACCCAGCGCCGGTTTCCACCTGACCGCTCGATACTGCCCGGATCACGATCTCGGTTCTTAGGTTGCATTGATTTTTCCTCCAGGAGCGCAGTGCCGCGCTGCCTTGTTGGGCTTGAAGTCGGGCCTGTGAGGGGTAAAGAGTCAGGAGTGCCGTCGGACAAGCGCAATCTGGAACTTGCGTATCCTGCCAGTCTATCAGTCGCGCATAAAAACAGCATTAGATCGGTGTGTTTATAATAACTTTCTTATGTGCTGGAATTCATAAAGCCTGTAAAGCGCAGGACTGAGCAAAGAACAACCGAGAGCCGAGAAAAGGATCAGGTCTGCGGGGCGCGGTTGTTCGCGCCCGTCTGCCCCATCCCCGGCTGTTCCCGAACGATCAAGCGGTTCGAGACGCTTCGTCTCAAGGCCAGGGGATGAGGTCGGACAGGCAGCACGATCCTTAAATTGACA
>CAZZAO010000236.1:0-3075 GCA_964652205.1 uncultured Anaerolineaceae bacterium | reverse complement strand
AGGAGCCGAAGGCCGCGCAGGACAGGGGGGAGGGGTCGTTTTCCGCCGGTGCACGAGGCTTGAGACGTCAGGTCTAAGACCGAAACTTAGCCAGTGAAGCTCGCGGCGTACAGGTCAACGACGTTGCCGCCGGACATGAACTTCGCGCCCTCAAGCGTGGTCTTGTTGGCGTAGAGAACGTCAGGATCGACGTAGAAAACCATGATGGCGTCATCAGCGGCCAGCTTCTGAATCTGAGCGTAGAAGTCAGCGCGCTTGGCCGCGTCGGTCGTCCCGGCGGCCTCGTCGATCAGCTTGTCCATCTCAGGATTGATGTAGTTATTGCGGTTGGTGCCGCCGCCCGCATTGGCGCTGTCGAACAGGACGCGGACGACGTCAGGATCGGTCGCCGTCTCCCACCAGTTCTGCGAGTTGTGCTCGCCAGCGCGCACGGCGCTGAAGTAGCCGTCACGCGCCAGACCGTTCAGTTGGACATCAATCCCGACCTTGAGCAGGTCAGCCTTCATGAAGGTCGCCATTTCCTGACCGGGGGAGCTGTCGGCGCGGAAGTAGTGCTGAATGACCAGCGGCTGGCCGTCCTTCTCGCGGATGCCGGTCGAAGCATTCAGCTTCCAGCCGTCATCGTCGAGGATTTTGGCCGCCTGATCGGGGTCATAGGGCAGATAGTCGCACGACGCGGGGTCGTAGCCGAACATCACGCTGGTCAGCGGGCTGCATCCGGTCTTGCCGATGCCGTTGAACACGGTCGCCAGCATCCCCGCCTTGTCGCTCGCCAGCGCAATCGCCTTGCGGACGTTGACATCGTCGGTCGGGGCCTTCTGCGTATTCATCATCAGCGACCAGCCGCTGCCAGCCTGCGTCTGCTCGGTGACGGTCAGGCTGCTGTCAGCCTTGATGGATTCAAGATCAATCGGCGGGACGTTGTCGATCATATCGACGTCACCGCTCTGGAGCGCCGAAGTACGCGCGGTGTTTTCGAGCAGGATGCGGAAGGTGATCTTATCGAGCTTGGCCGGGCCGGTCATGCCGAAGACTTCCTGCGATCCCCAGTTGTAGTCAGGATTCTTGACCAGCACAACTTCCGAATCGGGCGTATAGGAGTCGAGGATGAACGGGCCGGTGCCGACCGCCGTCGTCACGCCATAATCCGCGCCCGCCTTCTCAACCGCAGTCGGCGAGGTGATGCCGAGGTAGGTCTGCGACAGCGAGTCGAGGAACGGCGCAAACGGCGAGCTGAACTTGACTACGACGGTGGAATCGTCGACGACGTCCGTTTCCTTGTATGGGCCGATCAGGCTGAAGGCCGTCTGCGACTTCAGGTCGGGGTTGGCGATGCGGTCGAGGGTGAACTTGACCGCTGCCGCGTTGAACGGCGTGCCGTCGGAGAACTTCACGTCGTTCCGCAGCTTGAAGGTGTACTCGGTCGCATCGTCATTGACCGTCCACTCGGTCGCCAGGCCGGGATGGAACGAGCCGAGCGGGTCCTGCCAGACCAGCGGATCAAAGACGTGGCGCATGATGATGCCCACGCTGGAAAAACTGGTCACGTTGGGGTCGAGGGTATCGACGTTATTGTTGATGCCGTACTTGACTTCTGTCGGCGCAAGCGCCGACAGCGTCAACGGCCCGATCAGGGCGACAACCAGCAGGAGCGCTAACAGGAACGGAATTCTCGAGACGATACGATTTTTCACTTCTTCCTCCAGCTTATTGAGCTACAGTCGGCCAAAAATAATTCTGAGCAACCCTCCCAAAGACTATACTGCATGACGGTCAATTTCATCAAGGAATTGTCGACAGTCGGCAATTTTACGGTAGAGTTGACGAAGATGCTATCAGATTGCAATAGTTTGCTGTTTCTTTCAATGTCCAATCCGCTGAACCAAATGAGGCCGCCTGCCGCTGGCATGGGGTTGCAGCGCCTCTAATCTGGTTTATAGTCGGAGCCATCCGGTTCTGCTGCTGATCCTGAGGGACTTATGACAACACGGTTACTCGACGCGCTGGTCTGGGAGCGTTACTCGCTCGGCGGCGGCTCTGCTGAGGGCGAACTCGGCCTGTCTATCGGTTCGGTCGGCAGCGGCGAGCCAGTCGCGCTGATTTCGGCGGGCGTCCACGGCGATGAAGGGCCGTGGGGCGCGTGGGCGATTCGTAAGCTGCTCGACATGACCGCCCTCGACGAATTAATAGGGACGCTGCGCGTCATCCCGGTCGCCAACCCGCTGGCGATGCAGGCCGACAAGCGCAATGCGCCGCTCGACACGCTCGACCTCAATCGCGTCTTTCCCGGCGACCCGGACGGATCGCACACCGAGCGACTGGCCGCGCTCATCACGACGAACGGCATCGAGGGCGCGCACGTTGTCATTGACCTGCACGGCGGCGGAAGCTGGTGCGTCAACTCGTTCACCTTCACTTCAGAAGGGGGCGAATCGATCACGCGCGCCTTCGATGCTCCGTTTACCGTCCGTATGCCCGAACGCGCCGTCACGTTGAGCGGCTACGCGCGGACGAAAGGCGCGGCGGTCGCGGGCATCGAAATGGGCGGACGGAGCGAGTTCGAGGAACAGTGGGCGCAGCGGATCGCCGACGGGCTGCGGCGCGCGCTCGGCCTCGCTGGCGTGCTGACGCCCTCGACGCTGCCGGAGCCGACGCCCTCGGTTCCGGTCAAACCGAGCAGAGTGCTGCGTCCCTCGACCGGCGGCATCTTCATCCCCGAAGTCCGCGCCGACGCCGTCGGGACGATTGTGCCGGGCAGGACAATCCTCGGCTACCTGCTCGACCCGGTGACGCAGCAGATTATCGAGACCTATGAAGCGCCGTTCAAGCGCACCGCCCTGATGCTGCTGCGCCCGACGATGGCGCAGGTCGAAGTCGGCGCGATGACCTATGTGGTGTCGGAGCCGATGTAAGGTCGCCCTCACCCCGGCCCCTCTCCCGACCGCTGAGTACAGCTAGGAGAGGGGAGAAAGATCAGGGCTGCGAGGGTTCGCATCCGCTCCCCCCTCTCCGTACACGGGGACGGAGCGTGCCGAGCGTTCTTGGCTCGGCAGGAGCCGGAGGCCGCGTCGGACA
>CAZZAO010000235.1:0-3201 GCA_964652205.1 uncultured Anaerolineaceae bacterium | reverse complement strand
CCGATATGAGCTTTCTTGAAACTCCGATCAAATTTGATGCGTTTGCCCTGCGGCGAGGGGGCTTTTTATTGGCGCGGTCGGTTTAATCTCCGCTAGAATCGGCGCTATGCGTACTCAGGTTTGTCTCCGATTGAGCGTGATCGCGGCGGTCGCCCTCTGCGCCGTGTGCGCGGCGCTGGCGGCGCTGATTCGGGGCATCAGCGCGGCGCTGCCAACGGGCGAGATCATCGCCTATTCGCCGCTGATCGACGGCCAGACTCGGACGCTGCGACTGCTCGACCTGCGAACGGACAGGCGCGCGCTGGTGGCGACCTTTGCTGATACCGGCAGCACGGTCATCGGCTGGTCGCCCGATGGCCGCTACTACGCCTGCTGGAGTCAGGTCACTAACGCCGTTCATCTGATCGACTTACGCACAGGCCGCGCCAGCGTGATTGACGATATGCTCGATCAATCGCCGCGCTGGTCGCCCGACAGCCGGTCACTGCTGTTCTACGGCATCACATCCGCGCCGACGCGCGTCGATATTTACGTCCTCGATGTCGCCAGCGGGGCGCGTCGGCAGCTCAGCGATTCAGCGGCCAACGACTTCGACCCGGTCTGGTCGCCAGACGGCCAGCAGATCGCCTACGTCTCATATGCCTCGATGGGCGACGGCGACATCTATGCCATGAACGCCGACGGCAGCGATCCACGCCGTCTGTCAGCGCTCGACAGCGAAATCTTCAACCCGGCCTGGTCGCCGGACGGTCAGTACATCCTGTTCTTCGCCGGGCCAGACGGCCTGACGGGCAAGCTGTACGTCGCCGCAGCCGACGGCAGCAGCCTGCGCCAGTACGGGCCGAATCAGGTCTTCGGCGCGAACTGGACTCCTGACGGTCGCAGCCTGAACTACCGCGCAATGAACAACGGCATCATTAGCGGCTATGAGGCTGACCTGCCTACCGGTGAGGCTGTGCCGATGTTCCCGGCAGACGCCCATTACGGGCTAGCTTTCTGGTCGCCGAGCGGGCGCAAACTGGCGTTCGCCTCGGACATGGGCGGGACGTGGGGCGTGTTTGTCGCCAACGCCGACCGTTCGGACGCGCGCGGCATCGACTACGACCCGTATGCCTTCCGCACCATCGACTGGTCGCCCGACGAGACGCGCATCGCCTTTGACAGCCCGCTGGAGAGCGACCCCGACTTCACAATTGCTGCCGCCGACGGCTCATGGCTGCGGCGGATAAACAGCGGCGGCATCCTGCCACATCCACAGTGGCAGCCGCGAGGAAAAGTGCTGAGTGATGAGTAAAAACGGGAAAGCGCAGCAGCCCGAACTGCGCGATCAATCCAGATTTCGCGCATCCGACGATACAATGTAAAGACGGACGACGTTCATGCTCGCCGAAGGAATCCGCCATGCGCCCAACGGTTCTGTTCTACAACCCGCTCAGCACCAGCCCCGGCAAGCAGCGCCTGCCGCTGTCGCTGCTGGCCGTCGCCGCCGTCATCGCCGCCGATTACGCTATCGAGTTCATCGACGGCAACCTGACCGCCGACCCGGCCAGCGCGATCATCGAGCGAGCGCAGGCCACCGGCGCGAAGCTGCTGGCGGTCACGGTCATGCCGGGGCCACAATTGCGTCAGGCTGTGCCGGTGTGCAGGCAGGTCAAAGCCGCCCTGCCCGGCCTAACCATTCTCTGGGGCGGCTACTTTCCGACTCAGCATGAAGACGTCATCCTGCGCAGCGACTTTGTCAATTACGTCATTCAGGGACAGGGCGAAGCGCCGTTCCGCCAGTTTGTCGATACGTTCCACCACGGCGGCGCGCTGACCGACGTCCCCGCCCTCGGCTACAACGACAACGGCACGATCAAAGTCACGCCGCGCGCGCCCAACGTCCCGCTCGATAATTTGCCGTGGTTCCCCTACGACGCCATCGACGTCGGGCGCTATGTCGGCAGAAGCTATCTCGGCAGCCGCGTGCTGTCACACAACACCAGTTTTGGCTGTCCGTTCGCCTGCAATTTCTGCGCCGTCGTCGCGCTGGCGAATCGGCGCTGGATTCCCGAAAGCGCCAGACGGGTCGCCGAGATCGTCGGCACGCTCAAGCAGCGCTGGAACATCGACGGCCTCGAATTTCACGACATGGATTTTTTCGTCAGCGAGCAGCGCAGCGCCGACTTCGCCGAGCGGATCGCCGGGATGGGCATTCGCTGGTGGGGGTTGGGGCGCGTCGATACGCTGATGGGCTACGAGGACGCGACCTGGGAAAAGATGCGTCGCAGCGGCGCGAAGATGATCTTTATGGGCGCAGAGAGCGGCGACGACGCTACGCTCAGGCGGATGAACAAAGGCGGCCATGCCAGCACGGCGATGACGCTGGCGCTGGTCGAGCGGATGAAGCAGTACGACATCGTGCCGGAGCTGTCATTCGTGCTCGGCAGCCCGCCCGACCCTGCCGCCGACATCGAGTCGACCATTCAGTTCATCCGCAAGCTCAAGAAGATCAACCCGGCGACCGAGCTGATTCTCTACATCTATACGCCAGTGCCGCAGGAAGGCAGCGCTTTACTGGACGCGGCGACGCTGGCGGGCTTCCGCTTCCCGGAAACGCTCGACCAGTGGGCCAGCGATGAATGGGCGCGCTTTTCGATGCGTAAAGACCCATCGACGCCGTGGTTCAACTATCGCACGCGCCACCGCGTCCGCAACTTCGAGTCGGTCGTTAACGCCTACTATCCGACCGTGACCGATCTGCGCCTGACCGGCTCGATGCGCCACCTGCTCAAGGCGGTCAGCGGCTGGCGCTATCGCTTCCAGTTCTACGACTGGCCGTATGAACTGAAGGCGCTCCAGCGAGTCGTCCATTATCGGCGACCCGAAACGACCGGATTTTAGCGCGCGGCATTTGTAGGGACACGATGCATCGTGTCCGCGCCAAGATACACGAATACACAGACTCACCGGACACTGGCGTGTCCGGTGAGTCTGTGTTTATGGGGATAGAAATGCGGGCTTGATGCATCAAGCCCCTACGAAAATACGGAGACAACCTGATTTTAGCGGACACAATCCTTCTCCCTTCTCCTTCCGAGGAGAGGGGTCGGGGGCAGGGCAAACGCATCAAATTTGATCGGAGTTTCAAGAAAGCTCATATCAGTTTATCCAGGGTCAACGGTAACGTAGGGGCGACCCGGCGGGTCGCCCCATAGGCAC
>CAZZAO010000234.1:0-3283 GCA_964652205.1 uncultured Anaerolineaceae bacterium | reverse complement strand
GCTACGGTCGGTTATGTGATCGACCGTTCCAAGGGCGTCGATGCGGATGCCTATATTTCCGGTCCGATTACGGACGAGCTGAAGGCGCGTCTTGCGGTCAAGATCGTCGACACCGCAGGCTGGATGCAGAATGCGGCCAACGGCAAGAACGACCCGCAGAATGAAGTGCAAAGCGGTCGTCTCACGCTGGTGTTCGACCCGGATGCAAAATTCCATATGGTCACGAAATACCAGTTCGATCACACCGCGCAGACCGGTCGTGGTAACGCCGGCTTCGCGACGACGGTGCTGCGCAATCAGCTTCCTGGTTTCGTTCAGAACAACCCCGTGGTTACGGGCGAATATGGCGATCTCGATGGCAACAACGCCCATCATTTCTCGAATCTGATCGAATATGATCTCGGGAATATCATGCTGGTTTCGCAGACCGGCTTTACGGCCTTTACCTCGCGGTCGATTGCGACCGGCCGGCATCTTCCGCCAGAGACTGTCTGGGCGGACTATCAGGACAGTTTCAGACAGTTCGCGCAGGAAGTTCGCGTTCAATCGACTGGCGAGCAGACCGTCGATTGGATGGTCGGTCTCTACTACGACCAATCGAGCTATAATGTGTACAACGTGTTCCGCTATGCCGGATTCCCGGCGCCGGCTCTTAATGGCGCCATCAGATTCTTGCAGAAGAACGAGTGGTACACGATCTCCGGCTATGCATCGGCGACATGGCACGTCACAGACCAGTTGCACCTTATCGGTGGCGTTCGTGGAACATTGATTGATCGCGATGGTAACTATGATCGCGTGACGCTCCCGGCTGGCGCAACTTTCCCCACTCAGGGAGGCGTCGCGTTCCCAGGATCGGGACCGTTGAATGTCCCGACCGTCAACAAGACCGAATCGTCTTTCGATCCGTCTATCACGGTGAAGTATGACATCACGCCCGAGGTCAACGTCTACGCTAGCTGGGCGAAGGGTTCGAAGGGCGGCGCCTTCCAGGCGACCCGCTCTACGACGGCCGCTACTTTTTACGTCAAGCCTGAACAGTCGACGAGCTGGGAAATTGGCGCGAAGAGCGAGCTGTGGGACTTCCTGACCTTCAATGTCAGCGCCTTCTGGATGAATTTCAAAAACCTGCAGGTCTCCTCGTATGTGGTGATCCCGGGCAGTCCGTTGGCGACGCTGACCAGCAGCAACGCTGCAGAAGCGGAGTCCAAAGGCGTCGAACTGGTCATGAATGCGGACCTGAACGAATGGATATCGGGACTGAGCTTTGCCTCCTCGGCGTCTTATACCCTTGCGCGGTTTACCGACTATCCGAATGCGCCTTGCCCTTCCGCGGTGGTGGCCCCGACTTGTGCCATCAATCCTCTGACGGGCACGACAGGGTATAATCGTGCAGGCTTCCCGGTGAATTCGACGCCGGACTGGGCCGGAACGATGTCGCTCAGCTACACCCGCGACGTCAACGACTGGCTGAATCTCCACAGCACTGTCGGCGCGGACTTCCAGTCGCATACCTGGAATGACGGCGGCGATTTCAATCCGGCTTACGGCCTGCAGTCCAGCTTCACCAAGGTCAATCTCAGCGCAGGTTTCGGTGCGCCGGATGGCAAATGGGAGCTGAACTTTATCGGCAGCAATATCTTCGACGTGCTGACGACGGCAGGAAAATACAACTTCGTTACCGTCAACGTCTTCTCGATCGAAGAAGGCCGCAGGCTCATGCTCCAGGGCAAGGTCCGCTTCTGAGCTGACTTCGGTTAAGAACCGGCAGACGTAATCGTCTGCCGGCTCTCATTCAGGAAATAAAAAAGGCGGGACTAGCGTCCCGCCTTTTTGTTTTGTCATAACGATGCGCGAATTACATGCGCTCGATGATCGTCGCCGGCGCCATGCCGCCCGCCGCGCAGAGCGTGGCAAGGCCGACGGCCAAATCACGGCGCTCGAGTTCGTCGAGCAGCGTGCCGAGGATGATCGCGCCGGTCGCGCCGATGGGATGGCCGAGCGCCATCGCGCCGCCATTCACATTGACGACAGCCGGATCGATGTCGAGATCGCGCATGAACTTCAGCGGAACGACGGCGAAGGCTTCATTGACTTCGTACAGGTCGATGTCCTTGAGGCTCATGCCGGCCTTGGCCAGGACCTTCTTGGTCGCCGGAACCGGGGCGTTCAGCATCAGCTCCGGGCTGTCGCCCATCGTGGCGACGGCGCGGATCTTGGCGCGCGGCTTCCAGCCCTGCGCCTTGGCATATTCCGGCGAAGCCAGAACCACGGCGCCAGCGCCGTCCACGACGCCCGACGAATTGCCGGCATGGTGGATATGGTTGATCTTCACATTCGGATAGGCCTGCTCGACCAGTTTCTTGTAGGTCCAGCCGGCTTCGTCCAGCGGCGCGTCATACATCGCGGCGAAGGCGGGCTTCAGCTGCGCGAGGCCTTCGAGCGTCGTACTGGGACGCGGGAATTCCTCATGGTCGAGGGCGACCGAACCGTCTTCGTGATAGACGGTCACGACGCTCTTCTTGAAGTGGCCGTTCTTGATGGCATGGTCGGCGCGCTTCTGGCTTTCGAGCGCCAGCTTGTCGGTGTCTTCGCGCGTGATGCCTTCGAGCGTGGCGATCAGGTCGCCGCAAACGCCCTGATGGGGCTGCGGGTGCAGGCTGCGCAGGTGCAGGTTGTTCGAGTCCATGAAACCGCCGCTGCGGCCGCCCTTGACGGTCGAATTGTGCGACATGGATTCGACGCCGCCGGCGACGACCAGGTCCTGCATGCCCGACATGATGCTCATGGCGGCATAGTTGACCGAGGTCAGACCCGAGCCGCAGAAGCGGTCGAGCGACACGCCCGGCGCTTCGTTCTTCCAGCCGGCGTCGAGAAGCGCCATGCGCGCGATGCAAGCGCCCTGAAGTCCGGTCTGCGTGCCGCAACCGGCGATCACGTCGTCGACTTCTTCGGTCTTGATCTTGTTACGCTCGGCGAGCGCCTTCAAAACCGTCGACAGGATGCGCTGCGGGTGCACATCCGCGAGCGCGCCCTTGCCGACTTTGCCAACGCCGCGCGGCGTACGGGCCGCGTCGATGATCCATGCTTCTCTCACGTCAGGTCCTTTCCAATGAAAACCGGCCGTTTTCCTAAGCCAGTTGGGGACCAGAAGCGAGTCTTCAGACGTTCTGGCCGCCCTCTACGTAAAGGACCTGGCCGTTGGTGTAGCCGCCCTTCATCAGGTAGAGGTAAGCCTCTGCAACTTCATCCATTTGTCCCATCCGGCCGAGGGGGTGGGTGG
>CAZZAO010000233.1:0-3291 GCA_964652205.1 uncultured Anaerolineaceae bacterium | reverse complement strand
TGAAGTGGTTATGGCCTCGCTCCTGCCGCGCAGCGGCATCTCGACCCGCAGGGCGAGCGGGCCTGACCAGGGGCGAAGGTGAGGGGGAAAAATGACCAGCTTCCAGTACCGCGCTGACATCCTCGGCGCTTATCCGAACCTGTCCGGCGGCGTGATCGTCGCGCATGGCGTCCGTAACGGCCCGACACCGCCCGACCTGCTGGCTGTCTATCAGGCCGAGCAGGCCGCAGCTATCGCCCGTATTGGCGCTACGCCCTTGAGCGAGCTGCCGTCACTGGCGGGCTGGCGCGCGGCCTTCCGCTCGTTCGGGGTTGATCCGACGCAGTATCGCAGCGCGTCCGAGGCGCTGCTCCGTCGCCTGACCAAAAAGGGCGATATTCCGAGCATCAACACGCTGGTCGATCTCGGCAACCTGATCAGTATCCGTTATGGTCTGCCGGTCGCCATCGTCGATACGCGCGCGCTGGCGCTGCCAGTTACCGTTCATTTCGCCGATGGCAGCGAGGTCTTCCGCAACCTCAATCAGGACGAGGTCGATCATCCCGCGCCGGGGGAAGTTATTTTCACTGACGAGCGGAAAACAGTCGTCGCGCGGCGCTGGTGCTGGCGGCAGAGCGACGAGAGCGGCGCTCGTGACGACACGACCGACCTTGTTATCACCTGCGAGGCGCAGCATCCCGGCGGCGCGGCGGACGTGGCCGCTGCCGTCGAGCAGTTGTCGGCGCTGCTGCGGCAGTATGCCGGCGGCGCTGTTCAAGCCGCCGTCCTCGGACGTGATCGCCCCGGCTTCTGAATGTTTATACCCGAATCGACCTGACCTGTTTTGCTTCCCTCTCCCGCCGGGAGAGGGCTTGAGGGTGAGTGCGCGCCCAAAGACGGATGCAAATTCCGCCGTCCGGCTCATCCCCGCCGCCGACGGTTCGCGTATAGTACGCTGCATAACGCATCCCTTCTTCAAAGAGCAGGCCGTGAGTGATGAGATGATGACGCCCCGCTCGGATAGGCGCAGATCGACGTCTGCGCGCTGATGCTGACGACCCTCAGTTTCGACGGCTGATGCCAGAAACCCGCCGAAGGGCGACTGTTGACCTATCCACCTGACCAGTCTCAAGGCGCGGCGTTTCCTGTATAGTGCAGCTATCCTGTCCGCTCAATGGAGAAGTCGATGAAAGCCTCACGCCTTGTCACGCTGACCGCTGTGCTGGTCTGTTCGCTCTGTCTCGTTCTGCCTTCGCTGGCTCAGACCGGTACGGCCACGCCCGATGTCGAGCCGAGCGCCGACTTCTTCAATCTCAGCCAGTATCACGGGCAGGGTTACACGCTCCTGATCCCTGTCAACGCCATTGTCAGCGAAACCGACGCCTCGACCACGCTGATTATGGGGCCGACAATTGACATCCGTCCGAGCGACACTGAATTTCAGGTCCAGGGTAACGCCTATCAACTGACGATTACTGTCGAAGATAATCCGCAGGG
The DNA here is from genome assembly GCA_964652205.1 of uncultured Anaerolineaceae bacterium. Taxonomy (GTDB): domain Bacteria; phylum Chloroflexota; class Anaerolineae; order Aggregatilineales; family Phototrophicaceae; genus ZC4RG36. The sequence continues at coordinate 1,815 of CAZZAO010000233.1, read as the reverse complement.
GCTGACGGCGCGGGCGTTCGCCGAGCAAAGCATCGAGCAAGCCTACGCCGACGTGGTCGCCCAGGGTGGCCCGACCGGCGGCCTGCCCGTCACTGCTGACGGCCACCTCGACATGAGTCAGGCCGAAGAGGTCAGGGTCGCGGGGATGTCCGCTTTCGTCGTCCGCTATTTCAGTTTCGACTCGTACACGCCCGTTATTTATCTGGCGCACGGTGACAGAATCTACCAGTTCAGCTATCAGGAGAACATTATCGCCAACCAGCCGGTTGCGCTGGTGCAGCAGGACATCTACGCGCTGATGCTGGCGACCCTCAGGTTCGACGCCCCCTGAATCGGTTCGACGCGCCTGTTTGTTTGACCGGGCAGCTATGTGGCTGCCCTTTGTGATTCGATTCGTAAAAATCAGGCTTACTTCCGGTCATCTGCATAGTGTGGCCGCTAAATTGCCCTATAATAGGCTTAACTAATCTCATCAATCAACGTCTGTCTGCCTGATGACTGATTCTGAGTCCTTACAGCTTCCCGACGTTTTAGGCGCGTTGACCGGCGGTGAGCGCTGCGCCATTGGCGTGCTTCAGCTTGCGCTCGGCGTGCGTCCGCGTGTGGCGCGCGCCGGGAGACCGTTCGAGGTGCTGCTGCTGGCTCAGAACACGGTCGATGCGCCGGTCGATCTCACCGCTGTGCTGCAACTGCCGGACGGGTTTGTTTCCCGGCGCGCCCGTATCGTCGTCGGCCTGAGTCCGATGGAATCGGGCTACGTCACCCTGCCCGTGGCGGCGATGGCGCAGACCCCCGCCGGCAGCAGCTATAAAATCGCCATGGCGGTCGAAGTCAGAGTTGAAGGCAGCCCGCCGCGCGCCCGTCCGCCTGAACGCGGCCTGATGCTCGGCTCCGATGACCTTTCGGCGGAAAATGCGGATCGCGTCGAGGCGCTCAAAGGCGTCGAGTTTTCGACCGCTAAAAAGTTTGGCCGGAACAGCCTCGAAACCAGCATCGATCTGCTTTCGGGCAGCATCGGCAGGATCGTCGATTATCAGCCGGGGTGGGTCAGCCTGTGGACGCTGGTCGATCTGCGTGACGAGGCTGCGCTCCTGCATCGCTTCGCCGACCTGTTTCGCTTCCGCGTGCTGCCGGGGCTGCAACGCGCTCACACGCTCGGCCCGCTGGCTGAGGAAACCGCGAGCCGTTTCGCCGGGGCGGGCTATCCGCTCAAGCCGGTCGAGGCGCTGATGATCGCCAAAGTCATGGCGCTGCTGCTCGAATATGCCATGCCGAAAGAAAGCGCGCACAGCCCGATTGCTGCCGGGAGCTATAACGTCGTCCCGCTGTTGAGTCATGACCGCCACCTTGAGGCCGCGCCGCGCTGGTTTCACGGGATGATTCGCGCGCTGGCCCGCGACCAGCGCGGAGCCTTTCATGCCGCCAGCGTGGTTCAGAAGCTCCTGTATGATGAGCTGCTTCACGATGCTGTCCTGTTCGCCTTCGAGACGGTCTCGGTGGCGACGGGCGAGGACCTTGGCCGCGAGGCCGACCGCCTGCACTTTGCCGACCGGCTGATCGACGGCCTGAAAACTCACGAGGGCATCGACTTTTTCAATACTTACCTGCCGCTGGTCATCTGCGGCATTATGGTGAATGGACAGATCAGCGCTGCCGACGAAAATACGATTGAAACCATGCGCCTGATGTGGACAGCCCTCGACGAGCGCCGCCCTGAAAGCGGCGATCACGATCAAGCGCTGCTCGATCTGGTCGAAACGACGATTCAGCGGACGCTGGAAACCTACGGCTTTAACCGGAGGCAGACATGACCGA
>CAZZAO010000232.1:0-3339 GCA_964652205.1 uncultured Anaerolineaceae bacterium | reverse complement strand
TAAACCGATATGAGCTTTCTTGAAACTCCGATCAAATTTGATGCGTTTGCCCTGTCTGAAACCCGGAAAGGTTCGCAGCCTAAAACAGGATAGAGTATCATTCGACAGTCCCTGAACGATATAAGGATTAGAATAATGCTTCATCCTGATATTTCTGACTCTCCTTCCCTTAGCGACACAGCCGGTCAACCCCTGACCATCGCCGTGTTCGCGCTCGCTTCGCAGAACGCCGCCGAAGCACGCGACAGCGCGCCGCTGATGCTCGTGATCTCGGTGGCCGACCGCCACGGTTGCCCGATCAGCGGGCTGGTCGCGCAGGATTTTCAGGTCACGACGGCCAGCGGAAATCTGCTTACCGCCAGAAATTTTGCCGAAGATGCGAACGTCAAAGGCAGTTACCGGCTGCAAGTCAGGCCGACGATTCCGCTCGACAGCCTGAGAGTCGATCTGGCGCGGCCTCAGGCCAGCCTGCGCGGTCGGGGCATCGTCAACTTCAACTCAAAGACGCGCGCCCTTTAGCCCGGCCCCGTCTCTGCCGAAAAGGGTTGAAGCTGCGTCTGCCCTCAGTATAGAATAGAGTCAAGCCACAAAAACACAGCCCCGCTGGTAGTCGGGGCGCATCCCCTGCGATGTCCGTATCCGTCCTTTCCAGGAATGTCCCGTGGCGTCGTTTTCGCTTACCTGGAGAGGCCCCCTCATGCAGTTGACGATCCTGTTTGATTCCCCATACTACGTCGGACTCGTCGAGGACGAGCGCGACGGCCTGCTTTACGCCGCGCGCCACATTTTCGGCGCAGAGCCTTCTGACCAGCTTGTTTACGAGTTCGTCCAGCGCGACCTGCTGGCGCTGATGCGGACGATGACGGTCGGCATACCCGCCGAAGCGCGAACGACTGCGCCCGTCAACCCTAAGCGGATGCAGCGCGAAGTCCGGCGCGCGCTGGCTGAACACGGCATCACCCGCATCGCTCACGAAGCCATGCGCGCCCAGATCGAGCAGAACAAGCAGGGACGGCAGCAGGACTCACGCGCCGACCGCGAGGCACGCCGCCGCCACATCCGCGAGGTCACTGCCGAGAAAGCACGAGCCAAACATCGCGGTCACTAGCCAGCGCCGCTGCCCCGATCAGGCAATAACCAGCAGATCGCGGCTCAAGCTGGTCAGGCTTCGCGCGCCGGTTTCAGTGATGAGGATATCGTCTTCGATGCGGACGCCAATTTCGCCCAGACGGTAGATTCCCGGCTCGATGGTCAAGACCATGCCCGGCTCCAGAACCTGGGTGTTGCCCTGAACAAGGTACGGCGCTTCGTGGGCTTCAAGGCCCAGACCATGCCCGGTGCGATGGCGGACGAGCGCGGCGTGGCCCGCGTCCGCGAACACCTGACGGGTGAGCAGGTCGAGCGACTCCGCCGTGATACCCGGTTTCGCTGCGGCCCGCGCGTCCGCATTGGCCGCCTGAACGACCGCGTAAAAGTCCCGGAACTCCCGGCGCGGCTCACCGGCAAATACGACCCGCGTGATGTCGGCACAGTAGCCCTGATAGCTGCCGCCGAAATCGAAAATCAGCGGGTCGCCCGCCTGAAGCTGGTTCTCAAGCGGGCCGCAGTGCGGCAGCGCCGTGTTGCCGCCCGCATGCATGATCGTCGTGAAGGCGAGTCCCTCGCTGCCGAGTTGCTGTAAATGCGCTTCCAGCAGAGAGGCGATCTGGCGCTCGCTCATGCCGAGGCGGATTTCGCTCAGGGTCAGGGTCAGCGCCTGTTCCGAAATCTGAATGGCATTCTCCAGCGCCGCCAGCTCGTCGTCCGCCTTGATGAGCCGCAGTTCGGCCAGCGCGTCATCGACGGCGGCGACGGTCGCCCCCGGCGCGTGGCGGCGCATAATTTCTCCCTCGAAGAAGCGCATCCGCAGCCCTTCAACCCCGATGACCTTCCCGGTCACGCCGAGCGCCGCCAGCCCGGCCACGAACGCCCGATCATAGCCCTCGGCGTCTGTCCAGGAGAAAATCTGCGCCGCAAGCGCGTGACCTGAAAAAAGCGGCACTTCCAGTTGGGGGATGACGGCGACCGGCGGCCCATCGAGCGGAACAAACAGGACGATAGGCCGTTCCATGACGAAGTGAACGCCGCCGGTCAGATAGCGCAGATTGGCCCCCGGAACGAGCGCGACAACGTCGATTCCGCGCCCGCGCATCAGCCTGCGGAGCTTTTCCAGCCGGATTGAGTAATCCATGAGAGTGACCGCTTCTGCCTCATTAACGCGCCGTCAGGATAATTTCGACGGCGCTCCGGCTGCACGGTCGAGCGCGTCGGCATAAAGCTGCTGCAACCGCTGGAGTACAGGCCGCCCCGACGCCATGCCGATGGCCCGCCCGTCAACGGCGTTGACCGGAATCAGCCCGGCGAACGTCCCTGTCACGAAAGCTTCGTCGGCGTCATAGACCTCTGTCAGCGAGAAATTCTTCTGGTAAACGGGGATGTTGTTGGCCCGGCAGAGGGCAATCACTCTGGCGCGCGTGATGCCGTTCATACAATATTGCCCGGTCGAAGTCCAGACTTCCCCCGACTTGACCATAAAGAAGTTAGTCGCATTACAGGTGCTGACGAAGCCGTGAATGTCGAGCATCAGCGCCTCATCAGCCCCCGCTTGCAGCGCCTGAATCAGGGCGATCACTTCATGCTGCTTGCTGTGACAGTTCAGGCGTGGGTCGAGGTAATCGGGCGAGCCGCGTCGGACGGTCGAGGTAAACAGCGTCACGCCGCGCCGCGCCATTTCCGGGTTCGCCTGTTTGTGTTCGGCAATAATCACTCGGGTCGGCGGGCCAAGCGTCAGGCGCGGGTCCTGCGACGGCGTTTTCTTGATCCCGCGCGTCACCATCAGCCGCACATGGACCTGATCGCTCATCCCGTTGGCGCGGACGGTCTGATAAAGCGCTGCGGACAGCGCCGCGCGCGTCATGCCGATATCGAGCGCAATCGCCCTCGCGCCCTGATAGAGTCGATCCAGATGATCGTCAAGATAGATCAGCACGCCGCGATGCAGTCGAATGCCTTCCCAGACGCCATCGCCGACCAGAAAGCCGCTGTCAAAGACGGAGATGGCTGCGTCCCGGCGCGGAACCAGCTCGCCATTGACGTAGATCAGGACATTTTCATTGCGGCGGTCGGGGAGCGCGTCGTGAGTTCCAGCGGGCATCAGCTTGTATCCTGAGGGGACGTTTCAGGCAGGCACAGAGCTGCTGATGATAGCGCTGCCACGCTCTCGAGCCAACAAAACGTCCCCGGTCGCACAGGGCAAACGCATCAAATTTGATCGGAGTTTCAAGAAAGCTCATATCGGTT
>CAZZAO010000231.1:0-3354 GCA_964652205.1 uncultured Anaerolineaceae bacterium | reverse complement strand
CTACTAGCGCAGCAGGAGTTATTCCTCAATCGGTATGACTCACTCTCCTTCAACGACGCGGCACAGCCTTTTGCAGCTTTCCATAAGGCTGAACTGGCGCGGATCGGAACGCCTATCGGGCCTTATGATTTGCTGATTGCCGCGATTGCGCTGGCGAATGATCTGACTCTGGTGACGCATAATACGCGCGAGTTCAGCCGCGTGGTCGGTCTGAAACTGGAAGATTGGGAAGCGGATAATGCTTAGGCGTTTATCTTGTCGCGCTGAATTGGAGTCATGATGCGTTCGATCACGATTCGGAACATTGAGTATTTCACCATCGCCCTCGATCTGGTTGACCGCCTGCGGACCAGCAATGGCGAGGAGCCGTTCAAGGCTGCCGTGCTGGTCGCCGTTCACACCAACGACGGCCTCACAGGGTGGGGCGAATGCTCGGCGGAAGCCCTGCCCGGCTACGTTTACGAAACGATTGGCACGACGCAGCACGTCCTGGCCGAGTTTCTGATTCCGGCGCTGCTCGGCAAAACAATCCACAGCCCGACCGATGTCCCGGCGCTCATCCGCGTCACGCGCGGGCATCCTCTGGCGAAGCACGGCCTTGAAGCGGCGATCTGGGACGCCTTCGCTAAGGCTAACGAGATCGCGCTGGCCGACCTGTTCGCCTCATATCTGCCTGCGGATCAGAGGCCGCGCGGCTATGCGACGGTCGGCGTCAGCATCGGCATCAAGCCGACTATCGAGGAGACCAACGCCCTGATCGCGCTGCGACTCAGGCAGGGCTACCGACGCATCAAACTCAAGATCGAGCCGGGCTGGGACGTCGAACTGGCGCGCGGCGTCCGCCAGCAGTTCCCCGACATCACGATGATGCTCGACGCCAACAGCGCCTACAGTCTCAAGGATGCCGAGCACTTAAAGCAGCTTGACGAGTTCAATCTGCTGATGCTCGAACAACCGCTCGGCTACATGGATATCTACGAACACAGCAAGCTCAAGCCGCAGTTGAAAACGCCGATCTGCCTCGACGAGAGCATCCATTCCGCGAACGATCTTCGGCTGGCGCTGGCGCTGGATGCCCTCAGCATTCTTAACCTCAAGCCAGCCCGTGTCGGCGGCTACACCGAAAGCCTCGAAGTCTACCGGGTGGCTGTCGAAAACCGGTTGCCGTTGTGGATCGGCGGGCTGCTCGAAACCGGCGCCGGTCGCGCTGCCATCCTGGCCTTCGCCTCGCTGCCCGGCGTGACGATGCCCTGCGATATCTCGGCCACTGAGCGCTACTACCATCCCGACCTGACTGAGCCGCCGTTTAAGCTCGGCCCGAACAGCACGATTGCCGCGCCGACCGCGCCGGGAATTGGCATCGACGTGCAGATGGATCGCGTCCACCAGGCAGCGGCCCGCTGGGAAGCCGAGTATCCTTATCAGCACCGCGTGATGGTGTAATGGGCTGCGCGATCTTCTACCGGGGCGCGATGGTTCGCGCCTGCCGTCAGGTTCTACCTCAGCGCAAAATTTTCGTAGAGGCATGATGCGTTATGCCCGAGTCGACGAATCGCTCAAATATTTCGCGGGCAGTCCTTCTCCCCGCGCCCTGAGGCGTAGCGCGTCGAAGTTGGTTCATTCGACGGGAGCCGAAGGTGGTAACGGGGGCAGAGAGTGAGGGGATGATGACCTTTGAGAATAAAACCGTCGCCTTTATCGGCAGCGGCGTGATGGCCGAAGCGATGATGAGCGGCCTGCTCAATCAGAAGCTGGTGACGCCAGAGCAGATCATCGCTGCCGAGCCGCGCGCCGAACGCTGCGCCGAACTGAACGCGAAATACAGCATCCGCACGACGACCGACAACGGCGAAGCTGCCGGTCAGGCCGATGTGCTGGTCGTCTCGACCAAGCCCCAGGTCTTTGCTGCTGCGGCGCAATCGCTGCGCGGACACATGGGCCGCGTCCAGATGGTGCTGTCGATTCTGGCGGGCGTCCGCATCCGCACCCTGAGCGACGGCCTCGGCACGTTGAGCGTCGTTCGCGCCATGCCCAACACCCCCGCGCAGATCGGCAAAGGCATCACCGTCTGGACGGCGACGGCCCAGGTCCCGCCCGCGCAGCGCGAGCAGGCGCGCGAACTGCTCAGTGCGCTCGGCGACGAAATCTATATGGACGACGAGAAATATCTCGACATGGCGACGGCCTTGAGCGGAACCGGCCCGGCTTACGTCTTTCTCTTTATGGAAGCGCTGGTTGACGCGGGCGTTCACATGGGTTTCTCGCGCCGGGACGCCGAGCGGCTGGTGTTTCAGACGGTCAGCGGCTCGGTCGATTATGCCAATGCCTCTGGCGCGCATCTGGCGCAGCTTCGCAATCAAGTCACCAGCCCCGGCGGCACGTCGGCAGAAGCAATTTACCATCTGGAGAAGGGCGGCTTGCGCACCGTCATTTCGCGCTCGGTCTGGGCAGCTTATCAGCGCAGCGTCCAGCTCGGCGGCGGACACCCGGAGCGCAATCCCGACGACCTCGACGGAGATCGCTGACCAGACGCCGGACTGGGGCAGGTTTCGATAGGCTGGTATGATTGAGTCAGCAGCGAACGAGCGTTCCTCGCTTCCCTGTGCGCGGCTGGTAAAAGTCGTTTGTGAAAAAGTGGACATTCTCATGAGCATCAGGTAAAATACGAATTATCCGACTCTTTCACAAGTCTCGTTTTCATAACGCTTAATTTGTGCCACCTCGGCACGTCACACGTTCCTTTCACTCGCAGATAGATCGTAGGAGATCCACATGGCGGAAAGTTCCCCTACCAGCAGCATTTTTGACTCGTTGCTTCAGCAGGTTCAGTCGTACACTCCGACGATTGAATCGGTCGAAGTCGGCTACGTCGAGGAAGTCGGCGACGGCATTGCCCGTGTCAGCGGGATGGAAAACATCCGCTACAGCGAGCTGGTGCGCTTTGCCAACGGCACTGTCGGCATGGCCTTCAATCTCGAAGCCGATAACGTCGGGATCATCATCCTCGGCCAGTACGACAACATCAGCGAAGGTGACGAAGTCCGCCCGCTCGGTCGTATCGCGTCGGTTCCGGTCGGGATGGAGATGGTCGGTCGCGTCGTCAACGCCATCGGCGAGCCAATTGACGGTCGTGGCCCGGTCGCTGGCCCCGACAGCGAATACTACAACGTCGAGCGCATCGCCCCCGGCGTGATGGAACGTCAGAACGTCAACCGCCCGGTGCAGACCGGCATCATCGCCATCGACGCCATGACGCCGGTCGGTCGCGGTCAGCGTGAGTTGATCATCGGCGACCGCCAGATCGGCAAGACGGCCCTCGCCATCGACACCATCATCAACCAGAAGGGCAAGGAC
>CAZZAO010000230.1:0-3511 GCA_964652205.1 uncultured Anaerolineaceae bacterium | reverse complement strand
ACCCTCATGACCTTTTATAGCCTGAGCTGCGATTTTGATGCGATTGCCCTGGGGGAACGGGGGTGAAGGCGGACTAGTTATTCTCTTTGTCCGGTCGCACCAGCAGTACCGGCACGTCGGTGCTGTTCATGATCTCGTTGGCGATGCTCCCCAGCAGCAGTTTCGCCAGCCCGGTACGCCCGTGCGTGCTCATCACCACCAGATCAATTTCCTGGCTCTTGATGTAATCGCAGATCAGGCTGGCGACGCCGGGGCCTTCGAGCATCTGTACGCTGACGGGGAGGGCTTCGTCACGCAGTTCGTTCGCCAGCCCGGTCAGATACTGCTTCATCTGCGCGCGCATCTCGTCGATCTGCTCGTCCTGATGCGCCAGCGCCAGTTGGTCGGCATACTCGATGGCCGGGGGCCGAAAGACGTGCAGCAGGATCAGTTCCGAGCCATTGCTGCGGGCGATGTCGATAGCGTGGGGGATGGCGCGCTGCGCCCAGCCGGAGCCATCGACCGGAACCAGAATTTTTCGGTAACGCTGCGATTGCGACATCGTTTTTTTCTCCTGCGCGAAGTCACGGTCATTCTAACACCTATGCTACAATCCGGGGCGACAGCCCATGCCTGCGCCCATGATCGGGAACTCTATGACCACAGCTTCATCGAACGCGCTTTCCAACCGGCAGATTGCCCGCGCGGCGGTCGTCGTTCTCGTCGGTTTCCTCGGCAGCGGCCTGCTTGGCCTCGTCCGCACGGCGATTTTCTCCTCGACTTTCGGCACGACCGACGCGCTCGATGCCTTCTACGCCGCGCAGCGCGTCCCTGAGGCGCTGTTCACGCTGGTGGCAGGCGGGGCGCTCGGTTCATCGTTCATCCCGGTCTTTGCCCGTTACCTGACGGGCAGCGATCAGGACGGCGCGTGGCGGCTTGCCAGCGCGGTCATGACGCTTTCGGCGCTGGCCGCGACCGTCCTCGCGCTGGTCGTCGCGCTGCTGGCTCCGACGCTGGTTCCGGCGCTGCTCGTCCCCGGCGACAGCCCGGCAGTGCAGGCGCTGACCGTCTCGCTGACTCAGATGATGCTCGTGACGGTCATCATCTTCAGCGTCAGCGGCCTGATGATGGGGATTCTCAACGCGCATCAGTTGTTCATTCTCCCGGCGCTGGCCCTCAGCATGAACAACATCGGCCTGATCTTCGGCGCGCTGGTGTTGGCGCGGGCGCTGCCGCCGACGCTGATCGGTGACTCGGTCAGCGCCAGTGTCTATGGCCCGGCTATCGGCGCGGTCATCGGCGCGCTCCTGCACCTGCTGATTCAACTGCCCGGCCTGCGCCCGATTCATGCCCGCCTGCGTTTCCTGCCGGATTTTCGCGTCCCCGGCGTGCGCGAAGTGCTGACGCTGATGGCTCCGCGCGTGCTTGGGCTGGGGATCGTGCAGATCAACTTCATCGTCAACGCGGCGCTCTCGTCGCGGATGGTCGAGGGCAGCTACACCGCGCTGACGACTGCTTTTGCGCTGATGTTCTCCGTCCTCGGTATCATCGCCCAGAGCATCGGCACGGCGGTGTTTCCCTCGCTCTCGGCGCTGGCGGCGGCGGGCGACATGGAGGGCTTCAAGGGTCGGCTGGCGGCAGCGCTGCGAAGCGTGCTGTTTCTATCCTTCCCGATGACGGTCGGCATGATCGTCCACGGTCAGCCGATCATCGCGCTGCTGTTCCAGCGCGGCGCATGGACGTCCGAATCGACGGCGGCGACAGCCTGGGCGCTGGCGTTCTTCGCCGTCGGCATCGCCGGGTTCAGCGCGCTTGAAATTCTCTCGCGTGCCTTCTATGCGCTCTCGGACACGCGCACGCCAGTGACGATTGGCATCCTGTCGATGCTCTCGAATATCATCTTCAGTCTGATTTTCATCCAGTTCATCGGCCAGCAGGGCAGCCTCAGTCGAGGGCCGTTTGCCGGGCTGGCGCTGGCGAACGCGCTGACGACCATTGCCGAGGCGCTGGCACTCTGGCTCCTGCTTCAGCGGCGGATTGGCGCGGTTGGCGGGCGCGTGGTCGACGGCGCGCTGCGGGCGCTGGTCGCCGCGCTGGTGATGGGCGCTGCCGTCTGGGGGTCGAATCAGGTCTTGAGCGGACAGAGTCTCGTCATCCAGGCCGCCGCCGGGGTCGTCGTCGGCGCGCTCGTTTTCTTCGGCGTCAGCATCGTCCTCGGCGTCGATGAGGCGCGTACCGTCCCGGCGATGCTGCTGCGCCGCTTCCGCCGTTAAGCCGGAAAATATCCCAATCCGAGAAGCGTGAATCCAAAATATCCCAAATTTGCGATAAACTTGGGATAAATAGACTTATCGCAACGCGCAACCGCGTCGTATGGTACACTGGATGGGACGAGCAGAGGAGAATTCCTATGCAGCAGTATCGTATTGATGAAGCAAAGGCGCAACTCGATCATCTGGTCGATGCTGCACTCCGCGGCGAAACGGTGCTGATCACTGATGAGAATCAGCAGATCGTTCAACTGCTTCCAGTTTCAGCCTTCCGTATGCCGCGCAAAGCTGGTACTGCTCGAGGGCACATCCACATGGCTGACGATTTCGACGCGCCATTGTCTGACTTTGCCGAATACTGGGAATGAAACTTCTACTCGATACCCACACATTTCTCTGGTTTATCAGCGGCGATTCATTGTTGGGTATAACCGCCTCTGAATTGCTGGAAAGCCCAGAGAACGATTTGCTGCTCAGCATTGCAAGTCTGTGGGAGATGGCGGTTAAAGTGAGTTTAGGCAAACTCACCGTCGATGGGCCATTCCTACCCTGTTTGATGGCTCAATTGCGCGAGAATGGGATAGGGATTCTGGGTATTACACCAGAACACACTGGTATTGTCGCATCGCTGCCGTTTCATCACCCCGATCCGTTTGATCGCCTGATTGTTGCTCAGGCAATCAGCGAAGTAATTGCGGTAGTCAGTAGCGATGAAGCACTTGACGCTTATGACATTACCGCTTATGGTAAGCATTAGTCCAAATCCTCTAAACTGCCATCGCTGGTGAGCTTGCTGACGCGCAGTTCCGCCGCGTCGAGCAGCGTCTGGCAATATTCCGACAGCAGCCGTCCGCGCTCGAACAGCGTCACCGAGTCGCCCAGCGACAGTTCGCCTGATTCCAGCTTCACGACAATCGTTTCCAGTTCTTCGTAGGCGGTTTCAAAAGAGAGATCGTTGGGTAGATTCATGAGTGTCCGATTCTACGCGCGCGGGTAGCTTCCCGTCACGCAGTTGGATATGAACAGCCGTGCCGGGGGCAGCGTCGCCAGTCGAAGCGACCATGTGACCATCCGCGTCGCGGGTGACGATGGCGTAGCCGCGTTGCAGGATCGCGTCAGGGTTAGCGGCGCGCAGGGCCGATGATCGCGCCGACAGCCGCTCGTGGAGCAGGGCCATTCGGCTGCGCTGGCTGACGCTCAGGCGGTCGCTCCAGTCGTCGATTCGCTGGCGCAGGTTACGCACGCGCGTCAGCGGCGAAATG
>CAZZAO010000229.1:0-3530 GCA_964652205.1 uncultured Anaerolineaceae bacterium | reverse complement strand
TGGCGCCAATCTAGAACCCGGTAGATTTGGCAAGCTGCTTCCCAACCGCATCGACGGCGGATGGGGCGTGGCCGAGTCGCCCGAAGCTTGCGCTCAACTGGTCGAACAGCAGATCGCGCTCGACGTCGCGCCCGCGCGCGCATGGCGTCATAAGAAGATCGCCGCGCTGGCCGAGTATCCGCTGCGTAAGCTCTACGACGCTGGCGTGACCGTCACGCTCGGCTCGGACATGCCGCTGTACTACAAGACGACGCTGAACGAGTTGTATCAGGCCGCGACCCAGAAAGACGGTTTCTCGATTGAGGAGCTTGAGGAAGTCGCGCTCAACAGCGTTCGCGCCAGCTTCCTCGACGCTGAAGCCAGACAGCCCCTGCTCGATGAATTGACGTCGGCATACAAAACGCTGGCCGCCGAGCATCAGGTCGCGCAGGCGACTTAGCGCATTGCTAACACGCTGGAAGGGCTTGCTGTGCTTTCGATCAGCGAGCCATTCTTTTCACCGCAGGTTGCTAAGCTGCCATTCGCGCTTACGCCGGGAGATGACGCTGTGGATCGTTCCTACGTAGCAGAGAATGACCGGGAACGCGCGCGGCTCAAAGCGCTGATCGCTGGCTGGACGGACGCCGATTTAAGGCATCCGATGCCTGCGGGTTGGACAGTTTCGGCGGTGCTGGCTCACATCGCTTTCTGGGACGCGCGCGTCTTGTTCTACCTGAATCGCTGGGCGGACGGCGCTGAACCCTCGAAAGACGATAAGGAAGCCGACGACATCGACTGGATCAACGATTCGGCTAAACCGCTCTGTCTGGCGCTTCCCCCGCAGATCGCCGCGCAGCTTGCCATCGACACCGCCGAAGAAACGGACGCGGGCGTGGCGGCGCTGCCTGACGCGCTGCTGGAGCGGGTTTTTGCGGCTGGCGAGCCGGTCAGCGTTTCCCGCGCTGACCACCGCCGCGAGCACCTCGACGAAATTGAGCACGCCCTGACGCATTTTCGACCCTGAAGGCGGTTAATGTCTGTCGGTGGCTGCCTTTCATCATGGCGCGCCTTGCCGGATCAGGCGAGGATGACGGGCAGGTCAAGAAATTCGCCGTAGCGCCGGGCGGCAATTTCGACACCTGCGCGTTCGAGATTGGTTAGCGGAGCAAATGGGGTCAGCGCGACGGTCACTGCCCGCTTGCTTAATGTCCGCTTCCACGTCCCGACCACGCGGCCATCGACGACGATGATCGGCCCCAGATTGATGAACGGGTTTTTCGTCCGCTCGATGTGCAGCGGGTGCTGCACCGCGCTGCGATCACGATAGGCCACCGTATATTCGTCGAACGCCGGGAGCAGATGGACGACCGGCGAAGAAGCGGGTTGGTCGGGCAGGGCGGGGGAGAACCAGTAGGTTTTGCCGTCGATGGTTTCCTGAGCCAGCGCTGTCTTTGCCACCTCAAGCCCGATTCTGGTATCCGCAGCCGTCAACCCTGTCCACCAGACGAAATCCTGAATCATCGCCGGGCCGTGACTGGTAAAATAGCGCTCGACTATCTTCGCCAGCGCTTCATCACGTTCCAGCGTTGGCGCGGCGGGGACGAACTCGTCCACCAGTCGATAGGTGAACTGCTTGCCACGCCGTTCCCCGGACGCGATTACGCCTTCGCTTTCGCCGTGCATCAGCACGAATGTCGAGCCGAGTTCTGGAACGGTGATGCCTGCCTGTTCGAGCGCGGCTTCCAACTCCCGCCGGGTGAGCTGCCTGCCGCCTTCGAGCGCCCGAATCAGCGCGTCCCGCCCTCGATTTAGCAGCGCGTCGTCCAGCCCCAACTGGCGTAAATAATGGGCGTACTTTGCCAGTTGACGCCTGCCGGTCAGCGCCAGAAACCAGCGCAGGTCTTCAGGCGCGATCATGTGCCATGTTCCGCGCATCGTGTGGGTGCGGATAATCGAGCCGTCGGCCAGCGCCTGCGTCATCGTCGCTTCGCTGGCGCGGCGCATCCGCTGGCCGATGGCCCACTGCGCGGCGGCATAATCCTGCGCCTGCATCGCGCCGAACCAGGCCACCGCTTCCTTTGGCGTCTTGAACGTCGGCTCGATCAGATGCTGCGCGATCAGTCGCCGCTGGCCGATGTCGGATGCTGTCATACGGAGATCACTCCCTTTCAAACGCTGGCCGTTGCCTTGATTCTAGCGCAGGATTAGGACAGAATAGGCCCTGATCCGGTGAGGTATTTCCCGTGTATTCGCCAACGACCCGTCTGCTGACCGTTCTTGCGCTGTTGCAGTCCTATAAGCGGATGAGCGGCTCTGAGATCGCCCGACGGCTCGAGGTCGATCCGCGCACCGTTCGCCGCTACATCGTCATGCTTCAGGATATGGGCATCCCGGTCGAAGCCGAGCGCGGCCCCTACGGAAATTATCAGCTTCAACGTGGCTACAAGCTGCCGCCGCTGATGTTCACCGACACTGAAGCGATTGCGCTGACGCTCGGCCTGCTCGCCATTCGTATCTATCGCTTCCCGGTCGATGTCGCCGCCGTCGAAGGCGCGCTGGCGAAAACCGAGCGCGTCATGCCGGAAAAATTGCTCTATCAGGCGCGGGCGCTTCAGGAAGCGATTACCTTCAACGTCGTGCCGACCTCATTTCAGGTCGATAGCGCGGATGTGGTGCTGCTCAGTTCGGCGGTCAAGCAGCGCCAGACGGTACACCTGAGCTACGAGGCATGGGGCGGCAGCGTCACTGAGCGCGACTTCGACCCCTATGGCATTGTCTTTCACGATGGCTACTGGTACACCTCCGGCTACTGTCACCTGCGCCGTGACCTGCGGACATTTCGGCTCGACCGGATCATGGCGCTGGAGTCGCGCGAAGGGACATTCGAGCGACCTGACAGTTTCGACGCGCTGACGCATGTCCTGCAATCGCTCGTGACCATGCCGGGAGCCGATCAGGTTGAGGCGCTGCTCAGGACAACGCTGGAGCAGGCGCAGCAGGAGATCAGCCCCGGCATGGCGACGCTCGAAGAAACCGACGGCGGCGTGATTTTTCGCCGTGCTGCCACACAGCTCGAATGGATCGCCTGTTTCCTGATGCTGCGTCCCTATCCGGTCGAGGTGCGCGGGCCAGAGTCGCTGCGCCAGTTGCTGCGCGCGATGGGCGACCGCGCCTACGCGATGGTCGAGGAGCGCGCCTGAAGCTCAAAGCCTCAGGCTGCGAATAGATATCAAAAGCGGGCTAAAGCTGGCTCGTGACCTGTGCAGAATTGATAAAGGGGCCGTAAACGGATTTGCATCCGCTGCGGCGACTGGAATCAAAAGCGCCGGGAGCATCTGCTCTCGGCACTTTCATCTTGCTCAGTGAGGCTTAGACCTCAGTGAAGTCGCCTTCGACGACGTCCTCGCCGCTTTCAGGTTGGCGCTGACTGCCGCTGGCACTGCCGCCATAGCTGGCGCTGGTGTCCGCTGCGTTGGCCTGCTGGCTCAGAGCGTAGGTTGCGTTCTGAAGCGACTGGCTGGCCTCGTGGATGGCGTTGGCGTCTTCCTTAC
>CAZZAO010000228.1:0-3545 GCA_964652205.1 uncultured Anaerolineaceae bacterium | reverse complement strand
GGCAGAGAGGGGGGAACGGTCACGACCGCAGCACGTGCTCGTAGACAAGGCTCGATCCGAGCGACGACAATCAGTTGTAAATTGAACCTCACCCCCTGACCCCTCTCCGCAGGCAGAGAGGGGGAACGGTCACGACCGCAGTACGTGCTCGCAGGAGCTTGATGCATCAAGCCCGGTTTGTCGTCGATTTACTCAGTGCTTCCCCTTTCGAGCCTCGATGCAGCAGCTTCAGCCGATACGGTGTGGCGGTTGAGCGCTGGCAGCGCCACGGCAAGCAGGCCGATCACCAGCAGTATGCCGACTGCCGCGATCACGTAGGGCGCAGCATGGCCGATACCGTCATAGATCACGCCGACGATCAGCGGCCCGCCAATGTTCGCCAGCGACTGCATTCCCTGATTGCCGCCCTGTACCTTCCCCTGTGAGCGCTCGTCCGCGCCGCGTGAAATAAGCTCCAGTAACGCTGGCGAGACCAGCCCCTCGCCGAGGGCCAGCACGATCAGGCTGGCAAACAACGTCGGAGCGGACAGGTTGAACGCGACCAGCGCCAGCAGCAGAAAACCGACAACCGTGACGCATAGCCCGGTCAACACCACCCACGCTGTCCCAACGCGCTTGAGCAGGAATGGCAGCAGCGCCGCCTGCGCCGCAATGCTGACGACACCAAACACCGAGAACACAGGCCCGATCTCAGCCGCCCCCCAGTTGAGCGTGTCTTTGACATACAGGCTGAGGTTCGACGGCAGCGCCAGCAGCATCAGTGTAAAAACGAACATGGCGACCAAAAGCCAGCGAAGCTGCGGCATCATCAGCACCTCGCGGAGCGCGCTAAACGGGTTGAGCTTCGCCACGCTGATCGTCGTCATGCGCCGATCTACGGGCAGGCTTTCTGGCATAAAGAACAGGCCGACTAATAAATTGAGCAGCGCAACTGCCGCCGCCAGAAAGAATGGCACTTCAACACCCAACTGCGCCACGTAACCGCCGATTGCCGGGCCGACGACGACACTGACCGATGCCAGCGCGCCGACCAGACCATAGTATCGACCGCGCTGCGTCGGCGGGATGACATCGGCCATATAGGCGAAGACGACGGCACTGTTCGCGCCGGTGAGGCCGTCAATAGCGCGGCCAAGCAGCAGCACCCACAACGCGCCGCCAAAACCAAGCAGCAGATAGCCGAGCGCCGATCCGAGCAGACAGATCAGCAGTACCGGGCGGCGTCCGTAACGGTCACTGAGCGCGCCCAGCCCCGGCGCGGCGATGAACTGAAAGATGGCATAGGTCGAGGTCAGCGCGGCAACGGCGACACCGAGCGAGTTCGGATCGCTGATGTAGCGCGAGACGAGAAAGGGCGCCATCGGGATGATGAGCGTCAGGCCCATCGTGTTCAGCACGACGGTGACGATGACGAAGATCAGCGCTTTGCGGTTGATGGGGGCTTGAGTGGCTGTTTCCACGAAGATTCTCCCTGCCTGTTTGACGAGATGCCGGCCATCATAGTCAGAGCAAGCGGGAGGAAATTGTAGGTTATCGGCGTCTTTTAGCTGCGGGCAGCGAGGTACTGGCTCGGCGTGTAGCCGCTGAAGGCTTTCATCTCGTGGATAAAATGCGCCTGATCGACAAAGCCGAAGCGGTGCGCCAGTTGGGCCATCTGGTGGGCAGGTGCTTCGTGCAGGCTATGAAGCGCGCCATCAAGGCGAATCAGCCGCGCCAG
The DNA here is from genome assembly GCA_964652205.1 of uncultured Anaerolineaceae bacterium. Classification (GTDB taxonomy): domain Bacteria; phylum Chloroflexota; class Anaerolineae; order Aggregatilineales; family Phototrophicaceae; genus ZC4RG36. The sequence goes on along the minus strand of CAZZAO010000228.1, from coordinate 1,828 downwards.
CCTCTTCGGCGAAACGCCAGTGTGATACTTGAACTGGCGCTCAAGCTGGCTTGGCGAGAGCGCTGCCTGGTTCGCCAGCTCAGTCAGGTTGAACTGCCCGTTCGTGGCGTAGAGCGCGTCCATGGTCGCGCGCACGGACGCAACGCCAGGCTGCTTGCGCCTGCGCAGGTCGTCCATAAACTGCTCCAGCTCGGCCAGTGCTTCAGGCGCGCCGCGCTGGTGAAAAGTCGAAACCAACTGTTGCGCCAGGTCTTCCCAGATGCCATCGAGCGGGACAATCTGATTCGACGCCAGGTCAACATGCTCATCGACCAGCGCGCGCGATCCCCAGGCGAACATATCGAAGCCGATGCACTGAGCCGGGCCAGTCGCGCGCACCTTGCGAATGGTGCTAAAGACGGCGCGCTTAAAAAACACGCGTGGCAGCTCGATCAAGCGTCCATCGTTCATCTCGACCGCTAACGGCGCGCCGAAGCTGATAATCAGGCAGGAATACGAATCAAGATGCAGATGTTGATTGAACTTCTCCTGCGTTTCATCGACCGCGCCCATGAAGCGGATCGGTGACTCAATCAGATTCGGTTGTGAGTTGAAAGTGCGATAAGGCATGACTTGACTCGATCACTGCTGGCTACTCAACCGATTATACGCCATAGTCGGCGGGCAAGATTGTAAAAAAACCGCATGTTCGCCCCACTTTCAGCCTGCCGATCTCTGGCATGTCAGGCTGAAGTCAATGACCGTTTAGCTTGCCGAAAATCATGATGAAATTTACAGCCAGCCGCGTGTAGAATGGAGTCCATGACGCGCAAGCGCCGCCGACGCCGCAGACCGCGCGCCCATTCGCCCCGCAGGTAAAAACACGATGACTCAGACCAGTGACAGCGACCCAACCGCGCAGGCGATGCTCGACAGCCTCGGCCCTGCCGTGCTGATCTTCGACGGCGGCAACCGGCTGGTGGCCGATAACGCCGCCGCGCAGGTGCTGCTCGGCACTGACCTCAAGCTGATCCGCTCCGAAGGCTGGACGGCGGCAGCGCTGCTGTTCAATACCCGCCTGAGTAACGGCGAGCGTTCAGTCGAGCTGGTACGGCGCGAAGCGCTGACGACCGGCGAGCCAGTGCGCTTCCACGTCTACCGCGCCGGGGAGTACATTCCCGGCTGGACATCGGCTTTCCGCGATCTGGACGGCGAGCCATACACCCTGATGACGCTTGAAGCGCCCGACTGGACAGCCCTGCGCGAAATGCTCGACCGGTTCCTCGAAGAAACCCGTGCCGCCGTCGATGCGACGCTCGGCCACGCAGAGCTGATCGGCCAGACGGTCAGGCGCGTCAAGCCGAACGACAGCGGCGAGCAGATTGGCAAGCGCATCAACGGCTTCGTCCGGCTCATCAGCACCCATATGCGCCGCCTCGGCAGCCTGATGGACTGCATGGAGCGGCTGGAAAACGTGCGGACGGGACACGTCCGCGCCAGAATTGCCGAGCGGCGGCGCAAAGTCACGCTGGCCGATTGGGTCGAGGACTTCCTCGAAGAACTCGACTATGCCGGTCTGCTCGACCCGGAAGCCGAAATGCAGGACGTGCGCGGACGGATCCGCATCGCCATCCCCGAAGGGCTGGCCGTCTCCGCGCCCACAGCGATGCTGGCGACCATCTTGCGAGACATTTTACGCAATGCTATCATGTACAGTATGCGCGGCACGCCGGTCATCATTCAGGCGCGCGGCGACGACCGCTACGTTCAGCTCGACGTGGTCGATGAAGGCTACGGCGTGCGGACGAGCGAGACAGAACGGGTGTTTATGCCGTTCGAGCGCGCGCGG
>CAZZAO010000227.1:0-3645 GCA_964652205.1 uncultured Anaerolineaceae bacterium | reverse complement strand
CGGGCCCAACCGCATCGGCCAGGGCATCGAGTTCGACTATTGCTGCGTCCACGCCTGTTTCGCGCTGGCCGAGGCCGGCTATGAGACGATCATGGTCAACTGCAACCCGGAGACGGTCAGCACCGACTACGACACCTCCGACCGCCTGTATTTCGAGCCGCTGACCGTTGAGGACGTGCTCAACATCATCGACCGCGAACAGCCCGACGGCGTGCTGGTGCAGTTCGGCGGGCAGACGCCGCTAAATCTCGCCCGTCCGTTGCTCGACGCAGGCGCGCCGATCTGGGGAACGTCAGTCGATACGATTGATCTGGCCGAAGACCGCAAGCGCTTTAACGCCCTGATGCGCGAGCTGCATATCGAGCAGCCCGCCGGGGATACCGCCATGACGCGCGAAGAAGCCGTCACGGTGGCGAATCAGATCGGCTATCCGGTGATCGTCCGACCGAGTTACGTCCTCGGCGGGCGCGGCATGGCGATTGTTTTCGACGATGCCATGCTGCTCGACTGGATCGACCGGCATATCGAGTGGAGCGGCCACCCGGTGCTGATTGACCATTTCCTCGACGATGCCTTCGAGGTCGATGTGGACGCGCTCTGTGACGGCGCGCACGTTACCATCGGCGGCATCATGGAGCATATTGAGGAAGCCGGTATCCACAGCGGCGACTCCGCTGCCGTCATCCCGCCGTACAAGATCAGCGTCTACCACATCGAGATTATCCGCGAGTATACCGAGCAGATCGGCCTCGCGCTCGGCGTTAAGGGGCTGTTCAACATTCAATTTGCGATCAAGGATGAGGTCGTCTACGTCCTTGAAGTCAACCCGCGCGCCAGCCGAACTATCCCTTACGTCAGCAAGGCGATTGGTTATCCGCTGGCGCGTTACGCCGCCCAGATTGCAGCGGGCAGGACGCTGGCCGAAATCGGCTTCATGGCTGAGCCGCACGTTAACGGCTTCTTCGTCAAGGAAGCGGTGCTGCCGTTCCAGAAGTTCCCCGGCGTTGATGCCCGATTAGGCCCGGAGATGCGTTCGACCGGCGAAGTCCTCGGCCATGCCGCCAGCTACGGCCACGCCTACGCCAAAGCGCAGATGGCCGCTAACACGACGCTGCCCGCCAGCGGCACAGTCTTTATCAGCGTCAATCCGTTCGACCGAGGCGCAGTGACCAAGATTGCTCGTGATCTGCAAAAGATGGGCTTCAGGCTCATCGGGACGGTCGGCACTGCCGAATATCTGCGCTCGGTCGGCCTCGATGTCGGCGTCATCAACAAGATCAGCGATGGCTCGCCGCACGTCGGTGACGCCATTCGTAAAGGCGAGATTGCCCTCATCATCAACACGCCGCGCGGCGGCCAGGCGCACGACGACGGCGCGCTGATTCGCGGCATGGCTCATCTCTACGGCGTGCCGATCATTACGACGCTGACCGGCGCGGCTGCCGTTGTGCAGAGCATCCGCTCGCTGCGACAGAAGCCGCTCACCGTCCGCAGTTTGCAGGCCCATCATCACCTGTCCGAACCCCGTTGATCTGGACGGCACGCTGGCGATCAGCGCGCCGAGCCGGGTAGATCAGCGGAAGCGGGACAGGGAAAACGACAGGCGCGTGTTCTGGCAGGATGACCATGTTTAAGAACTTCAATCTATCATCGTTGAGGCGGAACCCGGAGATTGCCTATTATTTCCGCTACCCGCTCTATCACAGCGATTTTCACGAACTGCGTCAGGATCGACGCCTGCTCGGCTACGTCGCCGCCAAACCGCTCTATGGCAAACTCACGCCCGAAGGCAGGGTCGATAAATCGGGCGGGTTCAACGGTCAGATCGCGGTGGTTTTCATCCAGTCACCGGCGCGCTCGGCGCGGCGAGCCAGCCTTCTGCTGACTGAGATTCCGCCGGATCGAATCACCACAGCGCAGGGGAAGCGCAACTGGCCGGTCATCAGGGCCGCCGCCGATCAGGCCGTGCTGGAACAGACCAGACGGGCGGCTTGAGCGCGTCCCGCGAGAAAGTCAGACCGATGCCCCCGAATCAGGCGACGCGCCCGACCGTTTACACTATCGGCCACTCGAATCATCCCCTGGCCGTTTTCATCGACATGCTGCAAGCCTACCACATCACGCGGGTGGTCGATGTTCGCCGAATCCCGATGTCGGCCCATAATCCGCAGTTCAATATCGATTCACTGCCCCGGTCGCTGGCGGCTGAGGAGATTGCCTACACCCACATGCAGGGTTTAGGCGGGCTGCGCCATCCGCGTCCGGATTCTAAGAATACGGCGTGGCGTAATCCGTCGTTTCGCGCCTACGCCGATTATATGGAAACACCGGAGTTCGCTGAGAATCTCGCTCGGTTGGCCGATCTGGCTGATCGCGGGACGATTGCCATCATGTGCGCCGAGGCGGTTCCCTGGCGCTGCCATCGCTCATTAATCGCCGATGCGTTAGTTGCCGAAGGCTACACCGTCGTTCATATCATGACGGCGACAAGTACGCTGCCTTATCGTCCGCGTAAACTGTGACAGGCGATGGCTGGATGTCGGTGGCTTATCTTCAGGAAATCGGGCGTCGGGGTTGTTGACGGTCGCAGTAGATTTTAACGCCGCAACAGGGCATACTAGGGTTGGCGCGGTCGCGCCGTTGCGCCTGATTGAATGCTGGAAGTATTCTGGCATTCCTATGGGAGTTGAAGCGACAGGTGAGCACAAAGTTAATCGTCAACGCCGATGATTACGGTCACACGCCCGGCGTGTCTGCCGGAATACGCAAATCGCATCTCGATGGCATCGTCACGACGACGACCGTGATGATGAACTATGCCGACGCGCTGGCGGCGATCCGCGCGGCGCTGGCGACCTGTCCCCGGCTCGGCCTCGGCGTCCATCTGGTCGTGACCGAAGGCGCGCCGCTGCTCCCGCGCGAGCAGGTTCCGACGCTGGTACGCGGCGACGGCGACTTCTACTCGTCGGCGCAGGTCGATCTGCTGTCCTATGGCTTCGACCACGATCAGCTTTACGCCGAGTGGAAAGCCCAGGTTGAATTGTTCCTCTCGACTGGCGCGACCATCGACCATCTCGACTCGCACCATCACGCGGCCTGGCGGAATGCGCTGCCGATTCAGGTATTGGGTGAGCTGGCCGTCGAGTATGGCGTGCCGGTGCGCGTCCCCTATGGTCTGGCGCAGCTTTCCGAGCCGGGCTTTCGCGCGATGGTCGAGCGGTTGCTGCCAGCGGGCGTCCGCTATCCACATGGCGGCATGATGAACGATTTCTACGATCATGGCGCGACGCTCGAAGGCTTACTTGAGGTCATCGACCATCTGCCGGATGATACGCTCGAACTGATGGTGCATCCCGGTTATATTGACGACGAGATCATTGCTATCAGCAGTTACAATTTTCCGCGCGAGCGCGAGCTTGGCATCCTGACCAGCCCTCGCCTTCGACGGACGCTGGACGCGAAGGGTATCGAACTCATCACCTTCGCTCAGTTGTAACCCGGACATTTTCCGTAAGGCGCGATTTTTCGCGCCCCATGCGCGCTAACTTAAGCAGATAAGACTGGAAAATTGCTGCCGACTATGACCGTTTCCCCCTCTCCGCTTGCGGGGACGAAGCGTGCCGAGCGTTCTTGGCTCGGCAGGAG
>CAZZAO010000226.1:0-3847 GCA_964652205.1 uncultured Anaerolineaceae bacterium | reverse complement strand
CCGAGAGCCGAGAGCCGAGAGCCGAGAGCCGAGAGCCGAGAGCCGAGAGCCGAGAGCCGAGAAAAGGCTAAACCGGCTCATCCCGACATGTCAAGCCTATTGCTCCAAAAGGCCAGATCAAATGAATCCCGCCACTCCCCGGCTCGGTTCTAGCTCATCACCCAGCCGCCGTTGACGTTGATCGTCTGCCCGGTAATGTAGCCGTTATGTACCAGCATCACGGCGACATCGGCCACCTCGTCGGCGCGACCGAGCCGACCGACCGGCAGCAGGTCAGCCAGCGACTCCTGATTCGGCCCGCTGGCCTCGGTGTGGATCAAGGCAGGCGCAATCGCGTTGACCGTCACGCCATCCCCCGCCGCAATACTGGCATAGAAATGCGTCAGGCCGAGGATACCGGCTTTCGAGGCGGCAAAGTGCGGCCCGATCAGGCCGCCATTCTGCGCCGCCACCGACGACAGATTGATGACGCGCCCCCAGCCGCGCGCGCGCATTCCGGGTAAGACCGCCTGCGTCATCAGAAAGGCCGATTTGAGATTCTTGTTGATGACCTCATCCCAATCCTGCTCAGGGATCGTTTCAGGACGTTGAATCAGCAGAATCCCGGCGTTATTGACCAGAATATCGATCTGACCGAAACGCTCCTCGACGGTTTTGACCATTCGCTCGACATCGGCAGCCTGAGAGACGTCTGCGCGAACAGGCATCGCGCCCTGCCCGCCAACCGCGATCTGATCGCAGACGTCGCACGCCTCGGCTTCGTGGGTGTGATAGCCAATGGCGACGTTCAGCCCAATCGCGCCAAATGCCTGGGCGATGGCTCGGCCCAGCCCACGACTGCCGCCCGTGACCAGCGCAACTTTTCCTTTAACCTCATCCATCGGATGCCCCCCAACTCACGGCCTTTCGTCACTGAAGCCACGGCGACCGACCCATTCACGAGCTGCTGCCGCCTGCCGAAGCTCGGCTTCGGTATCGAAACACTCCGTTGTTCCCGCGAACCCGACCTGAGATAGATTCAGACCGGCAACTTTCCACGGATAGGTGATGCAGTAGAGCGACGTCCAGCGATCTCGGATCGACTCCATGCTCACCGTCTGTCCCTGATACTGGACTGTGGTGTAGTTGACGACAGCGCTGGCGACCAGCGCCACCAGCAGCGCCGTCCCTGCCAGCGTGACAAGCGTGACCTGACGCCTGGTGAGTCGAGCGTTGAATGGCTGGCGAGTCGCCAGCGCGCGGACGACCAGACTCCACGCCAGATCGACCGCCACCCATGTGACCAGCGCTGCCGACAGGGACAGCGGCTGGGCCGTCCGCCCGTCGATGACCAGACCGATGCCGATCAGAATGGCGACCTGACCCAGCGCGCCGAGTACCGTTGTCGGCTGCCAGAGCCACGCGCGGAATCCCTCGATGGCGACCCACGCCGCCAGCGCGATCATGACGCTCGACAGGCCGTTGCGCAGCGGATTGCTCGCCACGCCGACGACCAGAAAGAGCGTCAGCAGTTCGACCAGCGCCGCGAAGAAGGTCAGCCGCTGCGCGCCGCCGCGACGAATGAAGCTGACCGCGATGCCCGCAGCGGCCACCGCCAGCGTGAAGCTGCTGCTTCCCGACTGCCCGGCGCTGACCGTACCAACCATGCCGATCAGGAACAGCCAGGTCAGGGCTTCGACCAGCGCGTATCCCAGCAGCGACCGGCTGAAGCGACGCGGCGGCGCGTCCACCGACTGGGGAGCGAAGCTGAAAACGCTCATGGCCTATCCCCTTCAAAAGATCGTGACGGGTAACGAGTGACGAGTCTTGAGTAACCGCAGCGGCATCAGGAGAGCGCGCGCCCTTGATACGCCCGGTTCTGTTTTAGCATACACCCGTGTCAAGGGGATTCGGGCTGAAGGTCTTCAGAAACGTGTAAATGCCGCGAGCGGGGCTACGGTTTCTTCTCGTCGTCCCGGTTATGGATGCCCTGCGGGTGGACGTAAAGCCACCAGTACAGCTCCTGCGGATAAGCAGGCTGAAGCGGCGCGGCCCATTGAAAATCGGCAGGCTCAGTCAGGTGGCGGACCCGCGCGTCGGCCATCCGAAGCAGGTTGTCGAGGTCATCGGTGTCGGCATGAGCGTCCGCCAGCTCGGCAGCAAGCTGATGAGCGATGGTCAGACGCAGCAGCTCTGGCGGGAAATTCGGGGCGCAGGTACGCGGGTCATCGTCGCACTCGCCGAAGAACGCGCGCATGGCTTCAAGGCGCGAGCGAGCTTCGCGCAGCATCTTCTGATCGTAATGGACGCGCCACTCGCGCCGGACGGCATCGTGGCGCGCCTGAATCTCGTCCAACTGCTGCTGTTGAGACGGAGAAAGCTGGTCGCGCAGGACGTTCAGGCGCTTGAGGCGCAGCAGCAGCGCGCCAATCGTCAGACTCGGCATCTTGCCGCTGCCGAAGAAACCGCCGACCTGCGCGTAGAGAGTGTCGTCGCGCACATAGCTGTCGAGGGCATCAGCCATCGAACGCGCCTCCATCAGGTCACGATCCAGATTATAGGTTTGCGCGTTCATAAGCATCCCTTTCGAGAACACATTCCGCGAGCGATTATGCCGCGTAGGACGACCTTACGCCACGACCTGTCCGAACGCGCAGCCGTTTACGACCCTACTCACTGGCGAATGGCGCGTTTTGACTGCCTGCCAGCAGCAATCAAAAGGCCCCTCACATGAGGAGCCTCGTTACGGGCTGCGCTAAAGTTCAGACGCCGGGATGTCAGACGGGCTGGCTTCAACCAGTCGGTCATCGAAGGCGTTGTACTGCGTTAGCAGCTTATGGACGGGACATTTCCCGGCAATGACGAGCAGGCGCTGCTTCTGCTCATCGGTCAGCGGGCCGTGAAAGGTCAACCGCTGCTTGAACTCGTTGACCATCTCGGAGTCGCCGGTGTAAGCCGGATAATCGCTTTTGCGGAAGCGCTCCATCTCGATGTCGATCTCGACACCTTCGAGCGGCCAACCTTTGCGCTGCGCGTACATCCGCACCGTGATGGCGACGCAGGCTCCAAGCGCGCCGAGCAGAATTTCCATCGGCATCGGCCCGGCATCGTCACCGCCGTCGGGGATCGGTTCGTCCGATACCCAGACATGATGGCGGGTGGTAATCGTAGTTTTCAGGCTGCTGCCCTGTCGAACGATGGCCTTCGTCATAACTGCTCCCAATCGGCCCAGCCCACGTGGGCTGGCAGAAATCTGCGCTCATCCGCAGCGCCGATGATGGAGCCGATGGATACGGCGCGCGTCCAGACTTGACGGCGCAGAGGCGGCTAACCTTACTTGCGTAAACGCTTGAGGCCCTGATAGCCCGCGTTGCCCTGAATTTCCTGCCAGCGCGCCGCGCCGCCGTCCGTGTGCCACTCGACGGCGGACATGCCCTCGCTGTCGGTGTACATCAGCGCCGGACGCATCATCAGAATCTGACGCAGCACGCCGATCAATTCCTTGCTTTCCCTGCCAGTCCGCAGAATGAAGTAACTGCCGGGCTGCCACTCGAAGCTGATCGGCAGATCGTACCAGCGGCCTTCCATCTTGATCGGCGAGGTGGCCTGCGTGCAGGTCATGAACAGGTTTTGCAGCCGATTCTTCCACAGTGTCTGGTTGACACGTTCTTCGATGTAGTAGGGGCGCGGCTCAGGAGTGGTGTAAAACCAGGTCCGCGAATCAGTCGTCATGGGCGTCTCCAGGTTAAGCGGTGGTGGATAGCGATAGTGTAGCGCAAAAGCCACGACACATACAGGGCATCAGTCCAGCCTGCCAGGGCAAACGCATCAAATTTGATCGGAGTTTCAAGAAAGCTCATATCGGTTT
>CAZZAO010000225.1:0-3889 GCA_964652205.1 uncultured Anaerolineaceae bacterium | reverse complement strand
TGGAAGATGTATAAGACGGCCCGCGAGGCCGATACTTTCGTCCGCGAGCTGGCTCCGCGTCTCGCGCCGTTTACGGGAGTCGAGCGCGTCGTCTGCCCGGCGTTTACTGCGCTTCCGGCTGTCGCGGCGGCGCTAAAAGGCAGCGGCATCGGCGTCGGCGCGCAGGGAATGCACTGGGAAGAACAGGGCGCATTCACCGCGCAGGTTTCGCCGACGATGCTGATCGAGTTCGTCGAATACGTCATCATCGGCCACAGCGAGACACGCCAGTACCTCGGCGAAACCGATGAGACAGTCAACAAAAAGGTCAGGTCAGCCCTCGCCCATAACCTCAAACCAATCATCGCCGTCGGCGAAAGTCTGGCGCAGAATGAGGCCGGGGAAACATCGAGCTTCGTCGGCGGGCAGGTGCGCGCGGCGCTCGACGGCGTTTCTGCCGCCGACATGAGTCGAGTCGTCATCGCCTACGAGCCGATCTGGGCCATCGGCACGGGGCGCAGCGCCAGCAGTGAAGTCGCCGGAAAGATCGTCGGCGGGACAGTCCGCGCGACCGTGCGCGACCTGTACGGCGCCAGCGTCGCGCAGGCCGTGCGGATTCAGTACGGCGGCAGCGTCAAGCCGGACAACATGGCCGAGTACATGGCGCAGCCCGACATCGACGGCGCGTTGGTCGGCGGCGCGTCGCTCAAGCTCGACGACTTCACCCGACTGGTCGAAGCCGCCGCGAAGGCGAAAGGCGTCTAACCCTGTCCGTCGTTGAGCTGCTTGCGCCCTGGCTGGTCGTCGCCGCGCTGTTTGTTCCGCTGCGGCGGCTGGAGCGCTGGTTGCACCAGCATCTATTTAAGGTCGGCTGGCTGGCAACCCGGAATTTACGCACGACGACGATTCTCTACTACACCTTTTTCCTGCCCGGCGTAGCGCTGAATCAATTCACCTTCTGGCTGATCGCCGGCGTGTTCAACGTCCGCGCCGAGCGGGCGATCACCTGGCCCGCCGAGCAGGCCATCGGCGAACTGCGGCTCAACTTCATCAAACTGGCGAAGGGGACAGATCGCGTCCGCGTCGCGCTGATCAGTCTCGCGCCGCTGATCGCCGGGCTGGCCGCGATCTGGCTGATTAGCAATCATATCCTCAACGCTCAGCCGATTCTGAATGTCGTCGCGGCGGGCCGCTGGGACGACCTGCCCGCCGCGCTGGCGACGCTGACCTCGACGCCTGATTTCTATATCTGGGTCTATATCGTCTTCACTATCAGCAACACGATGATGCCGTCGTTCAGCGATCTGAAACCGCTGCGGGTCGTCGTCTTCGTGCTGGTTGGCGCAGTCGCTGCATCGCTGATCTTCCACGTCGCCGACGAGCCGATTTTGCGCGCGCTGAGCGGCCCGATCAGGGATGGCCTGCGCGTGCTGGCCGGGACGTTCACCGTGATGATGACCTTCGATCTGCTGGCGGTCGTCGTCCTCGGCACGATTGAGGCGCTGATCGAGCGCGTCACCGGCGACAGCGCGACCTTTACGAATGGCAAGATAGTGACGATGCGCCGCGAGGAGCTTCAGCGGCTGCGCGAGCAGGAACAGGCCAAACGCGACCGTGAGCGCGCCCGTCGCAGCGCGACGCCGGGCGGCCCGCCGTCAATTTACAAACTCCAGTTCCCGATTCCTGACCTGCCCGGTCGTGAGGCTGCGCCCGCCGAACCGGTCACAGTGCGGCGCGACGAGGCCGGACTGCCCGCGCCAGCCGCGCCGACGACAGCCGTCCGTCCTTCGCCCGTGTTCGGGTCGCCTGCCGCCGATCAATCCGGGGCTATCAATCCCGCGCCGGCACCACTGCGACCGGCGGCGTCAGCTCCGGCAGCCAGCCGACCGTCGCCCTTCGACAGCCCATCCCCCGTGAAACCCGACGACTCCGAGCCTTTCGCGCGTCCCGGCACAGGCAGCCCACCCGCTCCGTCGCTTCCGCGACCGGCGGCTGCGTCCGCGAGCGGCTCGCCGCTGTCGCGCCCCAGCGGCCTGACACCATCGGGGATGACGCCGCCTCGCCCCTCGACTCCAGCGGGCAGCAGCGGGCCAGTCCGCCCGTTCGGCGGGCTGCCAAAAGCGCCGCTGTCAGAGGATGATGAGCAGAAGGACGGCGACGAGGCGGCGCTTGCCAGCGCGGCTCCGGCGCAGCCGCGCGGCACGCTCCGCCCCGGCTGGATGTCGAAGCCGCCGACGGCGCCAACCCCCGCGCCGAAGCCGTTCAGCGCGCCGCATCCGAATGACGCTGAGGACGACGCCGCGCTAACTCCGGCGCAGCCAGCAGGCACAGTGCGCCCCATGCCGAAGGCCGCGCAGCCGCTCTCAGGCCGCTCGCTGACCGACTTCATGGGCGCAGGAATCTATGATACGAAGGACGACTCTGAGGACGAGGACGCCGATTCGGGTGACGACGGCGTGAGCTACGAGCCAGCCGAAGAAATCCCGTAGCGCGTCCTCGCCCACCGGCCCGTGTTTAGGCTCGCTCCCCTATGAGAGACGACACGCCCTGATGCTATGTCCCGAACTGACGGTCGCCTGCGTCGCCGAGGCCGGGGACGATGAAGCCGACCTCGTTGAGCTTCTCGTCAATCGCCGCGACATGGATCGGCACGTCAGGGTGCGCGCTCGTCATCCGCTCGATGCCTTCGGGCGCGGCGATCAGGTTGAGCAGCTTGATGCGCTTGACGCCCCAGTTCTTGAGAATATCGACCGTCGCCACGGCGGAACCGCCGGTCGCCAGCATCGGGTCGAGAATCAGGCAGAGCTGCACCGTCGGCACGGTCGGCAGGCGGTTGTAATACTGCACCGGGCGAAGCGTATGCTCGTCGCGGTACAGCCCGATGTGCCAGACCTGGACGTTAGGCAAAAGCTGCATCATACCTTCGAGCATCCCCAGCCCGGCGCGCAGCACCGGAATCAGGCCAATCGTCTCGTCGGCCTTGTAGCCCTGCGCCTCGCCCATCGGCGTCATGACCGTGCGCGGCGACAGTTGAATATCCTGCGTCGCCTCGTAGCACAGCAGCATCGCCAGCTCGCGCATCAACTCACGAAAGCTGCGATGATCGGTTTCCTTATCGCGCAGCACGGCGAGCTTGTGCTGCACCAGCGGGTGTTTGGACACATAGACCTGACTCATGAGTGTGTTGCCTCCCCCGGAAAAATCGGTCGGATTGTACGCGCTCCGCTGGCGGGTGTCAAAGGAACCTTTCCCGCGCGGCGCTGCTCCGCTACAATAGAACAGATTTGCAGGACTCAGTGGAGATCGACAATGACCGACGACGGACGCATGATAGGCGGCAGCCAGCGGCGCGATGACCGCGAGAATACGGCACTGCGCCCCAAAATGCTGCGTGACATCGTCGGCCAGGACACCGTCCGCGAGAACCTCGAAATCATCATCGAGGCGGCCAAAAAGCGCGGCGAACCCATCGACCATTTGCTGTTTTACGGCCCCCCCGGCCTCGGTAAGACTTCGCTGGCGTTCGTCGTCGCCAACGAGATGGGCGTCAATATCAAGATCACTGCTGGCCCGTCGATTGAGCGCGCGGGCGATCTGGCGGCGGTCCTGACCGGCATGAAGGCCAACGATGTCCTGTTCATCGACGAGATTCACCGGCTCGGCCACGTCGTCGAGGAAGTGCTTTATCCGGCGATGGAAGATTTCCGGCTCGATATCGTCGTCGGGAAGGGGCCTGGCGCGAAGAATGTCCGCCTGCCGCTGCCGCACTTCACCGTCATCGGCGCGACAACGCGGCTGTCGCTGCTGGCCGCGCCGCTCCGTGACCGCTTCGGCGCGCGCTTCCGGCTTGAATTTTACGATCAGTTTGCGATGGAGCATATCATCCGCCGCGCCGCCGAGATGCTGCGCG
>CAZZAO010000224.1:0-3970 GCA_964652205.1 uncultured Anaerolineaceae bacterium | reverse complement strand
CTCGGTTCTCGGTTCTCGGTTCTCGGTTCTCGGTTCTCGGTTCTCGGTTCTCAGTCCTCTTTTGTCCCTCGCCACGCCGCCGCCGCCAGACACAGCCAGCCGCCGAGCATGGCGATGCCGCCAATCGGCGCGACGGCTCCCATCCAGCGAAGCCCCGCCAGACTGAGAATCAGCAGGCTCGCGGCAAAGATCACGCCGCCCGCTGCCAGCAAGATCCCTGACCAGCGCGTGAGCGCTCCCGGCCAGCGTTCGGCTGCCCAGGCGGCTGCCAGCACGCCGAGCGCCTGAGACATCAGGTATTCGATCCCGGTGTGATAATTCGCCTGCGCGTCCGGGTGATCGGCAAAGAAGGCGCGCAGTCCATGCGCTCCGAACGCGCCGAGCGCCACCGCGACAAAGGCCATCAGCGCGCCGACAACTACCAGTTTGCGACTCATCGTTTCTGCTTTCATCAGGTCATCGACAGCCGTTAATCGTAACGCAGCGGGGCGATCAGGCGTAGGGCCAGCGATCAGGTTTTATCAGATACTGATCCCTTTTGGTGCAGATGTCTACTCTGACGTATGATTAATAAAGACTTTGGCTGCATTGCCTGACGGCGTCAACGCAGAGAGAACAGCAGTGACCGGTGCAGATTTCGCTCTGGAGCATTTTTACTACGGACAATTCGTGCGCGGCGGCAAGCCGGACGGTGAGCTGCGCCTGCTGGCGTCCTCGGCGGGCATCCGGCAGGATCAGATCATCGACCTTGTCCGCCCTGCGGTTGTGCCGCCGATTCCCGGCGCGCCGATGGCGTCATGGGCCGTCGCCCGCGGCAAAACCGTGCCTTTCATTTTCTGTCAGGCGCAGCTCAATGAGTCCGGCGGCGCGATGCTGCATTTTGTCGTCCTGCCGGTCGATCTGCTCCGGCCTCTCAGCGGCAATTTAGAGCTGCTCAGTCGGCTGGTCATGCTCAAGCTGCCGACCTACGACCGCCTCGGCGATACGCTTCAGCCGGTCAGGTTTGCCGGTGTCGTCGCGCCTGCCGACGAGCCGCAGGTTGATGCCATGCTTGCGTTGATGACCGTCGCTCACGACCGGCTCGCCGTGGTCGAGTCGCTGCTGGCGTCGATTGTGCAGGGGGTCCCGCTGGTCATTATAGGCGCTCCCGGCAGCCCGACTGCGCGCCGCGGCTTCATCGAAGGCTTGCTGGCGCTGCTGCCGCCGCCCGCGCGTTTCGGCGTGACCTTCGCCATGCACGCCACGCCAGCGACCCGCGCCGACACGCAGATTCGCTTCCTGTCCGGCGCGGAAACGCCGGAAGAAGCGACAGTCTTTAACTGGGCCGATGGCAGCCTGAGCGGCGTCACCGTCGAGGACGATTACAGCCGCTTCATCATCAGTCAGCTTCGGCTCGATACCAGCCTCGTCCTTGAACAGACGCAGCGCCTGACTGCTGTGGCCTCGTGGCGCATCCGCCGGGGCGATGGCCTGGCTGAAGCGCTCCGTTATGCCTCGTACCGACTGTCGCTCGATGATGCCTTGCTCAACAATCAGCCGGTCGATGCCAGAGCCGCTTCGCGCGTGCTGGCCGAAGACCCGACTCTGAGCGATTCGCTCCGCGCAGCCTATGCCCGGCATGTGCTGGCGTTCGCGCTGGCGCTCGGCGATATGCAGTACGCCGAGCCAATTGCCATCATGCTCCGCCAGCAGCCCGAATTAGAGCGGGTGACGATGGGCCTGATGCGTGAAGCGCTGGCGGACGGCAAAATTGAGATCGTCTATCAGGCGCTGTCTGGCTGGCTGGCGAACCCGCTCGGCCCGCAGGGCATGGAGTGGATTTCGCTGACCCAGGCGGCGGCGCTGGCGCACACGCGCGATCTGGTCGAGGCGGGCGACAGCGCGGGCGTGCGCGCCTTCCTGCGCCAGTTACATGACAGCGCGGGCGGGCAGATCGAGATGTCCACCGTACTGCCGGATACGATTGCGCTGGCGCAGCCGTTAATGGAGCGCGACCCCGAACTGGCCGATACGCTCTTTATCCTCGGCGCGCAGTATCTGATTCAGGAATTATTCGTCCGCATGTTGACTCATCCGGGGCTGCTGGCGCAGTTGCCGGAAGCCGTCGGGCGGGTGGCGCGTTATATCGAGGGCAGCGACCGCAGCACGCCGCCGCGCGGTCTCCTGGCCCGCGCAGCGGCGGCCTTCGGTGAGGAATGGGAGCCGCTGGTGCTGATCCGGCTGGCAGATGCTGCCTTGCAGTCGCAGGGGCTTGACCTGCTCGACGCGCCGACGCTGACCGCGCTGGCCTCGGCTGCCGAGTCGCCGCACGCCAGCAGCTACGGCGGCGTTTTCCTGCGGCTGGTCGCCGGTCTTTCCGCCGATGACCGCCTGCCGCTGCTGGAAGATGGCGTGGCCGTGACGCTGCTGCAAGTCCTGCTCGTCCGCCGCCGTTATGCCGACCTCGCGCATGAGCTGGTGCATCAGTCGCGCCTGCTCTTTTCCGCCGAGAAGCAGCCGCAGTTCGCCCAGATGGTGCGTCGGCTGTTCCTCGAAACGCCGATGCAGATCGACGAAGTGCCGGAAGCGATGCGCCTGCTGAGCGAAGGGGGCCTGAAGCCGCTGCCGCTGGCGATGGCCCACTTTGGCGCGCTCAAGCGCCACGACTGGAACGAGGCGCTTCAGCCGGTGGCCGACTATGTGACCGAGCTGCTGTTCGACAATAACAACGTCGTCGATGCCATCCCGGTCGCGCCGCTGGTCGAGCTGCTTGGCTTCCATGTCAGACGCCGCGACGTTGCGAACAGCGTCCGCGTGGGCTATCTGCTGCCGGACGTTGCCGCCTATAAGGGCGAAAGCGGCGCGGAAGTGATGATTCAGATGTACCGCGCCCTCGACTGGGATCGACAGGCGCGCTCGACCGCGCTTGAGGTGCTGCGCCGCTACATTCGCACCGTTGACCCGGAAATGGTCGAGCAGATGCTGGCGCAGCTTGGCGACGCGCTTGGCGAGCCTGTGCGCCGCGCGCTCGACGCAACCTATGCTTTCCGCGTGGTGCTGGCAGGCAGTGAGGACATGGCGAGCTACGCGCTCTATATTCACCTGACTCTGCGCTTCCTGCGCGATACCGCCGTCTGCTACACCGAAAAGACCCGACCGCCGGGAATCCGCACGCTGTTCGGCGACCTCGATAGTCTGGTGGGCGGCCTGTCGGATGACGAGCGCCGGGCGCTGGCTCGCAACGTGTTCAACATCGGCAGGGCGATCAGCGCGCTCGGCAGGCAGGCCCGCGACAACCGCCCGCGCGATCTGGAGACGCACTATAACGCTCTGGCCGCCGGGAGCGCCGCGCCAACCTCGGCGCTCGACGTCTGGCGTATCATGGGCGGCTATTTCGCCCGCAACAAGCGCATCGAGATCAGACAGGATATTCCAGCCTCGGCGCATCCCCTCGGTGACCGCGCCGCGCCGAGCCTGCTGGCCGAGTCGCGCGCCGTCGCGCGGACGCTGCGCTCGCTGCTGCTGGCATTCCCGGCGGACGAAAAGATCACGCTGTCGGCGGAAGCGATTCGCGGCGAGACTGAGAGCCTGTGGGCTGAACTGAAGGTCGAGGATCGGCGGAAGCTCGTGCGGGCGCTGGCCGATGATTTGCAGACCATCCCGACGCTGGTGACGCTGATGTATGACAGCAGCGATCCGCGCGTGCTTGAGGAGAACAATGGCACGGGCCGCCAGCTCGACGTGACCAAACGCCGACCGGAAACTGCGCTCGAATTTTACCGCTTCGTCAGCGGCTACTTCAGCCAGCGGGCCGGAAACCAGAGCCGGTAAAGAAGGGCTGAGAACTTCAAGGCTGAGGAAAAGAAGAATCTGCCAGCTCATGGCGGTAGGTTTTCCTTCTCACTTGACAGCCGGTTAAGATAACTTTAGCCTTGTCTCAGTCCTCAGTCCTCAGTCCTCAGTCCTCAGTCCTCAGTCCTCAGTCCTCAGT
>CAZZAO010000223.1:0-4029 GCA_964652205.1 uncultured Anaerolineaceae bacterium | reverse complement strand
AAACCCTCATGACCTTTTATAGCCTGAGCTGCGATTTTGATGCGATTGCCCTGCCCGGTCGCATGACGACCGGGGACGTTAATGGGTCACGGGAGCGAAGGGTTAGCCGCGAACCGGCAGCAGGTCAATCGGGAAAGCGGTGTAGATGTAGCCGGTGGCGACCCAGCCGGTCGAGCCATTAGCCAACTGCACCAGCAGCCAGATGCCGCTGCCGCTGCGCCCGATCAGGCTGACGCCCTCGCCCGAATGGATGATCTTGAACGAGCCGAAGTAGTTCGCCGGGCCGTAGCGGACGGCGAGGCTCGGCGCGGTGACGATGCCGGTCTGCCCGCCGCTGATGGCGCTGTCAATCGGGGCGGCCTGCGGATAGGTCGGGAAAACGCCGGTGTTGCTGACGAGCGGCAGGCTGCTGATGTACGCGCTGGCCGAGATATAGCGCGTGCTCACCCAGCCGGTCACGCCGCCGGGGATGCTGATCTGCGCCCATGAGTTGTCGGCGTTGCGACCGAGCAGGTTGAACGACGCGCCGTAAGCTACGCGACCGATGACGTCGAAGTTCGCGCCGGGGCCGCTGCGGATGTTGAGGAAGCTGGCGGTGGTCACGGCGTTATAGCGGCTGGTCTGCGCGCTGACGTCCAGCCCACCCGGATCGACCGACGGGGCGACAAAGTCCGACTTGACCCAGCCGGTCACGCCGCCGGGAAGCTGCACCTGATACCAGCTTCCGTCGGCGTTGCGGCTGAGGAGCGTGAGCTGAAAGCCGGTGCTGAGGATACGAACGACGGCATAATTGGCTCCGGGGCCGCTGCGCAGGTTGACGCGCGCGGCGTTGACGATGGTGCCAGTTCCAGACTGCGCGAAGGCGGGCGCGACCGCGCTCAGAGCCAGAACGACCGCCGCCATCAGTAACAGGAAGCGTACCGGACGGGAAGGCTTGCTCATTTCGAGTTCCTTATGACTTTGATGGATTCCCCATAAATGCTATTGTCTGCTAGAAAATGACGCTCTACCTGACGCTTGCAATACGCCGCCGTAAGAGACGTGTATCATTTTCCTAACTTCCAGCCGTTTTTGTGCCGTTTTCCCGGTTGAGGATGCCGATCAGCCGTTGTTCCCATTGTTGCAGGCCGGGCGCGTCACCGTCGGGGTCGCGCCGGTTTGAGGTGGCAGCATCGACCAGCTTCCCGGAGCGATACAATTCGGCGATCAGCGGATAGACATAATATTTCCGGCAGACCGCGACCGTATTCCCCAGATGCTCCGCCACTGATTGGTACATGGCGACCAGATTTTCTTTACAGGCCGCTTCCGTGGCGAACGGCTCCAGACCGGCCAGCGCCTGAAGCGCCAGAATCGTCCCGCCCCAGGTGCGGAAGTCTTTGGCCGTGAACGAGTCCCCGCTGGCATCCTGAAGATAGGCGTTGACGTCCGCCGAGGTGATACGGTGAGCGCTGCCCTGATCGTCGGTAAACTGGAACAAGTCCTGACCGGGGACATCCTGAGCATTCCTGACGATCTTCGCCAGCCGACGATCTTTCATCTCGACGACGTGATTCTTGCCGCTTTTGCCGCGAAACTCGAAATGGATCGTCGCGCCGTGAACATCAACATGCTCGTCGCGCATGGTCGTCAGGCCGAACGAGTCATTGTCGCGGGCATACTCCATATTGCCGACACGGATGAAGGTCGAGCCGAGCAGGCGGACGACGGCAGCCAGCACCTTCTCGCGCGGCAGCCCGCGCCGTGACAGGTCTTTCTCAACCTGCGCGCGGATTTTTGGCAGCGCCTGACCGAACAACATCATCCGGTTGAACTTGGTTTCGCCGCGAATTTCCTGCCAGCGTGGATGGTAGCGGTACTGCTTACGGCCCCGGTCGTCGCGGCCTGTAGCCTGGACGTGACCATCCTCGTCAGCGCAAATCCAGACGTCCGTCCACGCAGGTGGAATCACCAGCGCGGCGATCCGGTCGCGGGTGGCTTTGTCGTCAATGCGCTGGCCGTCCGGGCCGATATAGCTGAAGCCTTTCCCGGCGCGCTTGCGCTGGATGCCCGGCTCGCCATTGTTGACGTAGCGCAGATGCGCCGCCCGCGCCGCCACGCGCGGGTTGGTATTCAGTTTTGCCGAACGACGGCGCGGACGACGGATGGCAGCCATCAAAGGCCTCAGAGTAACGCGTGATGCGTGAGTCAAAAGCGTTGTGCCAGAGCGTACTCCACTCAGCTTCCGGCAGCACTTTGAGGCTACTCTGAATTGTTTAGAACGACATTAAGAAGGTTGCGCGACAGGTTCCCCAGGGCTTCAATGCGCGCTGCTCTGGCGGGTGAAGGCTCAATTTTAAGGCGTGGGTATAATGAGCGTGATGGTGAAGGAGATGGAGAGGGTCATGCGCGGTCGGTGGTTGATTGGGGCGGCGCTGCTGCTGCTCGTCGGGGTACTCCCGGTGTGGGCGCAGTCAGGCGCGTGGACGGCATGGCTCTACAACCCGAACGGCACGATCACGCACGTTTCCAGCGAGGGACAGCTCCTGAAGGAATATACGCTGCCGACCGTCTCCGGCCAGAGCTACCCGGCTCGCGTGGCCGTCTCGCGCAGCGGGCGCTTCGTCGCCTATGTCACCGCGAATCCAACCCTCAAGGCGCATCGACTGGTGCTGTTCGATCTGGTTGATGGCGCGGTCACGGGCGATTCGGTCACGACCGATCTGGTCGGCAGCAGCCTCGACCGCTTCACCTCGGCGCTCGACTTCAGCCCGGACGAATCGCAGTTCGCTTACGGTGTGGCGGCGCAGGATGGCCGCTGGCGCATCGAGCTGCTGAACGTCGATCATGGCGCGGTGGCAGCGCAGCTCAACGCCGACGACCCGAAGGTGAGCGCCCTCGGCATCGAGTCCGGCGTCGGTCGCGTGCCGGTCATCCGCGCTATCGTCGGCGGCGAAGTCGCCTTCGTCATGGAACAGATCGGCGAGCCATCGGGCAAGAATTACGGCAGCTTCCTCTGGAATCCGCAAACTGGCGACGTCCGCCCCAACAGCCGCTTTCCCGGCCTCGACAACGACTTTCTCTCGACAACGGGCGAGATCATTACGCCTGCGAACGACCCCGCTCTACCCGCCAACAACGCCAATTTCGCCGCTTTCGGCGGCCAGCAGAACGCGCTCGACGTGGTCAATCCCTCGACCGGACGGCGTTCGCCGTTCTACACCAGCCCGGATCGCTCCTTAGCCGCGCCGCGCTTCATCCAGAACGGCGAGCGCATCCTGACCGCCGCCCTCGATGCAGGCGGCTCGGTGACGTGGCGCGTGGTCGAGCGTAACGGCCAGATGGTCGGCGAGGCGTCGATGCAGATTGCCGACCTGTTCCCGCTGGCGAACGGCTTCATCTACCTGACGACCGGCAGCCCGTCGATGCTGATGGTCGCCGATACGCGCAGCGGCATCGACGCCGGGACGCCGGTCGGGCAGAGCGCGGCCAACGCGCGCGTGCAGCTCGCCTGGGCAGGCGACGCGGGCGGCGTCCCTTCGACCGCCTACCTGCCGTGGATCGACCTGACCGACGTGGTTTCGGTGGCTCAGGCGACGCAGAGCGCGCTGATCGGCGGGGGCGTGGCGGTCACAGCCGAGGCCGCCGCCACTGTTCCCGGTTTCTTCGTCGCGCCGACGCCGGTTTTCCTGCCGACGCGCGCCACCTTCGCCTCACGGCTGGCAGTCGGCAGGCAGGCAGTCGTCACCGGGCCGGGGAATCAGACCGGACTGCACGTCGATCCCTCGGCAGAATCGCCGCAGTTGATCCTGCTGTTCACCAATATGAAGCTCGACGTAATTGACGGGCCGAACCTCACCGACGGCTACATCTGGTGGAAGATTCAGGTTGTGGTCAACGGCCAGACGCGCACCGGCTGGGCCATCGAAGGCGCGACCGGCGTCGCCTACCTCGCGCCCGCCCCGTGAGTCTGCGCGTCGGGCGCGAAAGATCGCGGCTCGACGGAAGACGCCCCCTCCCCGCAAGCAGCGAGGGGGAATCAGATGCGAG
>CAZZAO010000222.1:0-4436 GCA_964652205.1 uncultured Anaerolineaceae bacterium | reverse complement strand
CCCTCCCCCTGTCCTACGCGGCCTCCGGCTCCTGCCGAGCAAAGAACGCTCGGCAGGAGCCGAAGGCCGCGAAGGGGCCGGGGATGAGGTCGGCGGACGCGGCGTCGATAACTCTGTCAGGTTCGATGTTTCGGCTGATCTTTATGGACTTTCGGCTGCTCAAGGGCGGCTTTGGCGCGGCGCTGGCGCATGACCTCGAAGGCCAGAATGGCGGCGGCAGAAGTCGTGTCGAGCGCGTAGGGAAAGTCGCGGCCATAGGGGATGCTGATGCGAACATCGGCCTTTTCCTCGGCGAACGAGCGGGTGACGCCGCGCTTCTCCCCGCCGACGAGCAGGAACATCGGGCGCGTCAGGTCGATATCGTAGAGCGTGCGTCCGCGTTCCTGATAGGCGCAGGCGACGCGAATCCCGCGAGCGCGGAAGTGATCGGCGGCATCTTCCGCCGTCTCGGCAATTGCAGTCGGAATCAGCTCAGTCGCGCCTGCCGACGCGCGGGCAACCACCCCCGCTGCCGACATCCAGTTGCGCGGGCGCACGACCAGCGCCTCAGCTCCGGCGGCATAAAATGAGCGCACCGCCTGACCGAAGTTGTACGGGTCTTCGACACCGTCGAGCATGACGACGAATGGCGACGGACTTTCCGGCGACGGCAGCGTATCGAGCGGAATGGTGAGGCGGTCGCCGACAACGGCGACGACGCCGCCGTGCGTCTTACCCTGCGCGTGGGCGTCCAGCTCGTCCGCCGTGACGCGCTCGACGCGCGCCCCCACGACCTGAGCCGCATGCATCAGCGCTACGGCCTCGCGGTCGCGTTTGTCGCGGCGAATATAGACGACTTCGACCGGGCGACTGCGCGCGGTCAGCGCCGAGTAGACAGAAATCATACCTTCAAGAATGGCCGGTGGTTGTTCGCTCATCAATCTCTCCGAGCCACCTGAGGCGGCTACTGCGGCGGCGTCCAGAATGAACACCTCATCTCCATCATAACCCCGTGTCAAGTCCCCTGCCGCGCCAGATCGGCAAACTCGGCACTGAAACGAGCCGCGAGGGCAGTTTTCTCATCAGCGGGGAGCAAGGCAGCCTGAACCGCATTCATCACCAGCCGCTCGATCTCCGCTTCAGCGAGACCGAAGGTACGGACGACGGTCAGATACTCACCGGAGAGCGTGGTATTGAACATCGGCGGGTCGTCAGAATTGATCGTGACGTACAGCCCCGCATCGAGCAGGCGCGGCAGCGGATGTTCGGCTATCGACGGCGCGACGCCGAGACAGACATTGCTGGTCGGCGAAACTTCGAGCGGCATCTGACGAGCGCGCAGCTCGGCAACCAGCGCGTCATCCTCGATGGCGCGGATGCCGTGACCAAGGCGGACTGGATAGGCGAACTTAAGCGCGTTCCAGATGCTTTCCGGGCCGACCGTTTCTCCGGCGTGAGGGATGATCGGCAGCCCGGCTGCGTGAGCGCGCTCGAAAGCGGGCGCAAACCGTTCCGGCGGATTGCCGACCTCAATCCCGCCGAGGCCGAGCGCGATGACACCGCGCCCATGCCCGGCAATCGCCCAATCGGTCGTCAGCAGGCCGGCGTCGAGATTGACCATTCGAGGGATGTCGATAATGAGGCCCATGCGGACGCCGAACTCGGCCTTAGCCCAGTCGGCGGCGCGGTTAAGCGCGGCAAGCTGATCCTCGAAGGCGATGCCTTTTGTCGCGTAATGGGTATAGGCTGTGTAGGTGACTTCGCTGTAGCGGATATTCTGGCGCGCCTGTCCGGCCAGAAACTCGCGGGCAATCAGCTCGATATCGTCGGCGGTGCGGATACAGGCCGAGACTTGCAGATAGATTTCGACGAAGTGCTGGAAGTCAACAAACTGATACCAGTCGCGCAGCCCTTCGACCGTGTTGGCGGGCAGCGTGATGTCGTGCCGCCGGGCGAGCGCCAGGACCGTCTCAGGCTGGATCGCGCCTTCGAGGTGGACATGCAACTCGACTTTCGGCATGGCGGCGATGAATTGTTCGATGGACATTGCGCCCTCACCCCCGATGTACTGAAACCCATCCCTCTGACCGACGCGGCCTTCGACTCCTGCCGAGCAAAGAACGCTCGGCACGCTTCGTCCCCGCAAGCGGAGAGAGGGAACGGTCACAGTCAGCAGGTCACGTAGAAATCTCAGGCCATGCAGGTCAGAGGCCAGCGGCTTTGGCGGCGTCCCAGATGACGTCCATCTCGGCCAGCGTCAGGTCAGGCAGGGCGCGACCCTGGGCGGCGACAGTCGTCTCGATGAAGTGGAAGCGCCGGTAGAACTTGGCGTTGGCCTCGCGCAGCGCCGTCTCCGGGTCGATCCTGAGCCAGCGCGCCCAGTTGACCAGCGCGAACAGCAGGTCGCCCATTTCCTCGGCGCGATGCGCCTCGTCACGCGCCGTCTCGACCTCGCCGATTTCCTCGCGGACTTTGGCGATCACCGGCGCAATATCCGGCCAGTCGAAGCCGGGTTTGGCCGCCTTACGCTGATACTCACTGGCCTGCATCAGCGCGGCCAGCCCTTTCGGCACGCCGTCGAGGATCGAGTCGCGGTGGATGCCTCTGGCGTCGTGCTCACGCTGCTTGAGCGCCGCCCAGTTGGTTACCACGTCATCCGCGCTGCTGACGGTCACATCACCGAAGACATGCGGATGGCGCGCGACCATCTTGGCGTTGATGCCGCTCAGGACGTCGCCCATGCGAAACTCACCGTCGTCGATGGCGATCTGCGTGTGCAGGACGATCTGCAGCAGCAGGTCGCCCAATTCCTCGACCATCCCCGGCAGGTCGCCGGCGTCGATGGCTTCAAGGACTTCGTGCGCTTCTTCGAGCAGGTAGGGACGGAGCGATTTGTGCGTCTGCTCTTTATCCCACGGGCAGCCTTCCGGCGCGCGCAGGTGGGCGATGATCTCCTGAAACTGCTCGAAGCTGGTCATGCCGCCGCGCGCCGGAAGATAGAGCGAGGTCAGGTGGGCGATCTGCTCGCTCTGGTCGATCTTATAGAGTGGCAGCCACTCAGAGCGCGCCTCAGCCGTCCCGGCGGCATGGACGAGCGCCACCTGAAAATCGTCGGCGTACTCGTTCATCAATGTCAGCTTGACATTCGAGGCGACGTCGCGGCTGTAGACCTGTCCGAGCAGCGCCGGACAACCGGGATTGAGCGGCGGATGATGCATGACGGCAACGTCGAGCGCGTCGATCAACTGCAAGCCGTCGAGCGCGTCGATGCCGAGCAGGCGCAGCGTCGGCTCGACAAAACTGATGCCGCTGACGACGTTGACAGGCAGGTTTTCGGCTCTGGCGGCGGCCAGCAGCCCGGTCACAGTCGATTCAGCTACGAACGGATCGCCGGGAACCGCATAGACAAGATCGGCGGAACGCGCGGCGTCGAGGACGCGCTCGACAATCGCCGCGTAGACCTGTTCAAACTGCGGCGTCGATTCGTAGACGGCGTCGAAGCTTTCGTAACGCGGGCCTGCCGGAAGCCAGGGCGTACACGGATGGCGCGAAGTCCGCAGATAGACGGTCTGCGCCGTTTCGAGCGCGCGCCAGGCGCGGCGAGTCAGGTCGTCGATGCTGCCCGGCCCCAGGCCGAGGATGGTTAACGTCATGATGCTCTCTTAGCGCCGCGTTGAGCGACGAATCTGGCGTGTGCTGCTAGTCTAGCAAAGATTGCAGCGCTGGCTAGAGGCCATGCGAGCGATTGCGACGAAGTTTGTCGCAGATCAGCAGATCGCCTTCGATCTCGACGGTGAAACTGCGAATCAGGGCCGTCTGGCGTAGGTCGAATTGTCGAAGAACTGAGCAGAGCCGCGCAGGTAAGGGTTATCGAACTGCCGCTCGATAAAGCGACCGCCAGTGTAGCGCGTCAGGACGGCGCGCCAGAAGGCGACTGCCTCGGTGTTCTGAGCAAGCTGGCGAATCTCCCACGCGCCGGGGAGATGGTCGAACAGCGCCGCCGCCGCCTGGCTGCCGACGCCCTGACGCCGATACGCCGCCAGAATGAAAAATTCGCTCATCTGGCGGATACTGGCGCTGCCCGATAATTCGCTGACCTCATAAGCGTCGACAATGGCGAACCCGGCCAACTGGCGATCCGCGCGGATCAGGAACGGCTGACGCTTCTCGTCCGTCCAGCAGCCGTCGAGATCGACCTCGATGAAGCGCCCGGTATACGTGACCGGCCAGCCCATGAAGCGGCTGAAGTCATAGAGGTAGAACTGGAACAGATTGCGAAAGGTCGGCTCATCGTTGAGCGCGGCCTCGGTGACGGTGACATCCATCGAACGATTCCTGAATCCAGCGAGACAGTTTCATCGGCGGTCGATCAGCACAGGCATGATCCATCATGCCCAAGCCGACCCCTCCCCCTGACCGACGCGGCCTCCGGCTCCTGCCGAGCAAAGAACGCTCGG
>CAZZAO010000221.1:0-4470 GCA_964652205.1 uncultured Anaerolineaceae bacterium | reverse complement strand
TCGTCATCCGCGATACTTCCCCGCACGACCAGTAACTTCCAGCCAACGTCCAGCGGCCCAGTCAGACAGCGTTATAACGCCTCATTTTTCTAATATTAAATGTATAAATAATGGTGCTATAATCCATTTTGCCCAACCGGAACTAAAGGAGAAGACCATGCGAATGATTCGTGTTGTTTTTCTATTCCTGGGTGGCATCCTCATGATGCTGGCAGGTGTCATACCTTCTATCGCCAGCCCGGCGCGGCAGGATATGAAGATGGATATGGGGCAAACCTACGTCGTGCTGGCCGGCGGCGCAGGGCCGAATCAGGTCGATGTTCTGGGCTTTTCCCCATCGGCGCTTCAGATTCATCGCGGCGACACCGTTATCTGGCACCTGATCGGCTTCCACAATATCGATTTCAACAATCAGATCGCTCAGTTGATTATCGCGCCGACGGTGGACGGTAAGCCGCTTCCGCAGTTGAACCCTGAGGTTGCTTTCCCGAATCTGCCTGCTGGCGGCAAATATACCGGCGGTCGCGTTAACAGCGGTCTGCCGCTCGGCCCGGATGCGCCGACTGAGTTCATGCTGACGTTCGACGCGCCCCCCGGCACCTACGCCTATCTGTGCGACGTGCATCCGGGGATGGTCGGCACGGTCACGGTCGTTCCTGACGATCAGCCGGTTCCCTCGCCGCAGGAGTCGTTCACGAAGGCGATGAACGAACTCGGCAATGACGTCAACGCGGGGATGGGCGCGGCGATGAGCGCGATGCAGATGGCATCGTCGGGGATCGTCGCTTCGGGAGATGCCAGCGTCATGGCGGGAGCTTATGCGTCGCCATCTTCCGTCCAGGCATTTTTCCCGGCGGTGGTTGTGATTAAACCCGGCAGCACCGTCACCTGGACGATTGACCCGAAAGGCGTTGAGTCCCATACCATGACCAGCCTCCCGCTGCCGCCTCCGGGCAGCGAGTTTGCGCTGCAACCGCCTGCCAAAGCCGGTGATCCTCCGCTTATCCTGCTGGCGGGGCCGGGTTTCCCGTCGGCTATCAGCGGAAGCGAAGTCAAGACCGGAACGGCGTTCAACAGCGGCGTTATCGGCCCCGATGCGACCTATGCGCTGAAGTTTACAACTCCAGGCGTCTACCAGTACGGCTGTATTCTGCATCCCGGCATGTTCGGCGTGGTGATTGTCCAGGCGGCCTGACGCGCCGCTCAGGGCGTAGAGGTTTCGTGGTTGCCCGTCTCGGCTAGCTCGCTGGTGTCTGAGGCGATCAAGATACCGCCATGAACGCGCTGCGGCGCGTTCTCGTCCTTGCGTGGCTCGATGATGAGGTGGCGCAGCAGGATGAAGACTACGCCCGCAATCGGTACGGCGATGATGCCGCCGATAACGCCGCCGACGGCGATGCCGACGAATAGGAAGACGATCACCAGCAGCGGGTTCAGGCCGACGCTCTTGCTCATCGTTCGCGGCGTCAGCCAGTGGGTTTCGACCTGCTGGACAGCGACGAAGCTGGCGAGTGTCAGCAAAGCCGAGACGGGCGAGGTCAGCAGCGCCAGCAGCACGGCGGTCCCTGCGCCGATGAAACCGCCGATGATCGGCAGCGCGGTGGTGATGCCGATGATGAAGCCGAGCGTCACTGCGTTCGGCACGCCGAGCAGGGTCAAGATGATGAAGTTTGCCATGCCAACGAAGATGACGACAAAGGTGATCCCACGCAGATAGCTGCCGAGCGTCTGCTCGATTTCCTGAATCATCTGCGCGATCAGGCCGCGCCGCCCAATCGAGAACAGGCTGACGATGAAGGTCACAGCCTGATCGCGCGATGTGACCCAGTAGACGCCCATGACAAACACCAGCACGAAGTCGCCGAGCAGCCCGCCGAACTCGCCCGCCAGCGCCGGAATCGACGCGGTGATCTGATCGACGGTCTGCGAGACAGTTGTGCGGATCGCTTCCGGCTCAAGCAGGTGAACCTGCGTATGGAAATGTAGCTCGATCTGCTGCTGGAACCAGGTCTGCGCGCCGATCAGTCGGCTGGCAAGACCCTGATCGTTCTGGATGTAGCCTGCAAGCTGAGTGACGGCGGGCGGGAAGACCAGCGCTACCAGCACGAAGATCAGCAGCGCCAGCCCGCCATAAACGATCAGAATGGCGAGACCCTGAGGGATGCGATGTTCTTCCAACCACAACACCAGCGGTCGAACGGCTGATGCCACAATGATGGCAATCAGCAGCACGATCATGATGTGAACGCTTATGTACAGCGCGTAGGCAGCGACGACCGTACCGATGACCACCAGAGTGTTACGAAAAGTTTGCTGGGCGTTCAAGGTGACTTTCAGGTGTTGGCGCGCGTTTGTGAATGATACGCCAGATCGTACATTAAACCCTTAATAAAATCAATCAGTGGATGATGAGGAAGTGACCGGCGCTGTGCTGGCGTGGCCGCGCCAGCGCCGCCAGAGCCAGACCAGTGCATAGGCCGAAAACAGGAACAGCAGCGGGTCGCTGGGGACGCGGTAGCGCGTCGATGGGTGGAAGAGGACGTAGACGAGGGTCATATTGATCTGCACCGCCCATAGCAGCGAGACTTCGCGCCACTGCCGCGCCGAGAGGCCGATGCCGATCAGCGCCAGCAGCAGCAGCCCGCCGAAGTAAAAACGGTGGACAATTCGCCCGATCTGGTCGAACAGTGGCTCGGCGTAAACGCCGACCGCGTCACCGGGTGGCAGCCCGCCCAGCTCGACGCCGCCAGTTGTATCGGTTCCGGCGATGACATTGCCCTGATAGTCCAGCCGTGGGAGCTGCCCCTCGACCGGATTCTTGCGCGGGAAAACGTCAATGCTCCAGTGGGCGAGGAATTTCGTCCACAGAAGCTGCGGAATATCGGCGGGATGCTGGCGTAAATAATCGAGCGCCAGTTCATAGCGCTGGCGGTCGGCTGCCGGGCTGTTCGGGTCGGCGCTGATCGCGCCTTCAGGCGGGCCGATCCACTGCGGGTCATAACCGGCCTGCATGTACGGCACGACCTGCGCGTTATTGCCCTGAAACAGGTTGGTCCCGGCGGTCAGCGACATCGGCACAAAAGCGTGATAGACCTGCTCGTTACGCACGATCCACGGCGTCAGCCAGAGCAGCGCGATCAAGGCCACGGGCGCGAGCCGCGCGACCGTCTGACGCAGATTGAGCCGGAACAGGAACCAGATGGCGATGAACAGCGCCAGCAGCGGCAGCACCGGACGGGTCAGCGTCGCCAGACCGAGCGCGACACCGGCCAGCGCGGCCAGCATCCATGCGCCGCCGTCGAGGCGCTGGCGCTCGCGCAGCAGCACGACGGCCAGCACGAAGCCATGCAGCAGGGTCATGAACAGCGGCGTGTCGATCAGCGTCAGATTCTGGAAGATCAGGTAGGGATAGAGGGCGTAGAACAGCCCTGCCAGCGCGCCGACCGCTTCGCCGTGCCGGAACAGGTGCTTGCCGACCTGGAACAGCAGCAGGATCGAGAGCGCGTCGAGCAGGATGTGAAAGCCGCCGACCTGAAGATAGCCGCGCCCGAACACGGCGTAGACGCCTGCCAGCACGTAGCTGTAGAGCGGGGGAATGGCGGCGTCCGGCACGCCCGGTTCGCGGCCATAGACGCCGGTCGCCAGTAGATTCCGGGCGTAGGTGTCGTAGGCTTCCGAGCCGTGAATCTGCCCGGTCACGCCGAAGTTGAACACGCCAGGCAGCGCGATCAGCACGCCGAGCCGGACGAGGATCGCCAGCGCGATGACCATCAGCAGCTTATGCCGGAGGATGAAGTTCACTGTAGATCTAACGCCAGGTTATTGTGGATTGTGGATTAAGGCTATTTACCTCAACGACTTTTTGCCAGTTGATGGAGCCATCTGAGTGGCAATAAGTCACTATAAATTCCTGAGTATATAAATTTATAATTGCGTTTCGTTTATTGAGAAAAGCACCGTTATGCTCTTTGGCTCGATAGCCGAGTGGTTCGATTAGCTCTTTGTATAGATTCTCATCCTCGCTAATTAAATACCAAAAATCATGACCACATACTTTAAGGTGCCCTGCCTTCTGGAAGGCTGATTTGACTCTGCCATAACAAATCCCTAATACAGTTTGAACATGCATAATACGGCTTGATTGTCGAAGGCGAATAACAGCCTCTTGAAAGTTTTCCGCCTGTTTTTTCTGCTGCGAGCTATTGTCCCAATTAGGACCTGACTTAATCGAAACCAGATAATGAGTGTCTTTATTATTGAATTCCAGATCTATGCCGGGTGCTGATGATTTCCTGCCGTTGAGCGTTTTTTCCGCTATAAAGATCGCTAAATCTTCGAGGAATACGCCAAACATTTCCTCTTCCGATGAGGAAAGGGATGCATTAAGCATTTCTTCGACGAACTCCGAGGCTAAAGTGATGTTCTTGGCGCGAAACAAATAAGGATTCTTTTTGATGAGAAGTTTGCTTA
>CAZZAO010000220.1:0-4767 GCA_964652205.1 uncultured Anaerolineaceae bacterium | reverse complement strand
CAAACCCTCATGACCTTTTATAGCCTGAGCTGCGATTTTGATGCGATTGCCCTGGGTCAGGCGCAGGGCGTTTTGACACTTTGTCGGTCTAATGTTAATATCCGGTTTGATCGCAGTCGATAAGATGTTGAGGTCAATGGGTCATTCACGCGCTTATTCGAGATGGTTCACGCCCGGCATCGGCGTCAAACGCTGGCTGCTGCTGCTGCTGGCAGGCATCGGCCTGATCGCGCTCGGTCTGGCGCTCGGCATCCTCAAATTGATCGACCATGATCTGGCTGCCGCGCTATCGACGCTCGGCTGGCTCGAAACGATCTTCGTCCTGCTGATCGGCGCGTCGATGATCGCGCTGGCGCTCACCCGGCTGTCGAATAACATTCTCGCGCCTTATCGACGTCACCAGCACGGCCCGGTTGCGGACGTCATCTACGCGCACACCATCCGCCACAAGGGGCCAAAAGTCGTCGCTATCGGCGGCGGAACCGGCCTGCCCTCGACTCTGCGCGGCATCAAAACCTTCACCAGCAATATCACGGCGGTCGTCACCGTGGCCGACGATGGCGGCAGTTCAGGCCGTCTGCGCCGCGATCTGGGCGTGCTGCCCCCCGGCGACCTGCGAAATAATATCGCCGCGCTGGCTGACGACGAAAGCCTGATGACGCGGTTATTTCAGTACCGCTTCGACGGCGGCGACCTCGGCGGCCACGCTTTCGGCAACCTGTTCATCAGCGCGCTGGCCGGCGTCAGCGGCAGCCTGGAATCGGCGCTGATCGAAACGGAGCGCGTGCTCAATATTCAGGGCCGCGTGCTGCCCTCGACCCTCGACGATGTCACGCTGACGGCGCAGGTACGGCTGCCCGGTCGCAGCCGCACCCTGACGATCACCGGCGAGTCGAAGATCACGGCGGCGGGTGGACAAATCGAGCAGGTTGCGTTAGAACCAGCGAGCGTCGCGGCGTACAGCGAGAGCGCGCGGGCGATCCTCGAAGCGGGAATCGTCGTCATCGGCCCCGGCAGCCTCTACACCAGTCTGCTGCCGAACCTGCTGGTGCGCGGCATCGCCGAGGCGCTGCGGGCGACTGACGCTTACAAGATTTACGTCTGCAACGTGGCAATGCAGCCCGGAGAAACTGACGGCTATACCGTAGCCGATCACGTCATCGCGCTGGAAAAGCATATCGGACGCGGGATGTTTCAAGCGGTCATCGCCAACAATAACTATCCGCCGCTCGAAGGCGAGAACAGCAACACGCGCTACGTTCGCCCCGCGCCGGAACAGCACGAGATCGTCCAGCGCTACAAGCTGGTCTACGCCGATCTGGTCGACAGCCAGCGCCCGTGGCGGCACGACCCGTCCCGGCTGGCGAGCGCCATTCTCTCGGCCAGCAGCGACAGAGTCAGCGCCCCGGCGCTCGCCCACGCCTGACGGAACGATCACCAGCGGCAGTATTCACTTAGTCAGCTTACAGCGTCTATCATCGAGGGGCGAGACACCGACGTGTCCTTCGCCCCTTTTCTCGCAATCACAGGGAGAAACCTCATGAACAAAGCGACAATTCGGGACATTGACCTGAGCGGCAAGCGCGTGCTGGTGCGCGTCGATTTCAACGTACCGCTCGAAGGCGACCGCATTAGCGACGATACGCGCATCCGCGCCGCTGTGCCGACGATCAAGGCGATTCTCGCCAAAGGGCCGCGCGTCGTCGTGTTGATGTCACACCTCGGTCGCCCGAAAGGTGGCCCCGACCCGAAATATACGCTTGCGCCAGTCGCGCCCGCGCTGTCGAAACTGCTCGGCGTGCCGGTGCAGTTTGTCGCCGCCACCGTTGGCCCGAAGGCTGAACAGGCCGTCGCCAGCGCACCTCAGAGCGGCGTGATCCTGCTCGAAAATACGCGCTTCGAGCCGGGTGAAGAGAAGAATGACATGGGCCTCGCCGCGCAGATGGCGAAGCTCGGCGACGTCTTTGTGAACGACGCCTTCGGCTCGGCCCACCGCGCCCATGCCTCGACCGTCGGCGTGGCGACGCTGCTCCCCGCCGTCGCTGGCCTGCTGATGGAGAAGGAAATCGACTACCTCTCGACCACCATCGAAACGCCAAAGCGCCCATTCGTCGCCATCCTCGGCGGCGCGAAAGTTTCGGACAAGATCGCCGTGATCGAGTCGCTGCTCGGCAAGGCTGACCATGTCCTGATCGGCGGCGGCATGGCGAACACCTTCTTCAAGGCGCAGGGCATCGAACTCGGCAAGTCGCTGGTCGAACCGGACGCGCTTGATACTGCCAAAGATTTACTCTCGAAGGGCGGAGACAAGCTGGTGCTGCCGGTTGACGCGGTGATCGGCGACAGGCTGGCGTCCGACGCGCAGGTGAAGACCATCGAGGTCAGCGCCGGTGTCCCCGCCGACTGGGCGATCTTCGACATTGGCCCGAAGACCGTCGAGAAGTTCGCGCAGGTCTTGAACAGCGCAAAAACCGTTGTCTGGAACGGCCCGATGGGCGTGTTCGAGACGCCGCCGTTCAACAAGGGGACGAACGCGGTGGCCGAGCTGCTGGTCAAGGCGACCAGAGCGGGCGCGACGACCATCATCGGCGGCGGTGACTCGGCGGCGGCGGTCGAAGAAGCGGGCCTCGCCGACCAGATCACGCACATCTCGACCGGCGGCGGCGCGAGTCTCGAAATGCTCGAAGGCAAAACGCTCCCCGGCGTCGCCGCGCTGATGGATAAGTAGAGCAACCTCTCCTCTGCCCCCTCCCCGCTGTACACTCGCAAGCAGGGAGGGGGAAACGGCTACGAACCGATGTCGTCAAGCAATCTCACAAGTCAGCGGCTGAACCAAAGCAATGAGCTTACGCTGTGCTAAAATGAGGGTTGTAAGGTGACGCAGGGAGCGCGGCATGGTCTTGAAAGCAGGCGAGATGCTCGGCCCGTATGAGATCGTCGGCACGCTCGGACAGGGCGGCATGGCGATGGTCTACAAGGGACGTCATCCGAAGCTCGACCGCTCCGTCGCCATCAAGATTCTGCACACCCTCTACCTGCAAGACCCGCTCTACGTCGCCCGTTTCGAGCGTGAGGCGCAGATCGTCGCCCGGCTGGAGCATCCGCACATCGTCCCGGTCTACGACTTCGCCGAGCACAACGGCCAGCCGTACCTGGTGATGAAGTTCATCGAGGGGCGCACGCTCAAAGCGATGATTGCCGCTAGCCCGCTGCCGCAAAGCGAGATTCTGCGAATCATGGCGGCGCTGGCCGATGCGCTCGACTATGCCCATGCACAGGGCGTGCTGCACCGCGATATCAAGCCGTCGAACATCCTGATCGACCGACACGGCGTGCCGTATCTGACCGATTTCGGGCTGGCGCGGATCGCCGAAGCGGGCGAAAGCACAATCAGCAAGGATATGCTGCTCGGCACGCCGCAGTACGTCGCGCCAGAACAGGCGCAGTCGGGTCAGGACGTGACGACGCGCACCGATCTGTATTCGTTCGGCGTGGTGCTGTACGAGCTGCTGGTCGGGCGCGCGCCGTTCAACGCCGATACATCCTACGCCCTCATCCACGACCAGATTTACACACCGGTTCCGCCGCCCGACAGGGTCAACCCGGCGCTGTCGCCCGCAGTCGCGGCGGTGCTGCTCAAGGCGCTGGCGAAAGAGCCGAGTCAGCGCTACAGCAGCGCCGGGGAAATGCTGGGGGAACTCAAGGCTGCCCTCACCGCCAGCCCCTTTCATGCAGAGCAAGGGGAGAACAATAATGCAGCGCAGCGGAGCGCCACCAGCTCTCCCTCGCCTTCATATAATCCGACGCCGACGGTTGCGACCACTCCAGACCTATCCAATCATAAGTCCTTCACCCCTCACCCTGAGGAGCAAGAGGGACTGGAACTGGGGGCATTAGCGCCGCCTGCCACTATCCCCAATTTCACCTTCGACGGCGCGAAGCCGAAAAGCGCAGTCGAGCCGATGCCGCCGTCGAAACGACCTGTTCCCGGTCGGCGCTGGCTGATCGGCGGCCTGGTCGCGCTGGCGCTGCTGGTCATATTGATCGCCGTCATGCTGTCCGGCGCGCTGAGCACGGCGCAGCGCCGGACAAAACTCGCCGTCACCCAGGCCGCGCCGACAGCCTTCGCGCTGCTGGCTGTCCCTGATCTCTCGCAGACGCAGGCGCAGATCAACGCTGCCGCCTATCCCAGAGACCCTGCCACCCGCATCGCCGTTGCGCGGGCGCTGTGGAATGCCGGACAGATCGAGCAGGCGCGGACGGCGCTCGACGACGGCGCGCAGGTCGCCGAAGCTGCCGGAGCCAGTCTCGCCGCTTACTATCTGAGCGCAGCAGCGGTCGCACGGCAGGATCGCTCGCCACAGGCTGCCGCTTATGCGGACATCCGCGCCCTGAATGCCGTCACGACCACCGATACCGACTACCCGACCGTCCGTGAAATGGCCGGTCAAGACCTGTATCGGATGGCAAGCTCGACCGACACCCTCAGCGCTGCTGACATCCGGCACCTGACCGACGTGGGCGGCGGCAGCAATCCGATCACCGACGCCATGAGCGTTCGGGCGCTGATTACCGACACGCGCTACACGCTGGCGCAGGCCGCTATCGAGCGCCTTCTGACGCAGCAGAGTACACTTGCTGAGGCGCGCCTCGTCCTCGGCGACCTGTATGCCGCGCGGGGCAGCACGGCCCGTGCCAGAGACGAATGGAAAACGGCCAGACAGGCGGCAAACGCGCCGACCTGGGTCATCCAGCAAGCCGCCGTTT
>CAZZAO010000219.1:0-4902 GCA_964652205.1 uncultured Anaerolineaceae bacterium | reverse complement strand
GACGTTGGCTTCTTACTGCTTGCTGTCTCTCTGCACGTTTCTGTTGTTAAGGTGCAAACGACGCGCCGGAGCGCGTCATAGGTGGTGCTTATCCTACCAAAGTCCCAGTCGAGCGTCAACCCCGGCGTGATGTCTTTACCGTTGTTTGGGCGATGTATCCAGTTGTTTACGCTCAGACGTTGGTGAATGCTGCGTATTCTACAGGCTACTCAAGCGCCTGTGAAGGGTGAAATTTATCACATTTCAAACACCGTCAGCGACCAGCACTTCCTCGGCCACAACCGGCGGCGTGACCGTCTCATCGCCGAGGATGTCCTTGATGTAAATCTCCTGTACCAGCACCATGACAATCGCCGAGAGCGGGACGGCAAGCATGATGCCGAGGAAGCCAAAGAAGTAGCCAGCGACGATCTGCCCCAGCAGCACGATCACTGGCGGCAGCTTGATGCTCCCCTGTACCAGCAGCGGGCTGATGACCTGGCTTTGCAGGAATGAGACGCCGTAGATAATCACGATGATCCAGCCGATGTTATCCGGTGCCTGAACAATACCGACCGCCACCGACGGAATCAGGGTGATGATCGGGCCGAAGTTCGGCACGAACGAGAGCAGGCCCGCCAGCACGCCGAGCGCCGCCGCCTGCTGGACACCGACCAGCACCAGCCCGATCCACGTCAGCACGGCGACGACGCCCATCGAGATGATCGTCGCCTTGAGCCAGCCGCGCAGGGTGAGGTCGAGGCGGGCGATGATCTCGCGGACGCGATGGCGATACCAGAGCGGAAACAGGCGGATGATCCCTTCCTGATGGCTCTGCGGGTCGGCCAGAAAATACATGCTCAGGAACAGGATGATGAGGATACTCAGAACGGTATCGGCCACGCCGCCCAGTACCGGCAGCACCGACGCGCCGAGCGCGCCAAGCGCCGAGCCGACCTGCGCGCTCATCTGGTCAATGAACGCTTTCAGGTCAATCGTCTGAAGGAACGGATACTGCCGCTGAATCTCGCCGTTATTCCAGAGGTTGACCAGGCGCTGCAAGCCCTGCGGAATCGTCACGCTGGCGAGCGCGGCAAACTGCTGAATCAGAGTCGGCAGCGCGGCCCAGAACAGGATTGCAATCACCAGCACGATCAACACGGTCGAAAGAATCGTGGCAGGCGTGTGCTTGACGCCGCGCCGGATGAAAAAGCGCGTTGGCATACTGAACAGCACGACCATAATGATCGAGGCGAGCGTCAGGAGCAGCACGCCGCGAATGAGCCAGAGCGCGATCATCACGACGACGACCACAAACGCAGTCAGCACCCAGCGGGTCGTGCTGCCGCCCACCACGTTCGAGGACATTTGCCGCATAACAGTTCTCCGTCTGAAAGGCAGTCTGAGGTCGTCTGCCTTCCGTGGTCGAGCGAAATTCAGCCCGACGCGCTACGGAAACTTCGAGCGTGTATCCGCGTCGTCAGGCTCCGACTCACTGTCGCCGGTATCGTCATATAACACCGTCGATGGCGCTGCGGTGCTGTCGTCGTCCGAAGCTGCGCTCGACTCGGACGGCGCAGCGCTCGGCAGTATCATGGTCGCATCCGAGGCTTCCGGCTCCGCCATGGTATAGACGCGGACGCCGCCCCGATCTTCGACCGAATCTGCCGCCTCGTCGAGCGATTCAAGCTCCTGTCCTATCGGATCAGTCTCCGCAGTCGCCACCTTGACCGGTTGATCGTCGCTCGCCTGATCCTCGACCGCTGCGCTCGGCCCACCGGGATCGACAACCGACGACGTGACCGGCGTTTCAGCGCGCCAGTGACGAAGGAATCCGCTGTCGGTTGGCTCCGGTTCGACGACCGGTGCAGCTTCGTCTGGCGGCGTCAGTTCCTCATGCCAGGGAGCGAGAAATTCCGGCTCCGGGCTGACGACCGGCGGCTCGACCACCGGCGCAGCTTCGACAATCAGCTCAGGGGGTTGAACCGGCACGGCCTTGAACTGGTCAGTGCGCCGACCGATCAACCCGTACTGTGAACTCACTTCAGCATCGCTGACGGACGTCTCATCGACGCCGACCGCTGGAGTCGCCGCTGGCGCAGGCGGCATCATTGGCGGAGCAACGGGCGCAGGCGGACGCAGCGGCGATTCGGCCAGCGGCAGAACAGGCGCAGGCTCAGTCACCGGCAGCGCCTCGTCCGGCCCAAGCAGGCGAATGTGGACGCGCGGTCGGCTGGCAAGCTGCAAGCCAAGCTGCTTGACGACGACCTGACGCAGCGCGCGGTCGATCTCCTTATGCTTGTCCGGCACATTAATCTGATCGCCCTCGACGACAACATCCATCTCGATATCCGCCTTACCATCGATGGCATCGAGCCGGGCTTCCGCCGAGACGACCGCAGGCACATCCCGAATGACCTTGAGAATGCGCTCACGGGCCGAGTCGGCGCTGACGTCAGCCAGCACATTGCCGCCGCTCGACTTGACGACCAGACCGCCCTTGTTGACGACGCGGCGATGACGGATGAGCGAGTAGATCAGCGCCAGAATGACAATGTCGATGACGATGACGATGATCAGACGAACCGGCGTCGCCAGGCCATCGACGTTCGTGGCAATGGCCCGCAGCGCCTGCGGAACCAGCAGCGCAATCGTGATGATAGTGATGAACAACAGGCCAAATACGATCAGTACGATACGTCTGAGGATACTCAAGGTATGACTCCTTCTGACGGCCAGGGTCAGGCATCGGTGTCAATCGCTCTACGAAACCTGCGGCCGATCTGGTGCAAATGACCCAAGTATCGGCGCGTAAGATGAAATTCGAGGGGCTTATTGTTAAGAAGCCGATTAAGGCGCTAGCCAGTATAGCGGACGACGCACAGCGTCAGGTCGTCGAGCGCGGGCAGACCGGCACAAAAGGTATCGACACTGTGGACGATATATTCGATGATCTCATTGGCTGACTGGCCGCTCGACTCGCGTACTGCCTGCACCAGCCGCTCCTCGCCGTAGAAGTCGCCCTGATCGTTCTCCGCCTCGGTCAGGCCGTCGGTATAGTAAATCAGCACGTCGCCCGGTTGCAGCTTCAGGTCGTTGGCAGTCACGGGAATGTCCGGGAACCAGCCAACGGCGCGGCCCCCACGCGGCATGAAGCGGGCATCGCCGGTCGAGGGCCGATAGAGCAGCGGCGGGTTATGACCGGCATTGACGTAGGTGGCGATGCCTTCAGCGGTGAAAATCGTATAGTAGACGGTGACGAACATCCCGCTGCGCGCATCTTCGATAATCAGCTCGTTGGTGCGCCAGAGGGTGTCACGGGCCGAGAAACCAGAGAAGGCGTGGGTGCGAATCATGCTCCGCGCGACCGCCATGAACAGCGCGGCGGGCGCGCCCTTGTCGGAAACATCAGCGATGACCAGACCAATCTGATCTGGCCCCAGCACGAACAGGTCATAGAAATCGCCCGCGACCAGTTTGGCCGAGCGCCAGCGGGCGACGATTTCATAGCCGGGGAAATCGGGGATGTGGTCAGGGAGCAGCGATTCCTGAATTTCGCGCGCCATTTGCAGCTCGTGTTCGAGGCGGCCTTTTTCGACCGCGACGCGGTAGAGCCGCGCATTTTCGATGGCGATTCCGGCCTGCCCTGCCACTGCGCTCAGAAGCTGAATATCCGACTGGGTGAAGTTACCATGCCGCAGTGAGGTATCGACATAGACGACGCCGATCAGCCGACCTTTGACCAGCATCGGCGCGCACATGATGGCGCGCAGACCGCGCATGATGATGCTCTGCCCGGCCTGATAGCGGTCGTCGAACTGGGCGTTATTGGTCAGCAGCGGCTGACGATTATTGACAACCTCATTGACGATGGTCGTGCTGTAGGCGCGATCTTCGGCCAACTGCGCGCCATCCAGCCCGCGCGCGACCAGCACATGCAAATCATCGAGGTTGCCTTCGTCGGCGATCATCAGGAAGCCGCGCTGCGCCCGCGTGACGTGCATCGTCGAATCTATGACGGTATTCAGGACTTCATCGAAGTCGAGACTCGAATTCATTGTCCGTGTAATGTCGTAGAGCGTCAGCAAATGCTCCGGGCCGATTTTATCGAAAGCCGGTTGGTCAGACATGCACGCGCCTTTAGCTGAGTGTGTTGAGGTCAATTATAACATTCCTGACGCTCGAAGTCGCAATCGGTTCCCCTGCGGACGCCCAATCGCCGCCGAATGGCTATAATCCACATCATCCTCTCATCTGGAGTCGCCCGGAATGCGCTTTGACGTCACGATTGTGCCGAAGCAGCTCAGCGAAGCTGCCGAAATTGCCCGCGCGGTCGAAAATTCTGGCTTTGCCGGGCTATGGACATCTGAGACGGCGCACAACCCATTTCTGCCGCTGACACTGGCCGCCGCAGCGACGCGCCGGATTCAGTTTGGCACGGCTATCGCCCTCGCCTTCCCGCGCAGCCCGATGGTGACGGCGCAGCTCGCGTGGGACCTGGCGGCGCAGTCGGGCGGGCGCTTCATCCTCGGCCTCGGCACACAGGTGCGACAGCATATCGTCGGTCGGTTCAGCACGCCGTGGGCTGCGCCGGTTCCGCGCCTGCGCGAGTACATCGAGTCGCTGCGCGCGATCTGGGCCAACTTCCAGACCGGCAAGCCGCTGCGCTATGGTGGCACGCACTATCGCTTCACGCTGATGACGCCGTTCTTCTCGCCGGGGCCGATTGCCGCGCCAGACATCCCGATCTTTATTGCCGGAGTCGTCCCCGGCCTGTGCCGACTGGCAGGCGAGCGCTGTCAGGGCTTTCACGTCCATCCGTTCCACAGCGCGCGCTATCTGCGCGAGGTCATCATCCCGGCAATTGAGGCAGGCGCGCGCTCGGCAGGTCGCCGCCGCGCCGATCTCGAACTGAGCAGCGCG
>CAZZAO010000218.1:0-5075 GCA_964652205.1 uncultured Anaerolineaceae bacterium | reverse complement strand
CGTGCCAGGGTCGGCTCGGTGCCCGATCCGCACGCGCTGCCGGAAATCCTCGCCAGGCTTCAGTCCGGCGCGCTGGTCTTCCCCTTCTCAGGGCTGTTCAGCACTCAGGGGCTGCTTTTCCTCGGCTTTCTGGTGGCCTTCGCCGTTAAAGTCCCGATCTGGCCGCTGCATAGCTGGCTGCCAGACGCGCACGTGCAGGCTCCGACTGCCGGTTCCGTCATTCTGGCCGGGATCATGCTCAAGCTCGGCACTTATGGCATCGTCCGCTTTTGCCTGCCGCTGTTCCCGCAGGCCAGCGTGGCCTGGGCGCCGATCATCGCCGTGCTGGCGGTCATCGGCATCATCTACGGCGCGTGGGTGAGCTACGCGCAGAAAGATATGAAGAAGCTGGTTGCCTACTCCTCGGTCAGCCATCTCGGCTTCGTCGTTCTCGGCATTTTCGCGCTGAACGCCCAGGGGATTCAGGGCGGCGTTCTGCAGATGGTCAACCACGGTGTCAGCACCGGCGGCCTGTTTCTGATCGTCGGTATGCTCTACGAGCGCCGTCACACCAAAGCAATGGACGCTTTCGGCGGCATCTGGAAGGCGCTGCCGCTGTTCGGCGGCATCAGTGTCGTGATTGTTCTGAGCAGTATGGGGCTTCCCGGCCTGAACGGCTTTGTCGGCGAGTTCGTCATCCTGCTTGGCTCGTTCGGCAGCACCGTCCTCGGCCCGATCTTTACCCTGTTTGCCACCTTCGGCATCATTCTGGCTGCCGTCTACCTGCTTTACCTGTTCCAGAAGATCTTCATGGGTGAACTGGACAAGGAAGAGAACAAGCACCTTGAGCCGCTGAAGTGGAACGAAATCGCCGTCCTGATCCCGATTGTGGTGGCGGTCTTCGTCATCGGTCTTCAGCCCGCGCCGTTCTTCAAAGTGATGGATGCGTCGACGCACCAGCTCGTTCTCAACCTCGAGCAGGCCGTGCCGTCGCTCGCCAGCGCAGACGGAAGCATCGTCATTCCGCAAATTGCCGAGAAGCCGACTCCTGCCGCTGAGGCGACGGAAGCGCCGTAGGGAGCAGTGATGTTACAGATTCCAAGTCTGTCCGATCTGAATATGGCTCTGACGATCCCCGCGTTGAGCGTGGCCGTCTGGGCCTGTATCCTGCTGATCGTCGATCTGTGGGTTCCGAAGGATCGTAAAGAGATCACTGCCTGGCTGGCTGCCGGGGGGCTGGTCTTCGCCTTCGCCGCCAACCTCGTGATCTACAATCGCCCCGGCACGGCCTTCATGGGCCTGTTTGTGGCCGACCAGTTCAGCGGCTTTCTCAACATCATCATCCTGTTGAGCGCCTTCTTCGGCGTGCTGTTGAGCATCGACTACCTCAAGCGTACCGGCATGGAGCGCGGCGAATATTACGTCCTGCTCCTGCTCACCACCAGCGGCATGATGTTCATGGCCGGGGCGAACGATCTGACCATCGTCTTCATTGCGCTGGAACTGCTCAGCATTCCGCTCTATCTCCTGTCGGCTTCCCGGCTCGGCAATCTGAAATCGGAAGAAGCAGGAATCAAATATTTCATCCTCGGCGCGTTTTCGAGCGCCTTCTTCATCTTCGGCGCGGCCATGCTTTACGGCGCGACCGGGACGACGCATCTGCCGGGGATTTACGAGGCGGTCGGGCGCGCGCTGGCCGGGCAGGGTTCCTCGGTAATCCTGCTGCTGCTTGGCGTCGGCCTGACGTTTGTTGGTCTCGGCTTCAAGGTCGCTGTTGTGCCGTTCCATGCCTGGACGCCTGACGTCTACGAAGGCGCGCCGACTCCCATCACCGCCTTCATGAGCGTGGGCGCAAAGGCGGGCGGTTTTGCCGCGCTGCTGCGCATCCTGCTCATCGGCCTGCCCGGCTTCATGCTGACGGGACAGGCTGCCGCGACCTGGCAGACGGTTATCTGGATCATCGCTGCGCTGACGCTGCTGCTCGGTAATTTCGTCGCCATCTCGCAGAGCAACATCAAGCGAATGCTGGCCTACTCGTCGATTGCTCACGCGGGCTACATCATGATCGCGGTCGCGGCGGCTGGCACACCCGGCGTCAGCACGCAGGCGGCGCAGGCCGCGCTGATCTATCTGCTGGCCTACATGTTCACCAACATCGGCGCGTTCGCCGTGGCGCTGGCGATTGAGAAGGATGACGGCACGGGAACCAGCCTCGATGACTTCATCGGCCTGTCGAAGACCAGACCGATTCTGGCGCTCATCATGGCGGTTTTCATGCTCAGCCTGACCGGCATCCCGCTCACCAGCGGTTTTATCGGCAAGTGGGTCGTCTTTCAGGCCGCGCTCAACGCGCACCTCGACGTTGTCGCCGTCATCGGCGTGCTCACCAGCGTCGTCAGCGCCTACTACTATGTGCGCGTGATCGTCAATATGTACTTGCGCGACGACCGCGCCGGGGACGAAGCCGCTGCCGCCTCGCCCATTGTCACCTGGGCGATCTACCTGACGTTCGCCGGGACGGTCATCATGGGTATTATCCCCTGGCTGGTGACGAACCTCAGCGACCGGATTGCCATGATCGGTACGATCATCCATTAAGTTTATGACGCAGGCGTGAATCACGACGGGCGGCCTGATGGTCGCCCGTTTTGTTTTGTCGCCCCGGTCACTCGAACCTTCCTATGGTATGATTGGCTTCGGCGATCAGAAATAGCCGCCTGTCGTGCCTTTCTCCCTCGTGGGCCACGTTCTGGAACAGGTTTTCATGGCGCAAAATCAACGTCTGGGCGTCACGTTGATGATCTTCTCGGTCATCGGCTATGCCAGCCTGCCTGTCATTCTGCATCAGCTTTTTAACGCCGGCATGACCGATACCAGCGACATTGTCACCCTGCGTTTCTGCATCGCCGTGCCGGTCTTGTGGCTGCCGCTGCTGCTCAGACGGAAGCGCAGGCCGGTCGAAGCCCGACCGCTGCCGTGGGTGAAACTGCTTGGACTGGGCTTCCTGTACACTGCCGCCGCGCTGATCGGTTTCTACGGCCTGTCGCAGATTCCGGCTTCGATCTACGAGCTGCTTTACTACGCTTATCCGGCGATGGTCGCCGTGATCTCGCTGTTCCTCGGCGAGCGGCTCGGCGCCCAGGCGTGGACGGCGCTGATGCTAACGGTCGTCGGCATCGTCCTGACCACGCCCAACCTGAGCGCGGGGATCGGGCAGGGCGCGAATGTCAACGGCGTGATCGCAGCGCTGGTGAACGCGGCCATCATCGCCGTCTATTTCATTTGCAGCGACCGCATCCTGCGCGGTCACACCGATATGCTTCGCGCCACCGCCTGGACGCTGACCGGGACACTGCTGCCGCTGCTGCTGATGATCCCCTTCCGGCATGTCAGCCTGCCGACGACTCCAACCGCCTGGTTGTTTCTGGTCGTGCTGGCGATCTTCAACACCGTCCTGCCGATTGGAACCGTCAACGCCGGAATCCAGTTGCTCGGCCCGTCACGCGCGGCGATTCTCGCCATGCTGGAGCCGCCGCTGGCGATTGTTTTCGCCTCGATCTTCCTCGGCGACCGGATCACGCCGCCGCAGGTGATCGGCGGTTCGCTGATCCTTCTGAGCCTGATTCTGCTCAACATCCGCCGTCCGCTGCGGAAAACGGTCGAGCCGGAGTTGCCCCTCGGCGGCGATCAGGCGGCGGTGTTATAAGTGATTATTCCGTCACGCCGCCCCAGCCGCGACGTCAGCGCTGCCATGCGTCAGCGGCTGATGAGCAACCGTGATGGTCGCCTGTCTCGCGGCCAGTGGGTCAGCCTGCTGACCGATCCGATTATCGCCGGGATGCTGCTGTTCGCCCCGCTGATCGTCGTCCTCGGCCCGCGCTTCAAATACCTGTTTGTGCTCAATCTCTGGCTCCTGCTGCTGCTCGTCGCCGTCGTCATCGGCGTCCCGTCCTATCGTCGCGCTCGACGCTACGGGGCTGCGCCGATGCGCTTTGCCATCCTGCGCAGCCCTGACAAACAGCGCCCGCCGTGGCAGTTCTGGAAAGAGGATGAGTTCCTGACCGACGACGCCCACCGTGTTCGCTTCAAGAACCGTCTCGCGCCGTCGATGGCGCTGCTGCCCGATCAATCGTACCTCGTCTATTACCTTGAGGAGCGCGGCAAGAACGTCCTTCTCAGCTACGCCCTGGCGGATCATCCGCAGGCACAGTTCTGGCATCCGACTGCGGCCTTCAAACGCCGCCAGCGCCGCTGATTCATCTCCGCTTCAACTAATTCTGACAGGCTTCAGACGCTGGGCTAATGTCTCTTTGACGTTGCGCGCCTAGTATAGAGGAGGATGATCTTGAACGATCACAGAATTACCGCTAGAGATTGTGGAGGGTATCAATATCATGTCAAGCGAACTGACCCGTTGGAACTCCTATCGTGAACTGGCTTCGATGCAGAATATGATGGATCGCTGGTTCAATCAGTGGAACAGCAACTACGCCGATGAAGGTCATGTGGGCGCGAATCTGCTGACGCTCGATATTCACGAAAATGACCAGAACTACGTCGTCAAGACCGACCTGCCGGGTGTCAAGCCCGACAATATCCAGATCAAGCAGGAAGGCGACTATCTGCTGATCGACGCCGAAATTCCTGACCACGAGATCGAGGAAGGGACGCGCTCGCTGGTCAAGGAGCGTCGCTACGGTCGCTACAGCCGCCGCATCCGCCTGCCGGAACATGTCGATTTCGACAAGGCTGACGCCAGCTACAACGATGGCATCCTGACGTTGACGCTGCCGAAGGCCGCTGAAGCTCAGCCTAAGACCATTCAGGTCAAGGCGGGCAGTAATCCGCAGGTATCCAGCGGCAGCAGCCAGAATAAGAACGGCAGCACCCAGAAGACTAACGAAACCCGGTCTGAGCCTGCCGCCAGCTACAGCAAGAACTAGGGCGGGCTATCGTCATGCAGGGGCCGATCATTGATCGGCCCTATTGTTGTCAACTCAAGCGGATAAGACTGGAAAATCGCTGTCGGTT
Organism: uncultured Anaerolineaceae bacterium; assembly: GCA_964652205.1. GTDB lineage: Bacteria > Chloroflexota > Anaerolineae > Aggregatilineales > Phototrophicaceae > ZC4RG36. Next base: position 65 of record CAZZAO010000218.1, on the reverse strand, counting down.
GTGACCGTTCCCCCCTCTCCGCTTGCGGCGTAGCGTGCCGAACGTCTCTTTGTTCGGCAGGAGCC
>CAZZAO010000217.1:0-5104 GCA_964652205.1 uncultured Anaerolineaceae bacterium | reverse complement strand
AGCGTGCCGAGCGTTCTTTGCTCGGCAGGAGCCGGAGGCCGCGCAGGACAGGGGGTGAGGTCGGCTTCCGTCTAGCCGCGCTCGCTTCCTACACTCATCTCTTTCCTGCCTGTCCAGATGGCACGAATTCTTTCCGTCATTCCTGCGCTTTTACAGGTTATTTCCAATTCCTGTGCCGAATATTGCTTGACACAGGATATGATGAAATAGGAGCGGATAGACCGGGGCTGCCCGCCGCGCTTCACGGACGATTCTACGCAAGGGGGAGATCATGGCTCATTCCGTCTTCATCCGTGGCGTTCCGTCAATGCCGACCGTCAATGTCCGCGACCAGCCGACGACCAGCGGCGCGCTGGTTTTCACCATGCCGATCAACGCGCAGGCCATTTGTACCGAGGTCAAGTCGGACGCGAAAAATGCTAACTTTCAGGGGCAGATTTATCTCTGGCTCTTTTTAACCTTTAGCGACGGGCGCAAGGGTTGGGTGCGCAACGATCTACTTGACTTACAGGGCGACTGTAGCGCCTTTGGCTATGGAACCTATACCGCTCGTACCTATGCCTTCACCGCAGTCTATCACGCGCCCGCCGTCACGCCCGCAACACCCGCAACACCCGTGACGCCTGTCACGCCTGCGACACCCGCGACACCCGCGACACCCGTCACGCCTACAGCCACGGAATGCGACGCGGCCATTCGCCCTGATATTCGGGCGCGCGTCCGCTCGCTGCCGTCGCTAATGGGAGCGCAGGTCACGATGCTCAACCCCTCGACTCCGGTGCGCATCCTCGAAGTCGTGCCGGGGCAGGACGGCCAGCCGTTTCGCTGGGTGCGCGTCAATCTCAACGGCGCGGCGGGTTTCATCCGCGAGGATTTACTCACTTATAGCGCCAACTGCGCCTCGCTCGGCTTGCCCGTGGCGAGCGGGAATACGCCCGTCATCGGCGGTACGCCATCGACTGCCGCCAACAGGTACGGCGCGCCGGTTCAGGGGCCTTACCTCGTCACGCAGGAATACGGCGTTAACCGCCACAAGGGGGCTGACCTCGGCGGCGCGGTCGGCCTGCCGATTGTGGCCGGCGGCAGCGGCGTCGTCGCCTATACCATCACCTGCACGAAGTGCCGCCCCGACGCGCCGAACTTTTCCAGTCAGGGTGTCCCGCTTTGGGACATGGTCGCGGTCAATGATCCAGCCTGGGGCTACGGCTTCGGCAACCATGTCGTCGTCCGTTATGGCTGGAACGACCTGCCGAACGCCGCGCGGCTTGCCCTGACTCAGCAGGCGCTGGTTGGCGTCTACGCTTACGTGATCCATGCCCATCTCAGCCGCATCGACGTGACCGCCGGGGCGCAGGTCAGCAGCGGCACGTCGCTTGGCGCGCTCGGTCAAACCGGCAACGCCAGCGGCCCCCATCTGCATCTCGAAGTCCGCCTGAGCTTTGATGCCAGTGAACAGACGATTTTCAACCGCGTCGTCATCGATCCGCGCACGCTCTACCAGCTCTGATTGAGATTCAGCGCGTTTACAGACAATGCCACTTGAGCCGGATTGCGTTAGACTCACCCTCGAAGCGCTGTTCGGACTATCGCTGAAGGACAAATAAATGATGCGGAGAGGCTTATTTATTCTCGGCGCTGCCCTGCTGGTCGGCGTCGCCGTGCTGCCGACGTGGGCGCAGAACGCGCCAACTTTTGATCTGACGATCCTGCATACCAACGACACGCATTCCCACCATGACCCGGATGCCAGCGGCGATGGTGGCGACGCCCGCGAATCGACGGTCATCCAGCAGATTCGCGCCGAACAGCCCAACGTCATCCTGCTCGACGCGGGCGACCGTTTCACCGGCACGCTCTATCACCAGCAGTATCACGGTCAGGACAATGTCCAGATCATGAACGCGCTCAGTTACAACGCCATGACGCTCGGCAACCACGAGTTCGATGACGGCGAAGACGTGCTGGCCCGGTTTATCGACGGCCTGAAATTCCCGGTCGTCAGCGCGAATATCGACTTCAGCCAGTCGGCGGTGCTGGCGGGGAAGGTTACGCCGTATACCGTCTTGACCGTCGGCGGCGAAAAGCTCGGCCTCATCGGCCTGACCACGCCGCAGACGCCGACTTCTTCCAGCCCCGGCAAGGAGCTGGTATTCAGTTCCGATCTGGCGGCTATTACGCAGAAATACGTTGACGAGTTGACCGCGCAGGGGATCAATAAAATTATCCTCGTCACTCACGACGGCCTCTCATCCGATACCGGCCTTGCCACGAAGGTGTCCGGCGTCGATGTCATCGTGGGCGGCCATTCGCACACGCTTCTCAGCAACAGCCTGACCGGCGCGGCTGGCGCTTATCCGGTCGCCGTCCAGAGCAGTTCTGGTGAGCCAGTGGTGATCGTCCAGGCGGGTGAATACACCGTTCATCTGGGCCGACTCGACGCGACGTTTGATGAGAAGGGTGTGCTGACGACCTGGAACGGCGACACGATTCTGCTCTCGCGCTATATCACGCCCGATCCAGCTATCGAGAAAATCCTGAGCGCTATGGCCGGGCCGATTGAGGCGCTCAAGCAGCAGAAGATCGGCACGCAGGCCGTCTTTCTCGTCGGCGACCGCGCCGTCTGCCGCTTCGCCGAATGCAACTGGGGCGATGTCATCACCGACGCCGTTCGTCTGGACTCGAAAGTTGATCTGGTCATCCTCAATGGCGGCGGCATCCGTACCAACATCCCTAATGTCCCCACGCCGGCTGATCTGACGCTCGACGCGCCTCGTGACCTGACGATGGGCGACGTGCTGACGGTGCTGCCGTTCGGCAATATCGTCTCTACTTTCAAGCTGACCGGCGCCGACGTCCTTGCTGCGCTCGAAAATGGCGTTTCGGCGGTCGATCAGGAAGAAGGCACAGGCCGCTTCGCGCAGGTTTCCGGCCTGCGCTTCAGCTTCGACGCCCGCAGGCCGGTTGGAAGCCGCGTCAGCGCGGTCGAAGTCCTCGGCGCGGACGGCAGTTACGCGCCGCTCGACCCCGACCGGATTTACTCGGTCGCCGCGAACGACTTCATGCGCGCGGGTGGCGATCATTATGAGGTCTTTCAGGACAGGGCAGTTGACGCCTACGATTTTGGCCGCCCGCTCGAACAGGTCGTGGCCGACTATATCGCCAGCCACAGCCCGATCACCGCGCTGCCTGATGGCCGCATCACCCGCATCGACAGGCCATAGCCGCCTGCATCGACGCGAAGCTGTCCCCTGTGATCGCCCGTTCCCCCTCCCTGCTTGCGGGGAGAGGTCAAGCTGACCACCCGTAACCCCACCATAGCCCATGCCCGTTCCCCCCTCCCTGCTTGCGGGGACGGAGCGTGCCGAGCGTTTTTTTGCTCGGCAGGAGCCGGAGGCCGCGTAGGACAGGGGGAGAGGTTAAGCATAGCCGAACGCTTTGGATGAGGTTTCCCTGTGATCGCCCATAACCCCACGATAGCCCATGCCCGTTCCCCCCTCCCTGCTTGCGGGGACGGAGCGTGCCGAGCGTTTTTTTGCTCGGCAGGAGCCGGAGGCCGCGTAGGACAGGGGGAGAGGTTAAACTGCCCGCCCTTAGTCCCACCATAGCCCATGTCCGTTCCCCTCTCCCGGTGTACAGACCGGGGACAGGGGGAGAGGTCAAGCCTTTGGATAAGGTTTCCCTGATTCTTCCGGTCTTTACGTTTCTCATTACGTCTCCGTTATAAAATTTACAGTGCAGTGATCTGATATGGGAGCGAACAGCGTGGCGGACGATCAGGCGCGCGACCTGCGACAGCGGGGCATTCTGGCGGCGAAGGCCGGGAACAAGGACGAGGCGCGCAGGCTGCTTCAGCAGTCGATTCGGCTGGAGCCGCGCAGTGAACCCGCGTGGTTGTGGCTGGCAAGTGTCGCCCGCGACCCGCAGGAGCGCCTCTTCAGCCTGCAAAAGCTGCTCGAGATCAACCCGCAGAACGAAATGGGCCGCAAGGCGCTCGAATCGATGCAAGGCCCGGCCATCAAGCCGATCAGCGGCGTCTTTATCCAGCCGCCGACGCCGCAGAATCTCGACAGCGCCGCGCCGGTGCCGATTCCCTCGGCAGAGCAGATCGGCGAGGCGCAGCGGCAGGCCGATGCCGCTGTCCGCGCTTACCTGAACGTCCCGGTCAGCCCGGTCAACTGGACGCACAAGACGCGCGGACGCGCCGGTGAGCGCGACAGCGTCGTGCTGCGCGCGCAGATCGCGGCGGTCGTCATCGCCTTTCTCGTCATCGTCGGCGGGTTAGGGACGCTGTTTATCCTCAATAATGCCGACGCGCGCGCCATCCTGTTCGCGCCGACCTGGACGATGACCTACACCCCGACCGTCACTTCGACGCCGACGCCCGGCCTGACGCCGACGCCGAGCGCCACGCCCGCGCTGACCTACACCCCCAGCCCGACCGTTTCCGTCAGTATCACGCCGTGGAATCAGTACAACCTGCCGCGACCGACGGAAGTCTATCCTCGCGTCGAGAGTGTCCAGCTTGTCCACGCTATCGAGCTGGTCAACGCCGGGAAGATCGACGCCGCTATGCCGACGCTTCAGGCGGAGAAGCTGGCCGTCAAAGACTTGTTCAAGCCCGCGCCGTTTTACTTCACCGCGCTGGCGCAGGCAAAGGAGAGCCGTTTCGACGCGGCCTTGAAAACTTTGCAGGACGCTGAAGCGGGACTCAACCCGGTCAACAGCCCCGGCTATAAGCCGATTATCGACGCCGGCTACGCGACCGTCTACGAGCTGCAAGGCGAACAGGCGCTGGCTGGCGGGAAAGCCGCCGATGCCCGCGCTGCCTTTGCCAGCGCTATCGACCGCGCCAGCGCCGCGCTGTCGGGCGACCCGCGCAACCCCGATATTTACCTCGCGCTCTCGCGCAGCAGCCGCCTCACCGGCGACTATGCCGCCGCCCTGAGCGCCATCGACAGGGGGCTATCGCGCGCCGACCTCGTCACCAACCTCAGCCTGATCGTCGAGAAGGGCGAAGTCTTTCTGGCCCAGAAAGCGTATGACGCGGCGGCGCAGCAGGCGTTCTATGCCCTCTACATCGACACGGCCAACGAGCCTGCTCATC
>CAZZAO010000216.1:0-5169 GCA_964652205.1 uncultured Anaerolineaceae bacterium | reverse complement strand
CAAACCCTCATGACCTTTTATAGCCTGAGCTGCGATTTTGATGCGATTGCCCTGCATCAACGCCGGGCGAAAGATTCATGAAACTGCCGGAGACAGCTATAATCAGGCGCGGTTTTATAACCGAATGAGGAAACCCCGAATTCATGATCCTGTTCATCATTTTCATTCTCGCGGCGGTCATCATCGGCACCGGGGCGCTGCTGGCTCCGGCCTGGCCGACGAATCACCCGCGAATCGGTCTGGCGGCAGCGCTGGCGCTGGGCGTGGTCATCGGCGGCGCGATTTTCCTCTCGTCGCTCTCCGGCTGGAACACCCTCAACATCGACTATCTGCTGTTCGCGCTGGTGACGACGATCTTCCTCGGCGGGACGCTGACCTTCGGCCAGAAACGGGCTGAGGAACGCGGAATTGCCGTCGAAGAATTTCAGGAAGGCTGGCCCGGCCCGCGCGATCTGGCGCTGTTCGCCCTGATCGCGCTGATCTTCATCGCTCCGACGCTGATTCTCCCCGTCCCCGCCGATACCGACGCGCAGGGCTTCGGCTATCTGGCGCTGATGGCGCGGCTCGGCGGCAGCTTCACGACGCTCGCGCCCTGGCACCCGGAGATTCACGTCCTGTATTCGCCCGGTTTCGCCACGCTCGCCGCCTATCTCAGCCACCAGCTCGGCCAGCCGCTCCAGCAAGTCCAGTTTGCGATTGGCGCCGTCCTCGGCGTGCTGCTGATCTGGCTGGCTTACGACTTCGGCACCGAGCTACAGGACAAGCGGCTTGGACGGGCGATGGCGCTGGCGATGTTCGGCGGCGCGGCGCTCTACCTCGCCTATCTCGATTCGCACTATACCGCGCTGCTCGGTCTGGTCTTTGCGCTGGCCTTCCTGACCTATGCTCTGCGCTATCTGCGTCACGGCATCCTCGGCGATGCCGTCGCCGCCGGACTGATGCTCGGCGCGGTCGTGCTGTCACAGCCGGACGCGACCATCATTCTCGGGCTGGGCTACGCCCCCTGGCTGCTGACCATGTGGGTCGGCCAGCCGCGCCCGACCGTCCGACGCTGGCTGGTGCTGCTGCTCGGCATCCCGCTGCTGGCCGTGCTTGCGCTCGCGCCCTGGCTGGCGAGCGTCCGCGACCTGCTCGGCTCGAACGTCGTTTCGCCGTTCGAGCGCGATCCCGGCTACTGGCGCGTCATGCTGATCTATCACGGCGTCTGGATCGTGCCGGTGGCGCTGATCGGCGCGGTCGTCGGCCTACGCAGACGCAATCAGGCGGCGCTGCTGGCGGTCGTCTGGCTGCTGCTGATCCTCGACTTCTCGACCACCGGCCTGCTGCCGCGCCTGCTGCCCGGCCTGCTCGCGCCGATTCTGCGCTACGACTACCCGTTCAGCCTGGCGTGGCACGGGCCGATCATCCCTTACAGCATCCTCGGCGGCATCGGCCTGCTCTGGTTATGGGATCGGCTGGCCGAGCGGCGCATCGGCGCGGCGCTGCACCGCCATGCCTTCGCGCTGATCGGCGCGGGCGCGGTCATCACGCTGGCGGCGATCCTGTTCAGCGGGCCGCTGCTGGCGCTGACGCGCGGACACGTCCAGATGTACGGCGCGTTCTCGTCACAGGCTGACGTGCAGGCCATGACCTGGCTGCGCGAGAACACCGCTCAGGACGCGCGCGTGCTCAACTATCCCGCGCCGCACGAGGGCGACTGGGTCCCGGTCATCGCCGAGCGCGACAGTATTTACTTCCGGCCACAACCGTTCTTTCGCGGCGACCATATCCCGACGGTCGATCAGCCGTCGGCGGAGCAAACGGCGCTGCTGGCCTTCTGGCATAATCCCGCCGACTCGGCCAACGCCGCGCTGCTCAGGTCGGCGCGGATCAGCTACGTCATCGTGCCGCAGATGGTCGCCAACCCGGACAGTCTGGCGCAGCAGTTCCGCTGGCACGAACCGTTCACCGTCGAAATGCAGTCGCCGGTCTCCGCCGCGCCCTATCTGGAACTGGTCTTTGACGCCGACGGCGCGCAGGTTTACCGCGTCCGTTAAGCGTCAGCGCCCGAATTCAAACCGCCATTCGCTAGCCAGTTTGCCGCGAATGGATACAATCGCTTGCAATGAGAACACTGCAACTCGACGGTCAAAGGTCAGTGTATGCCCGGTGACGAACCCAACGAGCGCGACGAACGCAGCCCGGAACCGCCTGCGGAGTCAGGCTCCGAGGACGGCGAAAAAGGCGGCATTCCCGCGTCCGTCACCTTCAGCGAGATGATGCGGCAGGTCGCGGCGCGCTCGGAGTCGAACAAAGAGCCGTCGTGGACAGATCCGGTGATTCCGCGCCGCCGCCCCAGACTGTCGATCTCCCATCAGGCTCCGCCGTCGGCGGCGGCGCGGACGCCGACTCTGCCCGCTGACGACGACTCGACGCCTGAAGCTGAAGCGCCGCTGCCTTTCGGCGACGAGTTTCAGGCCGGAGCGCCCGCCGATGCCCCGGAAAATCAGGCCGGAAACAGCCGCTTCCCTTTCCCGGCTTCCAGCAACGACGCCGCGCTCGAAGAACAGCGCATCCGCCGCGTCAAGCGCCGACAGACGCGCCGCCGCCGCCGGACAGTCGGCGTACTCGGCGGGATTCTGCGCTCGGTGATCGTGGTCGGCGCGGCGGCGATACTGATGGCGACGATTTTCACCTGGTGGACGCCGACTAAATTCCTGAACGACAACGTCCGTCAGGAATTGAGCGTGGCGATTGCTACCAGCGCCGTCACGCTCCAGCCGACCGGCCTGCCAACGCCCAACTGGTTCCGCAAGATCGGGATTGTCTCCGGCCATCGCGGGCCGAACAACGACCCCGGCGCAGTCTGCGACGACGGCCTGACCGAAGCGGCCACGGTGTTCAACATCGCCCAGCTTGTGGTACGAAACCTGCGCGGACGCGGCTACACGGTCGATCTGCTCGACGAGTTCGATTCGCGGCTGAACAACTATCAGGCGGCGGCGCTGGTTTCGATCCATGCCAACACCTGCAAGGACTGGGGCGAAACCGTCTCCGGTTTCCTGATCGCCTCAGCGGCGGCGCGCGTGACTGAGCAGGACAGCGACAGCGCGCTGGTCGAGTGCATCGCCCGCCATTACGCGCAGGTCAGCGGCTTGCAGCGGCGCAGCGATGGCGTGACGTCGGATATGTCGGACTATCACACCTTCCGTGAGATCAACGGGCTGACTCCGGCAGCGATCATCGAAACCGGCTTCCTGCGCGCCGACCGCGACATCATGACGCAAAAACCGGACGTACTGGCGCGCGGCATCACCGACGGGATCGTCTGTTTTCTCGAACCGGCCACCGAGCCGCCGACTACGCCGATACCGGGATCGTGAAGTTAAAGCCATGAGTGATTCCCGCCGATTCCGCCGTTCGCGCTGCCGGCCACTCCTAAAGCGAGGTTGATCGTGACAGACAAAGAACTCATCATGTATGGGCGCAGCACGGGCTGCCCGTTTATCAGCGTCGCCAAACGGGTGCTGACACAGCACAGCGTTGAGTACCGCGAGATTTTCATCGACCGGGATGACGAGGCGCGCCGCCGCGTCCTGACGTGGACGGGCTTCCTGTCCGTGCCGACGCTGATTGTCGCCCATCCCGGCGAGCTTGATCCCATCACCATGCCAGAGCCGCTGCCCGCGAAATCCAGCCCGCGCGGGGTCAATCGCGGCGACATGATTACCGAGCCGTCCGCCGTTGAGCTGACCGCCTGGCTGCGCCAGCACGCGCTGATTCCCACCGCCGACGAAGCGAGCGGTTAGTAACGCATCATGCCTCAAATCACGGAATTCCCTGTCTCTGTAATCGAACGAATCGGCTACTATGTCTACCTGCTCATTGACCCGGAGACGGGACAGGTATTCTACGTCGGCAAAGGGACTGGCAACCGCGTTTTTCAGCATGTCGCCGCAGCGCTGGCGACCGCGACTTTATCCGACAAGCTGGATAAAATCCGCGCGATTCACGATCACGGCTGGCAGGTTCACTATCGCATCCATCGTCATGGCTTGACCGAAAAAGAAGCGTTTGAGATCGAAGCCGCGCTGATTGATTGGTTCACACTGGATAAGCTGACCAATGCAGTCGGAGGGATTGACCCGGACGACCGTGGCTCGATGCCAGTTCAGGACATCATCGCCAAATACGACGCGCCTGAAATTGACCTGCACGAACCGAGTATCCTTTTTCGAGTCAATCGTTTGTTCAGGCGAGACATGACCGAAATCGAATTGTATGAGGTCACACGCGGCAAATGGGCTATTGGCCCCCGGCGCAACAACGCGAAATATGCCTTTGCCGTCTACCACGGGCTTGTACGTCAGGTGTACACCATTGAGCGCTGGCAACCAGTGACCATCGATACACCCGGTTACAAGCTGACGAAACGCTGGCAGTTTGACGGCCAGATCGCAACGGAACTTCAGCATTACGTCGGCGGCAGCGCCACCCATTACATGAAGGCGGGTGCGCAAAATCCATTTTTCTACGTCCACTGCTGATCGGACAACAGCGCCGACCAACTCCCCGTAGGCAGCGCAAACGCGATTTGCTATAATGCCGCGCCAGAGGGGAGAGGTCGCATAGCGGTCTAGTGCGCTCGCTTGGAAAGCGAGTAAGGTGTAACAGCCTTCGCGGGTTCGAATCCCGCCCTCTCCGCAGCGGCAGGGGCATGGTGACGACGATCATCAGGCCCCTGTTTTGTCTCGCCTGAGGGCGCTATGATGAGCGCGCGCCCGATCCTCTCAGGAAAACTCACCATGACGATTGACTGGCAGCGCGTCCTGCCCGTACTGGTGTCTATCGGCATCATCATCGCCATTGCCGTCCTGCGGCAGTATTCCAGAACGATTGCTGCCGTCGCCGCGACGATGCCGATCAACATGCCGCTCGGCCTGTGGATCGTCTACAGCGCCGCGCCCAACGACCGAATCGCGCTGATCCAGTTCACTGAAGTGCTGATGATTAGCCTGCCCGCGACGCTGGCCTTCGCCACTGTCGCCTGGATCACCTCGCGGGCGGGATGGGGCGTCGCGCCGATCATCATCGCCGGTTACGTCGGCTGGGGCATCACGCTGCTGATCTGTATGGGGCTGCGTGGTTATTTGCCCCGCTAGTCCGTTATACTTGGGGCAGGCAGTAGAA
>CAZZAO010000215.1:0-5188 GCA_964652205.1 uncultured Anaerolineaceae bacterium | reverse complement strand
TTGCGCGCTCGGTGAACCGCAGAATTCACCAACCGGACATCGTTCACCCCTCGCCTTGAGGCAAAGCGTCCCCAACAGCTTGATCGTTCGGGAGTAGCCGAAGGCCGCGAAGGGGCCGGGGGTGAGGATTTAAGGATAAGCTCAAATTGACAGCCGTGGGGGACGAAAGATCGTATCCCATAGCTGTCAATTTAAGGGGATTCGCCGCTAATCCGACCCCTCCCCCTGACCCCCTCCCCGTAAACGGAGAGGGGGAATGGTTGTCGGACAGAGCGGCATCTTTCGATCTTGCGCGCTCGGTGAACCGCAGAATTCACCAACCGGACATCGTTCACCCCTCGCCCTGAGGGAGAGGGGCTGGGGGTGAGGGTTTAAGGATAAGCTCAAATTGACAGCCGTGGGGGACGAAAGATCGTATCCCTGCGGAGGGCTGGCGAACGCTAGGCAGGCGCGACGAGGCGGACGAACTTGCGCTTACCGACCTGTAAGATGACCGGCAGCATCGACGGCGTGATCGTCGCCATCGGGTCGGTCACTGCCTGCTCGTTGACACGGACACCGCTCTGCTGCATCAGCCGCTTGGCTTCCGCGCCGCTGGCGACCATATTCAGGCGGCGAAGGATGTCGCTGATCTTCTCCTCGGCAGCCAGCGGCTCCTCGGCAATCTCTTCAGGGATGCCGCTGCCGCCGCGATGGACTTCGTCCCAGTTCTTCTGCGCGGCGGCGGCATCGTCCGGGCTGTGAAAAATGCTGACCAGCTCGCGCGCCAGCCTCATCTTGGCTTCATTCGGGTGCAGCGAGCCACTCTCAAGCCCCGACTTCAACTCGTCCATCTGCGCGGGCCGGTAGCCGAGCAGCAGCTTGTAGTAAATCAGCAGCGCCTTGTCCGGCACGCTCATGACCTTGCCGAACATATCGTCCGCTGGCGCCAGCAGCGGGATGTGATTGCCGAGGCTCTTACTCATCTTGATTTCGCCATCGGTGCCGGGCAGGCTCTCGCCCATAATCATGGCAATCTGCGGCTTCTGGCCCAGACCTTCTTGCAATTTACGTCCCGCGATCAGGATATTGAACAATTGATCCTGCCCGCCAACCTGGACGTCGGCTTCCTGCGCGACCGCGTCATAGCCCTGCATCAGGCCGTAAAATAGCTCGTGCAGGTAGATCGGCTGACCGGCGTCGAGCCGCTTGCTGAAATTCTCGCGGACGAGGAACTGCTGCACGGTGAAATTGCTCGCCAGCCGGATAATGTCGGCGAAGTCGAGCGTTGACAGCCATTCGTCGTTGTAGCGCACGCGCGTCAGGTTGCGGTCGAGAATCTTGAACGCCTGCTCGGCGTAAGTTTGCGCGTTGGCATAGACCTGCTCGCGCGTCAACTGCTCGCGCGCCTTGTCCTTGTCGGACGGGTCGCCGATCAGGCTGGTGAACGTGCCGATCAGGAAGGTGACATCGTGGCCGAACTCCTGAAACTGGCGCAGCTTGCGCATGGTGATCGTGTGGCCGAGGTGCAAATCGGCGGTGCGCGGGTCATATCCGGCGTAGACGCGCAGCGGTCGCCCTTCCCGCTCGGACTCGACCAGCCGCTCGCGCAGCTCCCGGCGCATCGTCTCTTTGGTCTGAGCGTCTCCGTACTCGACCCCCGACATCAGAATATCGACCTGTTCGTCAATCGTAGGCATAAGCGCTTCGTTCCTGTGCTGAAAGCGGGTCAAAACCCGACCAGTATAGCACAGGCAGTCTGGCTGAACAGTCATTAAACACGCGCCAAAACCGGGCATAGCAATTGCTTGACAAATTTTTAGATTAGACTAAAATTATCTTAACCTCACTAAAAACTGTGATTAAGCAGCATGGAAGTCAACCCTCGATGACTGAAACAGTAACTCTGGACCAACTGAAACTGAAGCAGGGCGCGACCGTCGTTCGGCTGACGAGCGAAGGCGCTGACCGCCGCCGCATGATGGATCTGGGAATTCTGCCCGGAACAGCGGTTGAGATCGAAATCATCAGCCCGCTCGGCGACCCGACGGCCTATCGCGTGCGCGGCGCAACCGTCGCGCTGCGCCGCGATCAGGCCCGCGCTATCGAAATTCGCCTTGACGAAGGAGGCGCGCAATGACCCCATCAGCCCCGACTGCCGCAGCACCCACCGCCGCCTGCGAAACCTGCCCGCTCTACAATGCTGCCGCGCTCAGGAAGCTCGGCATCAACATGGACTCGTGGCAGTATGTTGTTGCGCTGGCGGGCAACCCCAACACCGGCAAAAGTACCGTCTTCAATGCGCTGACTGGCCTGCGCCAGCACACCGGCAACTGGCCGGGGAAAACGGTCACTCGCGCTGAAGGCGGCTACAACTACCACGACGCGACCTATAAACTCGTCGATCTTCCCGGCACCTATTCGCTGCTTTCGACCAGCACCGATGAGGAAGTCGCGCGCGATTTTATCCTGTTCGGCCAGCCGACCGTGACGGTCGTCATCATCGACGCGACGCGGCTGGAGCGGAACCTGAACCTCGCGCTGCAAATTCTGGAGATCACCGACCGCGTGGTGATTGCCCTTAATCTGATGGACGAGGCCGAACGCCACGGCCTGAAGATCGACGAGCGCCAGTTGGCCCGTCAGCTTGGCGTGCCGGTCATCCCGATGGTCGCGCGTAAGGGCGTCGGCATTCAGGAACTGCTCAAGGCCATCGACGAGGTGGCGCGCGGCGAGTACGTAACCCGACCGCACCGAATCCAGCAGCAGGATACCCGGCTCGACCGGACGATCAACGCGCTGGTTGAGCAGATTACCGGCCTGTTCCCCGGTCTGCCCAACGCGCGCTGGGTCGCGCTTCGCCTGCTCGATGGCGATCCGAGTATCAGGCAGGCTGTCACCGATGGCACGCTCGGCAATTTATCGCAGAACAACATCCCACAACCGCCACTCACCGGCGAGATCGTCCCACTAGGAGCCATTTCATGAGCGCAAGCACTCACGACCTGCTAAAAATGGCCGAGTCGATGCGCGCGGACATCGGCGCGGAATATCACGACCGGCTGATGGAAGCGATCTATACCGACGCCTCGCAGATCGCCGACTCAGCAGTGAGCCGCGACGGGCAGCGCAGTCGCCTCGGCTTCGACCGGACGCTCGACCGCCTGCTGACCAGCCGACGCTGGGGCTTCCTCATCATGGGCCTGATGCTGATGATCGTCTTCTGGATCACGATCACCGGCGCGAATGTCCCCTCGTCGCTGCTGGGCGATTTCCTGCTCGGCTCGGTCTACAGCGCGCTCCACAGCGGTGCAGCAGCGCTTCATGCGCCGACGTGGCTCTCCGGCCTGCTGATCGATGGCGTCTACATGGCGACGGCGTGGGTGATTTCGGTCATGCTGCCGCCGATGGCGATCTTCTTCCCGCTGTTCACGCTGCTTGAAGACTTCGGCTATCTGCCGCGCGTGGCCTTCAACCTCGACCGCATGTTTCACGGCGCGGGCGCGCACGGCAAGCAGTCGCTCTCGATGATGATGGGGTTCGGCTGCAACGCGGCAGGGGTCGTCGCCACGCGCATCATCGACAGCCCGCGCGAACGGCTGATCGCCATCCTGACCAACAACTTCAGCATCTGCAATGGTCGCTGGCCGCTGCTGATCCTGATGGGGACAATCTTCATCGGCGCCACCGCCCCGCCCGCGCTGGCGAGCCTCATCGCGGCTCTGAGCGTGGTGGCAGTGGCGCTGCTCGGCATTCTGTTTTCGCTGGCCGTCTCACTCTTCCTGACCCGGACATGGCTCAGAGGCGAAACATCGGTCTTCAGCCTGGAACTTCCCCCCTACCGCCCGCCGCAAATCTGGAAAACGATCTACACCTCGATGATCGACCGCACGCTGATCGTCCTGTGGCGCGCGGTCGTGATGGCAGCCCCGGCAGGCGCGATCATCTGGCTGTCGAGCAATATCTTCATCGGCGACGCCAGCATCGCCGGGCATCTGGTCAATTTCCTCAATCCGCTCGGCCTGCTGCTCGGCCTGAACGGCGTCATTCTGGTCGCCTACATCGTCGCCATTCCGGCCAACGAGATCGTCATTCCGACCATCCTCATGCTGACGCTGACGCTCGGCGGATCGCATCTGGCGCAGAATGGCGTCATGCTGGAACTGGGCGATCAGCAGGTCTATCAGACGCTGACCGGCGTCGGCGGCTGGAAGCTGCTGACCGCCATCAACCTGATGCTGTTCAGCCTGCTGCACAATCCAGGCAGCACGACGATCCTGACGATCTACAAAGAGACGCGCAGCCTCAAGTGGACGACGCTCTCGGTCATCATCCCGCTGGTCATGGGCTTCGGCGTCTGCTTCCTGACGGCGAGCGCCGCCCGTCTGCTGGGTCTGGTATAGCCTGACTCTGCCCGGCTTCTGCTGGCGGAAAACAGCGTTCGTCGTAGTTCGACCATCATGCTCACATAGACAGAAAAGGCGTGTCCGACTCGGACACGCCTTTTCTGTCTAAATGACGCGGATGACCTTCTCGACCTTCAGCCGGATCAGCACCATGTCCCACGTTGACCACAGGGCAATGTCCTTCTCAGCCTGCTCGCCAGACTCATACAGCAGCGTGATTGTCTTCATGCCGACGGAGCCCGGGTCTTCTTCAATCGAGAAGTGTCCCTTGAGCATAAACCCGACTCCTTCAAGGTCGTCGCCGCCAACCTCAATCGAGCCTTTCGGGTTGGTCTGAATATGGCCGATCTTGGCCGTCTTACGGACGCTGGTGATGAGGACATCATCGCCATCCATCTTGAATCAGACCGGAACCGTGTGTGGGTAGCCGCTGGCGTCAATCGTCGACATGCGGGCAATCAGCGGCCTCGCCAGCACCTTCCGCGCTGCATCATTGAACATACCCTGACCTCAACTTTTCCCGACTTTACAGGATCGAAACGAGATTGTAACGAGGGACTATCGGGCACGCACATTGTTAAATAACCGGCTCAGATATAGGGTTGCCGAGTTAGATGATCCTTTTCAGGCCGCGCCGCTCACTCCTGCCAGCCTCAGCCCGCGTCTACAAATTTCAGCCGACAGCGACTATAATCGAGCGCGCAAAGATCAGCGCGCATCAGAAAGCCACGGAACTCATGAAACCGATGACCAGCGCCGAGATACGCGAGGCGTTTCTCGACTTTTTTGAAGAATACGGCCAT
>CAZZAO010000214.1:0-5215 GCA_964652205.1 uncultured Anaerolineaceae bacterium | reverse complement strand
GTCGTCGGGTTGCTTCGGAAGTGGAAGCGCAGCTAAACCGCCCCGGCAAATTTGAGCTTGATCTGACCGAGCCGATGTTGATTTCGGCGGACGAGCAGGTACTGAAAACGGCGCTCGCCCGTGTCATGCGTAATGCGGTCCGTTTTTCTGAACCCACGCCCGTCAGCGTCCGTCTCAGGCGCGCAGGCAGCGGGATCGAGGTGAAGGTGGCTGACCGTGGCATCGGCATTCTGCCCGATGAGCAGGCGCGGATCTTCGAGCCATTCTTCCGCGGCAGCAATACCAGCGAGATCGGCGGCCTCGGCGTCGGTTTGACGCTGGCGCGCGCTGCTATCGAAGCGCACAATGGCACGATTACTATCGAAAGTGTCCCCGCACAGGGAACGACGGTCACGCTCTGGATTCCAGCGGCGGCCTCTGAAGCGCTGATCGAAGGAGCCAGACAATGACGACCTGTGGAATCAAACTGGTGTGGGCAGGCTGGAACTCTGAGCCGACGATAGGCTTCAGCAGTCGGGGCGCGTCACGCTGGAAAGACGATATCCCGCCGGGGACGCAGATGCTGCTCTACGAGACGACCGGCAGCGCGCCCGGCTCGAAAGCCAGAGGCACGAAGTCAATCGTCGGCGAGGTCGAAGTGATCGGGACGTTCGACGACGGCGCGAAAGTCCGCGCGCCTGACGAAGCCCACGATCAGGTTATCCCCGTCAGGGTCATCAGCGGGCGTGATGCCGGAAAGTTGATCCCGCTGGCGCGCGTCCGCGAGTTGATCGGCGACGACAAATGGCCGCGCATGGGCGAGTCGTGGAAGCCGATCACGAGCGAACAGTATGCGGCGCTGCTCAAGGAGCGCGGCTAGCAGCGCTTTCGCATAGTGTGCGAATAAGCGCAACAAAAAGGGCGTCGATGTCAGTCATCAACGCCCTTTTTATTGCGCCAATCGCGTTATAGATACAGCTTGATATTCTCCGCGACGATCTGTGGCTCGGTTCCGAACGAGTAGACGGCGCGCATCTTGCCCTGTGCGTCGAGCAGGAACATCTGCGTTGAGTGATCGACGCCGTAATCGACGCTTGAGGTGGCCGCGCCCGGCGAATGCTCGAAGAACAGGCCGAACGGCTTGCCCGCCTGCTGCACCTTGCTCTCCAGCCCGGTCAGGCCGACGACGAAATCGGCGACCCCGCGCGCCTTCAGATAATCATCGAGCACCTGCGGCGTGTCGCGCGTGCCGTCGACGCTGATGAACACGAACTGTACCTGATCGTCTTTGTCGCCAAGCGCGGTATGGATGCGCTTGTAGGCTTCCAGCGTCGTCGGGCAAAAATCGGGGCAGTGAGTGTAGCCGAAGAACAGCAGCGTCGCCTTGCCGTTGAGGTCGCTCAGGCTCAGAGGCTGATTGTGCTCGTCAGTCAGGGTGAAGTCGGGGACGTCGAGCGGCGGGTTGATCGCGGTCACGCCTTCGATCAGGGCGGTCGGCGCTGGCGCGATTGCTCGCAGCCCTCTGGTCGCCACGAAGGCGAGGATCGCCAGCACGCCGACGATCAGCAGACCGGCGACTGCGTACAACGCCGTTCGGTTCGGCGGGGCGTTCGGTGCTTGACTGGACACGGTTCCCTCTTCTCAAAGCTAGCGAAAGACGGAGTGCAGTCGCCAGATTATAACTTGCCCGCCAGACTCCAGATGAGTAGCTGATGATAAAGGATAAATTTCACAAAGTCGAGCCGTGTGCTGCCTGTGCTATACTCCCGTTTATTAGGCCCGTTACTCACAGGACATGGCAATTATGCGTAATTTTCAGTTGCTCGATCAGATTGAGCCGGAAGACGAGACGGGCATCATCCACTTTTCGAGCCGCGCCGACAGCGATAACAGCCCGCGCCTGGCGCTTGGGCGCGAGGGGGAATACGTCACCATCTCCGGCAGCTACGGCGCGCTTGAACTGGCGCTGCGGCTGCGTCACGAAGAAATCGTCCGCACCTTTCATCGGTTGCAGCCGGTCGCCGGGCTGCGGACTTCGCGGCAGGTTGGCACGGGCAGTTCGACGCTGGCGCTCGGCGAGCAGCCCGACGGCAGCCTGATCGTGCGTATCCTGCTGGTCAACGACGCTGCCGGCCATATCAGCCTGAATTTGCAGCTGAGTTCCGGCGCGCACGCCGCGCTGCGCGCCTGGCTTGATCGCCCGTAACGGCAGTTGCGCGCTCAATTTCGGCGCGCTAAAATGGGCGGCTGACAACTCATGACAATTCAGGGAGAGAGCTTCCGCGCGTGTCGCGGGACGCCGAAGGGGCAAGCGGTCAGGCGATGCTGGACTGGCAGCGAAACTCTCAGGCTCACGAATCCCTCAGTTGGCCGACCTCTGAAGGCAAACCGTCTGACAGAGCGTACAGCAACCCGCCGCTGTGCGCTTTTTTATTTCCGAAGCACCGAGAGATGAGAGCCGAGAGCCGAGTAAAGACCAGACTAAAGCGAGGCTTATGGTTTGCCTTGTTCTGTCTTTTTCTCGGCTCTCGGTTCCCGGTTCTCGGCTCTGATTTCTTAGGAGCTTATGAATGGCCGCACTGAACACGCCTGCCGACCTGAAGTACGCTAAAACGGACGAATGGCTCCGTATCGAAGGGAGTACCGCGACCGTTGGCCTGAGCGATTATGCTCAGGATCAGTTGAACGACGTCGTCTTTGTCGAGCTGCCTGAAGTGGGGACGGCGCTGAAGAAGGGCGAGCGTTTCGCCAGCGTCGAATCGGTCAAGGCGGCGTCTGATCTCTATGCGCCGGTGGCAGGAACCATCACCGAGGTCAACAGCGCGTTGACCGATGAGCCGGAACTGCTGAACGCTGACCCGTATGCGCGCGGCTGGATCGTTAAGCTGGCGCTCGATGGCGCTGCCGACACGGGCAATCTGCTCGACAGTGACGCTTACATCGCCTACAACGAAACCCGCTAAACACGCCCACTTTCCGCCAACGACATTTCGCATAGATGCCTTCGCTTCCTCCCCTCTCCGTTCGGGGAGAGGGCCGGGGGTGAGGGCGGGTGAGGGTATTCCATGAGCTATATTCCGCACACCGACGCCGAGCGCCAGCAAATGCTGGCCGCCATCGGCGTGACCACGATTGAAGACCTGTTCGATGCTGTGCCATCGGCGCATCGCTTCCCGCCGCTCGACATGCCGCCCGCCATGAGCGAGATGGACATCGCCGCCGAGTTGACTGCGCTGAGCGAAGCCAACGAGCACGCGGGCGATTACGCTATTTTCCGGGGCGCAGGCGCCTATCACCATTTCATCCCCGCTGCCGTCAACCATATCCTGCTGCGCGGCGAGTTCTACACCGCCTATACGCCCTATCAGCCGGAAGTCAGCCAGGGGACGCTTCAGGCGATCTTCGAGTATCAGAGCATGATGAGCGCGCTGACCGGCATGGACGCGGCCAACGCCAGTCACTACGACGGCGGAACCAGCCTGGCCGAGTCGGTCACGGTCGCGCTCGAAGTCAGCCGCTACAAGCGCAGGAAGGTGCTGCTCAGTCACGCCATTCACCCGCAGTACCGCGAGATCGTCCGCACTTATCAGACGCCGCGCGGCATCAAAATCGAAGGCGACGAAGGCCCGGCCAGCATCGCTGAATTAGTCGAGCGTATCGACGACGATACCGCGATGCTGGCCGTCTCGTATCCGAACTTCTTCGGCCAGATCGAGGACTTCGCCGGGCTGGCGGAGAAGGTTCACGCAAAGGGCGCGCTGCTGGTGTTCGTCACCAACCCGACCGCGCTGGGGCTGCTCAAGTCGCCGGGGCAGTTGGGCGCGGACATCGTCGTTGGCGAAGGCCAGCCGCTCGGCATCCCGCTCGGCTTCGGCGGGCCATATCTCGGCTTTTTCGCCGTGCGTGAAAAGCACGTCCGCAAGATTGCCGGGCGGATCGTCGGCGAAACGCGCGACACCGAGGATCGCCGCGCTTACGTCTTGACGCTCCGTCCGCGCGAACAGGACATCAAGCGCGAGCGGGCCAGCAGCAATATCTGCACCAATCAGGGGCTGATGGCGCTGGCGGCGGCGGTTTACCTGTCGCTGCTGGGCAAAAATGGTCTGCGCCGGGTCGCTGAATTGTGCTACCACAAGGCGCACTATGCCGCCGATCAGATCGACAGGCTCGACGGCTTTAAGGTGGATCGCTCGCGTCCGTTCTTTCACGAGCTCATGATCGAATGCCCGACCGACGTTCAGACGATCAACGAACGGCTGGTCGAAGAGGGCATCGTCGGCGGCTACGATCTGAGCCGCGACTACCCGCACCTGAAAAATCAGATGCTGCTGTGTGTCACCGAGATGAACCGTAAGGAAGAGATCGACGCGCTGGTGAGCGTGTTGAGCGAGGTCAGGCCATCATGAGCGAATCGTTGATTTACGAACTGTCTGTGCCGGGGCGCAGCGGCGCAAACCTGCCCGATATTGATGTGCCGCTGTCGCCGCTGCCCGATGACCTGCTGCGCGATGACCTCGATCTGCCGCAGGTGAGCGAGCTTCAGGTCATTCGCCATTTCGTCAACCTGAGCCATCAGAACTTCTCGATTGATGGCAATTTCTATCCGCTCGGCTCCTGCACGATGAAGTACAACCCGAAAATCAATGAGGACATGGCGCGGCTGCCCGGTTTCTCCAGCCTGCATCCGCTCACCGACAACGAAGGCTCGCAGGGCGCGCTGGCCGTTATGTACCAGCTTCAGCAGTGGCTGGCCGAAATCAGCGGCTTCGACGCCGTCAGCCTTGCGCCTGCTGCCGGGGCGCAGGGCGAATTCGCCGGTATCCTCATGATCCGCGCCTACCACCGAGCCAACCATGAGGATGACAAACGCCATAAAATCCTCGTCCCCAACAGCGCCCACGGCACTAATCCGGCGACCGTCACGATGGCCGGATATGAAGTCGTCGAGCTGCCGTCGGACGATGACGGCAACGTTGACCTCGTCGCCCTGCGCGCCGCCTGCGATGACTCGGTCGCCGGGATGATGATTACCGTCCCCAGTACGCTCGGCCTGTTCGACAAGAATATCCTCGACATCATCCACGCCGTTCACGACTGCGGCGGCCTGATGTACATGGACGGCGCGAACATGAACTCGCTGCTCGGCATCGTCAAGCCGCGCGACCTCGGCTTCGATGTGATGCACTACAACCTGCACAAAACGTTCTCGACCCCGCACGGCGGCGGCGGCCCCGGC
>CAZZAO010000213.1:0-5251 GCA_964652205.1 uncultured Anaerolineaceae bacterium | reverse complement strand
GAGCGGCTTCCGTATGGGGCGCGAAAGGCCGCGTCCATGCACGCCCTCACCCCCGACCCCTTCGCGGCCTCTGGCTCCTGCCGAACAAAGAGACGTTCGGCACGCTACGCCCGGTGGGCGAGGGGAGAAAGAAGGTCGAACGGGAAAGGCATGGGCAGTCGTTTCGGATTGCGACCCCTCTCCCCGGCGGGCGAGGGGAGAAAGAAGGATGATGGCTTCCGCAGGGCATGATGCCTCATGCCCGCGCTCAAAATCCTCTTCGACTGCTGCTGCCGCCCTCATTTGATTAACAGAAATTTGTACGGTCATGGAAACATCACTGTCGGTCAGGCGGGCTTGATTCATCAAGTCCTTACGAAAATCACCTGTTTTGTTCTCCCCCGCTCGCAAGCAGTGAGGGGCGGGGTGAGGTCGGCGGGCGCGAAAGGCCGCGTCCGACAGCAGGCCGCGAGCCGGATGTCACTCGTCTGACTCGTCGTTCTGGCCGAGCAGGCGGTTGAGGGCGTAGGCGCTCATCGCCTGATAGAGGGCTTCGAGCGGCTTGCGCGCCTCACCCGGCGGCGCGCCGAGCCGACGGAGTACGTCCGTCTCGCGGTCAGCTTCAGTCACGAATGGCAGCGTCCAACCGGAGCCGTCGTCGCCCCAGTAGTCAGTGAACTGGTCAGCCAACCGCAGAACCGGCGGCGCAGCGGCAAGCTCGGCGTCCACGCCAGCCGCGCCGACCGCCGCCGACCGCCGGGCGCGGAGCGCCTCGACGACCTGTTCGCGCGTGCGACCGCGCAGCTTGAAGATCAGGAACGGGTCGAGATCGAACTGCTCGCCGAGCAGATAGTAGACGGCGGCGATGTGCTTGCAGGGATTCGCCATGTCGGGACACGAGCAGTCACTGTCGATGTCGTCGATGGCGCGCGGGAACAACGGCACGTTCACCGCCTCGAAGGCTGACTCGATCTCCTGCGGCATTTCGCCATCGAGCAACTGCGCGGCGAAGATGGCCTGACTGCTGATGGCGTCGAGCGCACGTTCCCATTCAGCATCGGTCATCATAGCGACCGTCAGATGGACGTCATACGGTCTGGGGCGCGATCCCTGGACTTTCGACCTGACCAGCCCCGGCTCGACGTCGATATTGAGCACCTGCCCCTGCCGCGCGTAGCTGCGTCCCCGTTCGAGCCGCGAGCCGAGGCCGTAGCTTTCCAGCACCGACAGCCAGCGTTTGGCCCACCATTTTGAAGCGAACGCGCCGCGCTGACTGCGGCTCTGGATGCCGCCGCTGCGCCGAATCGGCGGGCCATAGGAGCCGAAATCACCGTAGCCGTCGTCGCTGTAATTGTCAGTGCGTTTCTTTGTCATCGACGGCTACCTCGACCGACTCGAATCATCAGCGGAGAGAATGGTCTCAAGTTCCGGGATGAATGGCGGAATATCCTCAATGGCAGTCACCCAGATTTGATCGAGGTCAACGTCGATATACCCGTGAATGACCCGGTTGCGCGTATCGACAATCACGCGCCACGGAATCTGCGGATAGATCGCGCGAGTTTCATCGCTACCTTGAGAGGCTGCTTCCCCGAAAAGCTCAATCAGATGAGTCAGCGCCAGCGCCAGCAGCCCGTAGGGTTCGAGATCAGTACGCGATTGACCGGCTGTGTACTCTGCAAGCTTACGCGCAAAGTCGAGCAGGTGGCTGATCCGCGCAGGATCGTTTTCACGCGACCTTTTCATACAGTACCAGCGCGCTATCGAGAACCTGCTGACGGAAATAGCGGCTCAGAAATCCCGGTGTCATGAGATCAACTTTACGGCCAATCATCGCCTCAAATTCGTGACTCATCTCAGCCAGAGTGAAAAGGCCGGGCATGACTTCCGGCTCGAATTCGACCAGCACATCGACGTCGCTCTCGTCGGTAAAATCATCGCGCAGTACCGAGCCGAACAACGACAGCCTGCCGACACGATGCCGCAGGCAAGACGCCTCGATCTGCTCCTGTGACAGGATGATAGCCTCTGGCGCTGGTGTCTTTTCAGTCATACCGTCGATACCCTGGTGATGTCGATCATCATACTGCAAGAACCGGGCGCGATCATCCTCTGACCTTACTCGTCGGTCTCGCGGAGCTGGACGAGGTCGCGCAGAGACGCGGTACTCAGTTCGGTCAGCCAGCTTTCGTCCGCGCCGACGATCCGTTCGGCCAGCGCCTGCTTGCTCTCAATCATGGCGTCAATCTTCTCTTCGAGCGTCCCGCCGCAAACGAACTTATGCACCTGCACATTGCGCGTCTGGCCGATGCGAAAGGCGCGGTCGGTCGCCTGATTCTCGACCGCCGGATTCCACCAGCGATCAAAGTGGAACACATGATTGGCCCGCGTCAGGTTCAGGCCGACACCGCCCGCCTTAAGCGAGAGGATGAAGACGGTCGGGCCGCTGGCCGCCTGAAAGCGGCGGATCAGCTCCTCGCGCTCGCTGACTTTCGTGCCGCCGTACAGCCACAACGGCTCGTCGGTGAAGGCGTTACGCAAATGCTGGCGGAGAATCTCGCCCATTTCGGCGAACTGGGTGAAAACAAGCGCGCGGTCGCCCTCGGCGTAGACCTCTTCCAGCATCTCGGTCAGGCGGGTCAGCTTGCCCGACCGCCCCTCGAACGGCCCGCCGTCCTTGAGAAACTGCGCCGGATGGTTGCAGACCTGCTTGAGCTGCATCAGCAGCGACAGCACCAGACCGCGCCGCGACATCTCATCGCCGTCGCTCTCCGCGCCTTCGATGCGCGCCATGATGTCCCTGACAACGGCCTCATAGAGCGTCCCCTGTTCCGCCGTGAGCGGGGTAAAAACCTTCATTTCCAGCTTATCCGGCAGGTCGCTGATGACGGCAGGATCGGTCTTGAGGCGGCGCAGGATAAACGGCGCGGTCAGCCGCTTGAGTTTTCTGGCCGCGTCAGCGTCGTCGAGCCGCTCGATGGGGTTGGCGAAGCGGCGGCGAAAATCGCGCTCGCTGCCAAGATAGCCGGGGTTGAGGAAGTGCAGGATCGACCACAGCTCAGTCAGGCGGTTCTCGACGGGCGTTCCGGTCAGCGCAATCCGGTTGGTCGTTCTCAGCGCCCGCGCAGCCTGCGCCTGCCGAGTCGCGCTGTTCTTGATGTTCTGCGCCTCGTCGAGGATGACAACCGACCATTCAACGGTTTCAAAGCTCTCGCGGTCACGAGCCAGGAGCGGATAGCTGGTCAGCACCACGTCAACGCCGTCGAGCGTCCGGGCAAAACTCTCGCCGGTCGAGCGCTCCGCGCCGAGATGCTTGAGCGTTTTCAACTCCGGCGCAAACCGGGCCATTTCGCGCTGCCAGTTGCCGACGACTGAAGTGGGACAGACGACTAGCGACGGCACGGCCACTTTCGCCTCATGCTGCCGCCGGAGCAGCAGGGCGATGGTTTGCAGCGTCTTGCCGAGGCCCATGTCGTCGGCCAGACAGGCGCCGATGCCGTAGCGGAGCAGGAAGGACAGCCATGCATAGCCGCGCTGCTGATAGGGCCGCAGCTCGGCACGCAGGCCATCGGGAGTCGGCAGCGCCGCGATTTTGTCGGGCTGGCGCAGCGTGTCGAGCAGCGTCCTGAGCCAGCCATCCGCGCGGACGCTCTCGACCTCGACGCCGTCAGCTTCCGGCGCGTCGTCGAGACCGACGCGGAGCGCCTCCTCCAGTGTCACCTTCTCGCTGGCGCGGCGGAAGAACTTCAGCCCCGCCTCGACCTGCGCCTGATCGAGGACGATCCACTGCCCATGCAGGCGCACGAGCGGCTGCTTAAGCTCGGCCAGCCGCTCGAACTCATCGCGCGTGATCGGCTCACCGCCGAGCATGGCCTGCCATTCGTAGCTGACCAGTGTCTCGAGCGATAAATGCCTTCTGGCATTCGTTTTACTCCCGCTGACCTTCGCTTTCGCCGTCAGCCGGGCGCTCTTGCCGCCCCACCAGCGCGGCAGCAGCACGCGAAAGCCGCTGGCTTGCAGCAGCGCGGCGATTTCCTTGAGGAAGGTGTAAGCCTGCGCGCTGTCGAGCGCGACGCTCTCCGGCGCGGCCTGATGCAAACTGTCGAGAATTGGCGGAAACAGGCGACCGGCAAAAGCCAGCCCGCGCAGCAACCGTTCCTGCGGGCCGTCGAAGCGCCGCTGGAGATAGGAATCGTCCTGCCCGCGCCAGATCTGACCCGCCGAAACGATCAGGCTCGGATCGTCAGTCGCTTGCAGCAGATAATGCAGCGTCCAGAGTGGGCGCTCCTCGCCTGCCGTGATATCCGGTTCGGGCGCGTCAAGGCGGAAAGCGACGCGGTAGGCCGCGTTACCCGCCGCGCTGCTCTGCTCGGCCCAGCTTTGCCACGTCTTGAAGAGCGCTTCGGCCTGCGCGGTCGGCAGCTTCAGCCGCGATTCGCGCCCGATCAACGCGGCCAGCCAGGGGGAGACAGCGCCGTCCAGCCCGGCCAGCGGGGCCGACTCACGGATAATTTCATCGACGACCGCGCCGAAGAAGCTGTCGAGCAGCGCGTCCGGCGTCAGCGCGTTATCCGGCGAGTCGGCGATGGCGCGACTGAGCGGCGGCATTCGGGCGGCCAAGGCAGCCAGACGCTCCGGTTGTTCCGGCATCGGCTGCCACAGGGCGCGAAAGTGCAGGCCGTCGCGGGCCAGCGCAGGAATCACCTGCCGTCCGGCCACCAGCGCCAGCGCCTCAACGGCTGCCGCCCGCCAGAACAGCAGGTCGCGGCCCACGTCGGAACGATGGGCGAGCGCCAGCAGCAGATCGACCGTCTCAGGGATGGTCAGCGCCAGCGCCTCGACCTGCCATAAATTCAGGCCCGTCGGCGCGGTCTCGGCATCCGGGAAAGCACCCGCAGCGCGCATCTCTGGCGATGGCTGCGGACGCTGTTCCGTGCCGGGGAGCCATAACTGCGCCTGCGCTTCACTTTCGGTCATGACGCCCACTTTGCCAGCCCAGAAGATCAGGTCATTGGCGCGCGCGGCGAACGGGTGGAAGGCGACTTTCGGCGGCTTGCGCCGGGAAGCAGGCTTGCCATCAGTTTCGGCCCACAGGGCGAACTTTCGAGCCTGAGGCACATAGGTGCCATGGAGTATCAGCATGGCGGTTCCATCACTCAGTTTCCGCCTCTAGTTTACCTCAGTGTCAAGACTTACTGGATGGACACGCGGCAAAACGTCAGGGCAAACGCATCAAATTTGATCGGAGTTTCAAGAAAGCTCATATCGGTTT
>CAZZAO010000212.1:441-5286 GCA_964652205.1 uncultured Anaerolineaceae bacterium | reverse complement strand
CACACGCTGCGATGAGCGTGAATAGACGGGTCAGCGCATAAAAAGCGAGGAGCGCCACAGCAATCGTGACGCTCCTCGCTTTTACTCATCACTCATCACTTCTCTTTTCCTGTAGGGCAGGTGGGATTCGAACCCACAAGCTCTTCCGAGCGGAGGATTTTAAGTCCCCTGCGTCTGCCGTTCCGCCACTGCCCCCTGAGCGTAACTATAAAAGCGCCGCCGCTGGATGTCAACCGCGCGACCCGCTTCAACGGCTCTCGACTCAGCTTGCTTCACGACGTCGCGCGCTGAATGCGGACGATGTGCAGATTCTCGCTCAGGCCCCAGAAGGCAACCGCGGCGAAGGCAACCGTGTAGATGAACATAAAGGGGGCCAGCCCGGCGTAAAGGTCGAAGGCCAGCAGCAGCCCGAACAGCGAATAGAATGCCAGCGCCAGTTCGATCAGGCTGGTGGCGTTGCCGCGCAGCCCGTACTGGTTCTTCGACGTCGCCACCTGCGCGTACTTCGGCGTGCGCTTGAACTCGCCCTTCTTCCTCAGCAGTCCTTCGAGCACCGCTTTGGTGTTGTTCCAGGCCATGCCCGTGCCGAGCACCATCAGCGCCGGGAAAATCAGGGTGCGGCGCTTCCAGTTGCCGTAGAGCGCGCGCTGCGAGGCGATGAACACCAGCGGCGGGCCGAGTCCAGCCAGTCCGAGCGGGCCGAGCGGAATCCGGTTGATGCCGCCAAACAGCATCAGCGGCGGCGTCAGCAGCAGCAGGATAATCATCAGCGGGGCGGTCATATACTGGCACAGATGCATGGTTGCCATCAGCCGCTGCATCAGCGTCAGGTCGGTTGCCTGCCAGATCGGGCTAATCAGGATCGAGAGGCACTGCGTGCCACCCTTCGCCCAGCGCGCCTGCTGCTGCTTGTAGGCGTTCAACTGCGGCGGCAGCTCGCCGGG
This sequence comes from uncultured Anaerolineaceae bacterium, assembly GCA_964652205.1. Classification (GTDB taxonomy): domain Bacteria; phylum Chloroflexota; class Anaerolineae; order Aggregatilineales; family Phototrophicaceae; genus ZC4RG36. The sequence continues at coordinate 4,342 of CAZZAO010000212.1, read as the reverse complement.
GACGACCACTTCCGGCAGATAGAGGAAGCGCCAGCCCTTGAGCTGGGCGCGGTAGCTCAGGTCGAGGTCTTCGGTCAGCGTGTTGTCGTTCCAGCCGCCCGCGTCGCGGATCGTTTTGGTGCGCCAGATGCCGCCGGAGCCATTGAAGTTAATCAGCCAGCCAGAGCGATTGCGCCCGGTCTGCTCGACGACGAAATGACCATCCAGCGCCAGCATCTGCCCCATCGTCAGCAGATTGTTGAAGGTGTTCAGGTGGCCCCAGCGGCCCTGAACCATGCCGAGCGTCGGGTCTTTGACCATAAACGGCACGGTCGCGCGCAGAAAATGCGGCGGCGGCACGAAATCGGCGTCGAGCACGGCGACATATTCTGACTTGAGCAGCGCCAGACCATAGGCCAGCGCGCCCGCCTTATAGCCGCTGCGGCTTGCGCGGCGGAGATGGTCGATCTTCAGCCCCTGCGCCTTCAATGCGGCGACCTTCTGCGCCAGGATTTCGGTCGTCTCGTCGGTCGAGTCGTCCAGCACCTGAATCACAAGCCGGTCATGCGGGTAATCGAGGCTTGCTACGGCGTCCAGCAGCCGCTCGACAACGTATCGCTCGTTGTAAATCGGCAGTTGAATAGCCACGTGCGGCCAAACGTTGATCTGGGGCGTGACGACCCGATCATGACGATGCAGCCAGTACGCCAGCAGCAAAACCACAGACCCAAGCGCATAGAGCGACAGCAGGAGCGCGCAGATGACGTAACAGGCAATGAGAAGCGTCAGTATCATGCGAGCTTCGCTTGGTGACATCCAAAACGGTAGGAGTTTAACAGCATCGTCTTTGCCTGACAAGGGGCGTTACAACGCCGCGTTAGACCCGGTTTCAGGCGTAAATGAGCCAGAGAGTGGCTCGGTTTCGGCCCCGTTCGCTGCGCCACTCGCCTCGACAGGCGGCTCGATCAGCGCGAGGCGGATCGTAAAGCAGCTTCCATTCCCCGGCGTGCTCTCGACGGCTATTTCGCCCCCATGAAGCTCGACAATCTCTCTGGCGATGCTCAGGCCGAGGCCCGTTCCCTGCGCCTCGCCCATCACCCGATAAAACGGCTGAAAGATAAACGCGAGATGTTCCGCCGAAATGCCGATGCCGTTATCGCAGACCGAGACGACGCCATGACCGTCATCCTCACGCATCTCGACGTGGATCGCGCCGCCGTCCGGCGTATAGTTGATAGCGTTAATCAGCAGGTTGGTCATGACCTGGATGATCCGCTCCGAGTCGGCGTTGACGTTAAGCGGCGTCTCAGTCGTCGAGAGCGTCAGGCTGATATGCTTGTGCTCGGCTTCGGGCTGCTGAATCTGCACAACGCCTGTGACCAGCGCTTGCAGCACGAGCGGCTGCCGTTTGAGCGGGATGACGCCGCGCTCGAAGCGCGAGATGTCGAGCAGGTCTTCGACCAGCCGCCGCATCCGCGCCACGACTTCGTCCAGCACCTGAAGATGATCCGGCAGGCGTTCCGGCTGGCGGCGCAGCAGGTACATGCGCGTCACCAGGTTGGTCAGCGGCGTCCGCAGCTCGTGCGAGGCGTGGGCGACGAAGCGCGCTTTTTGCGCCGAGAGCGCCTTTTCCTGACTGATGTCGCGGACAATTGTGACCGTGCGCAGCACATTCGTTTCCGCTTTGCCGACCAGTGAGATCGTCAACCCGGCGTCGAACTCGCTGCCGTCCTTGCGCCTGAGCTTCTGGTCGTGACGCCAGATGTTGCCGGTCTGGATTACCGCCAGTATCCGCTCCCCGTCCTGCGCGGGAGTCCCGGTCGGGTTGAACAGCGTCGACGCCGATCCAATCAGCTCATTATTGCGATAGCCGGTCATCTGGTAAATGACCTGATTGGCATACTGGATCAGTCCATTTTCAGAGTAGTAGATTCCTTCGCCGCTTTCGTCAAGGATGATCCGCAGCCGGTTACGCTCCAGCGCCAGTTCGGACGTCCGCTGCTCGACGCGCTGTTCCAGCAGTCGGTAGAGCCGGGCGTTGCGGATGGCGATGGCGGCCTGATCGGCGAATACCTGTAGTCGCGCGGCGTGTTCGCTGCCGAAGACCCCCGCCTCTGCGCTGTTGACGTGCAGGAAGCCAATCGTGCGCCCGTCGAGCCGGATCGGCGCGCCAATATAGGAACGGACCCAGGAAGGATTATCGACCAGATCGACCCAGTCGGCGTAATTCGCCACGTCTGGAATGATGAGCGGCTGGCCGCTTATCATCATCTCGTGCAGCGTCGGCGTGGTCGCCACCGGCCAGCGAGGGGCTGGCTCGCTGCCGCGAGCGCTGTTGCTCTTCGAGCGCACGGTGTAGGCGACGCCTGCCTCGATCAGCGCGATGTCGGCCTTATCATGCGGGACGACCTTGCCGATCTGCTCAAGGATGCGGTCGAGGACTTCATCCTGATCGAGCGTACTCGACAGCGCGTCCGCCGTATCGCGCAGCGCTTCCGCCAGCGCCTCCTGTTCCTGTTCGGCTGCCTGAGCCTGCTTGTACGCGCTGATATCGACCAGAATGCCGATGACGCGCGCTTTTCCGTCCTCGGAGACGACGCGCGCGATATCGCGCATCCAGACGATCTGCCCGTCGGCGGCCATCAGCCGATATTCAATCTCGTAGCTGCCGGTTTGCGCCGCCGTGTCGAAAGCAGTGACGACAATCGGCAGGTCGTCAGGATAGATGCGCTGCTGCCAGAAGTCTGGCTCGGACAGGCATTGTTCGACGGTATAGCCGAGCATCCGCTCGATCTGCTGGCTGACGAAGGTCGTCTGGAACACGCCGAGGTCGCCTTCCCAGACGATGCCATCGACCGAATTGACCAGTGACTCGTAGCGTTCCTGCGACTGGTGCAGGTTGCTCTCGGCAGAGTGGCGCAGTGTGACGTCTGAAAAACTGCATAGCCAGTGGGTTTCGTCGCGCAGGATCACCGGACGTACCGACATGACGGCCCAGAACGGCTGACCGTCAGCGCGCGTCCCCCGTACTTCGAGATCGGTGACGCTGCCATCGCGCTCCAGCAGCGCTTGCAGGCGCGCCTGTTCGTTGTCGTCGAGGTAAAAGTGGGCTTTCCTGCCGACGACCTCATCGACCGGCCTTCCGAGGATCGCGCTTCCCTGGGTGTTGGCGTAGATAATCGTGCCGTCCGACAGCCGACTGATGCTGATAGCGATCATGGTCGCTTCGGTGATGGCGCGGAACAACGCTTCACTGTCGCGCAGGGATTCCTCGGTACGGACGGCATCGCTGATGTCGCGCTGAGTGGTGACGAAATGCGTCACCTTGCCTGCGTCATTCCTGACTGGGACGACGCGCCAGTCAGCGTGGTAGGTTGAGCCATCCTTGCGGTCATTGACCGTTCTGGCCTGAAATTTCTGTCCGGCGCGCACGGCGGCACTCAGCTTATCGACCGTCTCGCTGTCCGTGTTTGCGCCGACCAGAATGCGCGCCGACTGGCCGACCATTTCGCCGGGGCCGTAGCCGGTGATCTGCTCCAGCGCCTGATTGACGAACTGAATGTGGGGGCCGTCATTGTCGATGTCGGCGTCGCTTATCATGACGCCGTCCTCGATGCTGCGTATCGCCTCGGCCAGAAGCTGAAGCTGCTGTTCGGCCTGCTTGCGCTCGTTGATCTCACGGGCGAGGATGATGATGTCTTTCGAGCGGCCATCGAGGCTATCGACCCTGCGAACGCGCGCTTCAAGCCAGATATAATGACCGTCGGCATGGCGAAAACGATACGCCACCACGGCCCCTGGCTGGCTCGACTGCCCACTGCCGAAGCGGGCTTGCAGGGCGCCGCGGTCGTCCGGGTGAACCTGCGCGAACCAGTCCAGAAACGAGCTGCCGATCATCTCTGTGGATGAGTATCCGAGCGTG
>CAZZAO010000212.1:0-431 GCA_964652205.1 uncultured Anaerolineaceae bacterium | reverse complement strand
TGCGCTCGACGGATGGACTGAGATAGCGGATGATGTAACTGGCGTCCAACTGGCAGAACAGATCGAGCGCGCTGTCGAGGATCAGTTGAAGCTGCTCACGGGAAGGCCCCGACAGCGGCGCGGATGGCGGGGCTGCATCCGCCTGATGGGCGCGGCTGACGATCTGCCATAGCCTTCGCAGCGGATGGAGCGGTAATGCCGGAATTCTCAAAGCAGGTTACGTCTTTCTCGATCTCACCGGACGATAACAGGCTCGATCTGGCAGAGGCTGACCTGAGGAACGCGCCCCCGGCTGATATTTTACTCGTTCCGAAATTCACACATCAAATTATAGCGATGTTATGTGGCCTTTGGTAGAGGCGCAAAGCGGCAGCGGGCAGGGCAATCGCATCAAAATCGCAACTCAGGCTATAAAAGGTCATGAGGGTTTG
>CAZZAO010000211.1:0-5447 GCA_964652205.1 uncultured Anaerolineaceae bacterium | reverse complement strand
CATAATCATGTCCGCTAGTTTAGCCTATTTGCGCCTATTTTGAAGGTTATCTACTCATCACTTCTTTAATCGACCGCGCCCAGGCTTCGATGCTTGCTACGTAGCGGTCGAGTCCGGCAGCGACCACATCAGCGGCAGTCATCGTCCACGGCATTGGCTGCGGATAGCGGCCATGTCGCTCAGGCGTCCCGATGATCTTGAATGTCCGCTGGCCGGAATCGACCTCGCTGCGGCGGCTGGCGCGTACCTGCGCGGGGGACAGGCCGCGCTCCAGAAAGTCGAACAGCAGCCCTTTCGAGTAGATCAGTCCTTCCGGGCTGTAGAGATGCGGATGCTGAAGGTGATAGCTCAGTATCATCAGATGATGGGTTGGCCCGTAGATAGCCGGGTCTTCCTGCTCCCAGAACAGCATCTGATGGAAGCAATCTTCGCATGTCTGGCCGTTCGACCAGTCTGCGCCACATTCGGGACAGCGGGAAAGCGTGTTCATCATCGTTCACCCCTCAACCAGCAGGTCGCCAGTTGAGTGTGTGCCTACGGTTCAATCAAGGTCGCAAGATGTGGTAAAGGTTGGCCGCACGGGCATGAGGCAGCAAGCCCGACGAAAGCTGGAGCACCTTTTTCCAGCACTGGCGCTTATTTCGGCCTTTTTTCAGCAAGCATTCCTCATTGCTCATCGCTGCTACGGCGGCAGATCGTTGGGGCGCATTCGTGGCACGCGCGGCGGGCGGACCGCGTCGCGGATAGCCTGCGGCGGCGGCTCGACGACCTGGGTCGGCACGTCACGGGCGATGGGGACGGTCTGCGTCGTGGCGCGCGTGGGCTGCGTTTGCGGCACAGGCTGCGCGGTCGCAAGGTCGCGCGGCGCAACCCGGTCGTGGTAGGCGGCCAGATAGTCAGAAATGGACTCGCGCTGGCGCTCGGCCTCGGCCTGCTGACGAGCCATCCGCTTGCGCGCCTGCCGCTGCGAAATCTCGGCCTGAATCTCCTGCGGGTTATGGAGACTCGTCAGAATTTTGTCGTCGGCGCCGACCAGTGAAATGTGGACGTCGCCGCGCTGGAGCAGGTTGTTCAGGATGCCGCGCACATCGGAAACCACGCTGTCAACCTGATCGAGTCGTATCTGATCGACCACATTATGCAGCAGCAGCGGGCGGCGGTTAATCAGCGTAATCACGTCGTCGCCGAGGATGAATTCGTCGTTACGCCAGTCCCAGTCCGCGCTGTATAACCAGGCCAGCGCCAGCAGGATGACGAACACCGGCACGACGATGCCGAGCGCGCCGAGCGCGTTCTGCGGCAGGAAAATGGTGGCAATGACGATGCCGACGCAGACCATGATGAGGATGATCGGCGGCGTGACATGCGCCAGCCAGACTGACCAGTGCTTGCGGTAAACTGTCTCGCCGTTCTCGTTGGTGAATTTCATCCGCACGGGGGAAAACGAGAACGTGGACGGCGGTGAGGGATGCAGGATGGCCGCCGGGTTGATGCTGGCGACCGGCGCGAAGGACGTCTCGTTCAGACCAAGCACGCGGTCAACTTCCGATTGGACGACCCGGCGGCTCTGCTCTTCCATCATCTGCTTGACGCGGTCGCGGTTCTCGAAGATGACCTTGCGGACTTCCTGCGCGTTCGAGAGCATCGTCAGCACCAGACCGGGCGACGGTTCCGAGGCTTTGACGGTGACAGTCGCGTAATTGAAGAACTGCGCGGCGGCGTCGCCCGGCGGCACGCCGATGCTGACCTCGATCACCCGGTCGAGCGGAATTTCGCTAATCATGGTTTCAAAGTGCAGCAGGCGGTTCTCGACTCTGACGACGCGCTGATCGGTGACGATGATGGTATCGTCTGTCCAGTCGATGTAGAGCAGGAACATGACGCCGCCAGGGATAATCAGCGCCATACCTGCCAGACCGAGCGCCAGCACCGGCGAGCCGGTCAGCAGCACCGCGCCGACGACCAGCAGCGTCGCCAGCACCAGTGGAACCCAGAAGAAGCGACCAAACGCCCACCAGTGGCGACGGAAGACTTGCAGCACGACCTCATCGGTGCGCTGGCCCTTGAACAGCGATTGAATCAACCTGTGCTGGTCGCCGCGCTGCGCGCCGAGGTTGGTCCGCAGTTCCGGGTGCGAAGCCAGCAGCGAGACGAGCCGCTGCCGCGACAGGAACAGGATGACCGCCGACTCGACCACGCGCAGGGTCGTGTTCTCCTGCGTCTCGACGAACAGCGACGTTTCGCCGACATATTCGTTGGCGTTGACCTCGCCAACCGGTTCGTCGATCATCCGCGGGCCGGTCGGGGCGGTGTTCGGCTCCATGCGCGAGAGGATGCCGCGCCCGGCGACGAACATAAACAGCCCCTGCGCGGGCGCGCCTTCCTGAAAGACGATCACACCCGGCTCGAAGCGCAGCACCTCGCTGATGTTGGCGATCAACTGGAGCTGGTCATCGGGCAGGCGCTGAAACAGCGGAAGCTGCTTGATATGTGACTGGACAAACCGTTCAGAGGACATCGCGCCGCTCGCATCTTACTTGACGATCACCCCCATTATCTTATCCCGGTTTGGCAAGCGGCGTATTCCTCGCCCGCTATTCCCGGAACGCCACCCCGGCGACCACGACTAGCTGATCTATCTGCGCTGCGACTTGACGGGACTGGCGAGGGCGTGGATTGAGCGGCGGTCGCTGGTGTTGCACGCGCGACCAGCGGCGGATCTGATTGCCACCTTTGGGGCCAGCAGCGTGCCGATACCCACATCAGAGACCAGGAAAACACCGACGGCCATCATGCGACCCCGTAGGCTGGCCGCACAATTTCTGGCTTATAATAGGGCAACCTTTATGCTGAAAGGGGGGTCAAGAATGGGCAACTCTCTGGTGAGTTTCGATTTAGGTGATGCCGAGCAGCGCCAGCGCCGCGTTGATCTGCTCGACGAACTGGCCGAGCGCTTCGGCCTGACGAATTCTGGGCTGCTGCGGAAGATTGCTGACGGGGAGTTGACACTTGAGCCAGTTGAGATGCCGACTCCTGCTCCGACCGTAGGCGACAGATTGGTTGCGCTCGCCGGGACGTGGGATGTTACAGCCGAGGACATCGAAGCAATGGAACGCGCTATCGAAGAAGCCTTCGAGCAGGTTGACGAAGCAGATTAATGAGCGCCAAAACCTGTTATACCCGCCCTAAAGCATGGACTTAGTCGATAGTGCAAACAGACTCTTTAGAGTATGTGTTCGACACAAATATCGTCTCCGCATATCTGAAAGAAGACGTAGGAGTTATCCGTCGCTTTGTAAGTGTCTCGCCATCAGTTTCTGTTATCACTGCGGGGGAACTGCTTTATGGCGCGTTGAATGCGGTAAATCGGGCGCGTACTTTGAAAACAGTGCGAGACTTTTTATTGATTGTCCCAGTCCTGCTCTGTGATCCGATGACTGCCGAGTTTTATGGCAGCGTTGCGTCAGAATTGCGTAGGTATGGTCAAACTATCCCTGCTAACGACATGTGGATTGCTGCCCATGCACTTCAATATAACCTGATACTTGTTAGCAGGGATGCCCATTTCGAGCGTCTTACGGGGATGGGCTTGAAGCGCGAGGTATGGTAAAGGGTTAGTCGTCGAGCGCGCTGCTCATCAGCGGCAGCGCGACGATGGCCTGCGTGCCTTTACCCGGCACCGACTTCAATTCCAGCGAGCCGCCGTGCGTTGCGATCAGATGATGCGCCAGCCCCAGACCGAGTCCCAACCCCTGCTGCTCCTGATGGTCGCGGTTGATCTGCTGGAAGTTCTCCAGCGCGCGCTGTAATTCGTCGGGGGCGATTCCCGGCCCCTGATCGGTGATGCTGATCCAGACCATCCCCTGAGATTTCCACTGTGAAATGCTGATGCTCCTGCCGTCAGGCGAGAAGCTGAGAGCGTTGGTAATCAGTTCGGCCAGCGCGTGTTTGAGCGCGGGTAGATTGCACAGCACCAGCGCGCTCTTGTCGCGCTCGATCAGTTCGACGTTGACGTTCGGATTCTTGTAGGCGAAGCGCCGCCCCAGCGCAATCGAAGCGACGATAATTTCCCACAACGGCATGGCGACGCCGCTCTCGCCAATTGCCTCGGTCGAGAGGATGCCGGTCTGAAGCTGCGTTGCCAGCACGATTTGCTCGACGACGCGGTTGAGCCGCTTGCTGCCGCTGCCGAGCGTGTCGAGCATTTCCTGAAGCTGCTGCGGCGTCAGGAAGCTCATCTGCCGCGAAATGATCTCCAGCACCATGTTGATTGACACCAGCGGCGTGCGCAACTCGTGTGTGACCATCCGCATCAGCCGCTGCTTGGCCTCGTCGATCTGGCTTTCGGCCTGACGCTTGATGTCGTTGTGGCGGCTCAGGCGCGTCTGAATGGCGCCGAGCAGCTCGTCGGCGCTGAAGGGCTTGGTGACGTAGTCATCTGCGCCGAGGCCCATCCCCTGCCGCATCGAATCGCGGTCGCTTCTGGCGGTCAGGAAGATCAGCGGCAAGGCGGCAGTTTCCGGGTTGCCGCGCAGTCGACGCAGCACCTCGAAGCCGTCGATGTTGTTCATCATCACGTCGCACAGGATCAGGTCGGGATGCTCACTCTGAGCCAGATCGAGGCCCGTTTGGCCGTCGGGCGCGTCGCACACGGTGTAATTCGTGAGCTGAAGCATCTCGACGATTTCATTGCGGAGCATCGCATGGTCTTCGATCACAAGAATTTTGGTCATCGCTACAGCCACAATGTTCTCCCGGAAGTCGGCTCACTGAGATCATCCTAGCACTGCCAGTAGAAGCCGAGTCTTGATGTTGAACAATGTCACGAAGAATTCACATTGATGAAGAACGTATGAATTAATTAACCTTTATTTTCTGTCAACGCAGATCAGGGGCGGCGCATCCATGTGCGCCGCCGCCTCAGCGCGATTCAGGCGTCTCTGACTTAGCGGGAACATTGAGAATGCGCCGCAGTCCGAATAAAAAGGCGCATCCCTCTGGACGCGCCTTCGGCATTTATCGATGTTGAAAATGGGTGGAGCCGCTTTACGGTCGGGGGGCATCCAGTTGGAGCATCCAGTTGAAGCCGAATTTATCGGTCAGGTCGCCAAAGGTTCCGAAGAATTCTTCATTCAGTGGGTGATCGGCCTTGCCTCCTGCCGAAAGTTTTGAATACAGCGTCTGGATTTCGTCCTTGCTCTGGCAAACCAGGCACAACGACAGGGTATTGCCATTGACAGCATCCCCGCCGAGCATCATATCGGCTGCCATCAGCATAAACCCATCCTTTTCCAGAACGGAGTGCAGCACATTGTTATGGGCTTCTTTGGGCATTCCAGCGGCCATTGGCGAATCGCCGACGGTTTGCAAATCCAGTTTTGCGCCCAGACATTCCTTGTAAAACATCATTGCCTCACGGCAATTCCCTTTGAAGAACAAATAAGGAA
>CAZZAO010000210.1:0-5583 GCA_964652205.1 uncultured Anaerolineaceae bacterium | reverse complement strand
AAACCCTCATGACCTTTTATAGCCTGAGCTGCGATTTTGATGCGATTGCCCTGCGAGGCCGTACTCGCGCGGCTGTGCCAGCGCCGTTCAGCCGATATAATGGTGCGACTTGTTCCTGACGACGCGCACACGAAAGAGACAGGCTGATGGCCGATATTCGCGTTTTGCTGGCCGGTGAGTCGTGGGTGGGCAATACCACTCATTTTAAGGGCTGGGACTTCTTCTCCAGTACCGAATACGATGTCGGTACGGAATATCTCGAAAAGGCGCTGGCCGCTGGCGGGTTCGCCTTCGAGCATATGCCCGGCCATCTGGCCGCCAGAGCATTTCCGCAGACGCTCGACGCGCTCAATCACTATGACGTCGTCATTCTGAGCGACATCGGCGCGAATACGCTGCTGCTCCACCCCGATACCTGGCTGCATGGCAAGTCGACGCCGAACCGGCTGAAGCTGCTCAAGACCTGGGTAGAGCAGGGCGGCGGGCTGGCGATGTGCGGCGGCTACCTGTCGTTTTCCGGCATCTACGGCTCGGCCAAATATTATCGCAGCGCCATCGAAGACATCCTGCCGGTCAACCTGCTGACGTTCGATGACCGGGTAGAAGCGCCTGAAGGCGCAGTCCCGGAAGTGAAGCTGGCGAGCCATCCAATTCTGAACGGCCTGCCGACTGACTGGCCCGCATTGCTCGGCTACAACGAGCTGCTGCTCAAGCCGGACGCTGATTTGCTCCTGAGTGTCGGCGACCACCCGATGCTGGCGGCGCAGACCGTCGGCAAGGGACGAACGCTCGCCTGGGCCTCGGACATCGGCCCGCACTGGTGTCCGCCACCTTTCCTGAGCTGGCCCGGCTACGGCCTGATGTGGCGCAGCATCATCGAATGGCTGGCAGGCAAACGCTAGCAGCCCGTCGCAAAAAACCTCATGTCGACCGGGTCGAGCAAACTATAAAATGAACCTTCAGGCATCCGGTTCACCCCGCTCAGACGGGCCGGGAGTGAGGGAAATCCTCAGGGCGCGTCGGTGCGATTCGGCCCGAAGTGCTTGAGGAACACAATCGGCTCGTGCTGGCTGTGGTTGACGATAGTGATGCCGTCACGGGCGGCTGTTTCGCTGACGAAGAATTCGTCGGCGCTCAGTTGACCGTAGCGCAGCATCACAGCGGCTTCACAGGCGTGGACGCCGAACGTCCCGTGGCCCTGTACCTGAATACAGCCATAGGCGGCGCTGTCGGTGATAACGGCAGTTTGCCCCGGCAGCACGGTCAGTTCTTTTGCGCTGAAGTAGGGGTTGCCATAAACGATCCAGTTTTCAGCGTACCGGCCTTCTTCTGTCTGAGCGATAACCGGCGGACGGTAGTAGTGACGGCGATAATCAGGATCAACATTGGCGTCCCAGTCCATCAGGCTCATGATGTAGTCAATGTCCTGTTTCCGGTCGTCGGGGCAGTTTTCGACCAGAAACGAGTGCGGGTAAACCTCACCGAGCGTGATGTTCTCGTAGACCGAGTTGACGTCGCTGTTCCACTGCGGCTCGTAGGTCAGGTACGAGCCGGGCGCGTGGAGCACGCCGGGTGGCGTATACCATCCGCTGCCAGGCTCGATCCGAAAGGCGCGCGATAGCTCGGTGATGCGGGTATCGCGCTTCTCGAAGTCGAGCAGCCGCTGACGCACCTGTTCCTTTGTCACCGTCGGGTCAAAGCCGAAGTAAGTGACTGGAAACTCGCCGGGATGGTTGTTTAACTGCGGCGGGAAGTAGTAGGCTTCCGGCTTGCCCATGCGCCCGACGCGCGCGGCAGCTTCGTCGTTCAGGTGCAGGTGGAAAAAGAGCGGCAGATTGTAGTCGAAAAACTTGGAATACATCGGCCATGTGCCATATTTCCGCTTCAGTTCCGCGCCGATGAGGTCCGCGCCTAACTCGTCGACCGCATCGCGGAAGGGGAACCGGTCGGCGATCTGGTTGGTCGGCGCGACGTAACTCAGCCCCTCGTCGGCGGGGGCCAGCGGCCCGTTCATGGCGGCGATCACCGATGAAAACCAGCGCTCCTTGATCGAGCCGCGCTGCGTGCCGAGCGCGTAATAGTCGTCAGGATGCAGGCGCAGACGGTGTCCGGCCTGACTGAAGCGCCGAGGGACAAAATTCGGGGCCATACGCAGGATACCCGTGCCCTGTTCAAAAGTCTGTCGAATCAACTGCGTCGAAGTCATCAAATTCTCTCCTGCGTCAAAAGCACCCGCTTCAATCCTCAAGCATGACAGCGCGCGTCCTCAGGGTCAAGGGATCAGCGCTCTCTCAGCCAGATCGTTGCTTTCCGCAGGTTTGTGGAGCGTACAGGATGGTCAAGTCGGCTATGGCGCGTCCTGCCGAGTCAGCCTGATCCGAATCGCGCGGAGGGTGGCTCGAAGCGCCCTGCTTTAGCCGTGGGAGGTTCTGGCCCACTGGTTCAGCGTCCCCGGCTGCTGGCGATGCGGCCTGAGCGGAATCGAGATGGTAAAGGTCGTGCCGATGCCGACTTCGCTTTTGACCTCAATCGTGCCATCATGAAGCTCGACTGCCCGCTTGATGATCGAAAGACCGAGGCCCGTTCCGGCAATTGTCCCGACATTCGTTGCGCGATGGAAGGGTTGGAACAGATGCTTCTGGTCGGCAAGCGGGATGCCGATGCCCTGATCGCGCACCCGCAGCACCATATCGTCAGCCGTCGTGTCGAGGCTGACGAAAATCGGCGTGTCCGATGGCGAGTATTTGATCGCATTGGTCAGCAGGTTGGTGATAATCCGATGCATCAGCCGGTCGTCGAGCATCAGGCGCGGCGGGGGCGTCGAGGTGAAGATGATCTGATGCGTGATTTCCGGGCGATTGGCAAACTCGTCGATGATGCCGCGGCACAGGCCGTCAAGGTCGGTCGAGACGGGCTTGAACTCGGCCCAGGCCGACTCCATCCGCGACATATCGAGTACGTCTTCGATGACGCTGGTGAGGTACTGCACCTGCGCCACAATCGTGCGCAGCTTTTCGTCAAGCTGGGTGACATCCATCCGCTCCCGATAGCGGATGAGCAGTTCCGACGATGACAGGATCGACGCCAGCGGCGTGCGAAACTCGTGCGAGGCCATCGAAATAAAGCGTGACTTCAGCTCATTTAGCTCCATCTCGGCTTTGAGCGCCTGCTGCGCGGCCATCTCCGCCTGCTTGCGCTCGGTGATGTCGCGCACGCTGCACACAACGCCCGACATCGACAGCGCCGCCGTCAGGGGATCGTGCTCCAGAATCGGCGACAGGACGACATCGGCATCGAACTGACTGCCATCCTTGCGCTGAATCGACATTTCCAGCCGTGCCGACTGGCGCGTTGACCTGACTGCTTCGAGCGCATCTCTGAGCGCGTCGGTTTGCGTTGAAGGAAGCAGCGTCAGCAGCGATTCGTCGAGCGCGTCCCCCAGCGGATAGCTGAATAACTGGCCGAAGGCCGGGTTGACCTGGCTGACGGTGCTATCACGCCACGCGACGATAATCGCGTCGCTGTTGTTGTCGAGGATCGCTTCGACGTGATCCTTCGCTCGCTGAAGCGCGACCGTGCGCTCGGCAACGCGCCGTTCGAGCTGGTGCGCGTGCTGCTGAAGCTCGTCGTAGAGTTGGGCGTTCTCAATCGCAATGGCTGCCTGATCGGCGAAAATCCCCAGTCGGTCTGCGTGTCGGGTTGTGAAAAAGCCCGGTGTGTTGCTATCGAGGTTGAGAAAGCCGATGACCTGTCCGTGAACCTGAATGGGCGCGCCGACATACGAGCCGGTCGGCTTGCGCGCCTTCCACTCGACCTCGACCCAGTCGGGATAGCGGGGGACATCGGAGATCAGCAGCGGCTCGCGCTGGACAATCATGGTATGCAGGTTGGCTGCGGCCAGCGGCATTCGGACGCTTCGGGCGATGAACTCGTCTTCTTCCGGCCAGCCATGCGCGTGAGCCACGCGCGCATAGTCGCCTTCAATCAGCATAATCGTGGCGTAGTCGTGCGGCACGACGCGGCCCACGGTTTCCAGCACGCGCGTCATCACCGTGCGGACGTCGGTTGTGCTAATCAACGCGGCTGCAATATCGCGCATGGCTTCGGCCAGAACGCGCTGTTCGCGCTCGGCGGCTTCGGCGCGTTTACGTTCGGTCACGTCCTGAGCAACGCCGTAAAAGCGGACAATGCGCTCGCGTGCTTCATCCCATTCGGGACGGCGCAGAATGTGCAACCAGCGGGCTTCACCGTCGCGCGTGATGATCTGATAGTCGCGGCCTACCGTCTGTCCCTGCCGCAGCAGCTCCTGTTCCTGGGGCAGGTTGTCCTTTTCCGCTGGATCAAAAAGCGCGAACGCTCCCTGTTCGTCGAGTTCATTCCAGTGATAGCCGGTCAGACGAATGAATGATGCCGCCGTGACCCATTCATCCTCGAACGAGCCATCGGGCATGACACGGAAGGAATAAGCGTAATCGGAGATCAGCTCGCAGACGGCCCGGTAACGCCGCTCGCTCTCCATCAGCGCGGCCTCGGCCTGCTTGCTCGCGGTAATGTCGCGGGTGATCCCAAATGTGCCGACGATCTGGCCGGCTGCGTCGCGCAGCGGTAGTTTGGTGATCGACGACCAGCTCGTCGAGTGATCGGGCCAGACCTCTTCTTCCTCATCATCAAGGATCGGCTGTCCGGTGCGGATGATTTCCTGCTCTTCGAGCGCTGAGGAACGCGCTGATTCCGCCGGGAAAAAGTCCCGGTCGGTTTTGCCGACGGCCTGCTGCGGGGTACTCAGCCCCAGTCGGCGCGCCATCGCCTGATTGATGCTGAGGAATTGGCCCTCGGCATCCTTGAAATAAATCGATTCAGGGACGGTGTCGCGCAGCGCGCGAGTCAGGTGCCGATCCCACGATAAGCTGTCCGAATCAGCAGTTTCGGGCGCGGCAAGCGGGCGTCCGGGGGCATCAACGGGGCCAACAGCCCGCGAATCATCGAACCGCCGCAGGCGCGACTCGATCCATTCGGTAGCCGACAGCAATTTTCTAACCAATGTTGGGACAGGTCGCATGAGGTTTCTTCAAGTCATGAGTGTCGATTTTGATGCGGTCGGGACGACGACTCAGGAATCGGACTCGCCGCTGCTCGACCCCGCTTTCGGTTCTGAACAGGAGCGAAACGGGCAGGATGAGCATCGACTCACGGTATGACACCGTATAGAGTCACTTTGAATTGTACGACCGGGATCGTTGACAATTCATTGATACCGTGTGAAATCGGTATGAAACCCTCAGCGCTTCGCCGATCAGGAGCGCTTCCGCCTGCCTCGCCGCGCCAGAAAACCTGCGCCAAGGCAGAAAATCAATTCGTTGATGAAAAACGGCCCCGAAGGGCCGTCTGTGAACTGAGCGGGCGATGAGATTCGGACTCACGACATTTTGCTTGGGAAGCAAACGCTCTACCAACTGAGCTACGCCCGCGCGATGAAGGTCATTATAGAGCGCGGCCAGAAGGGTGTCAAGCATCGACCAGCAGATCGTCAGGGCAATCGCATCAAAATCGCAGCCCAGGCTATAAAAGGTCATGAGGGTTTGT
>CAZZAO010000209.1:0-5716 GCA_964652205.1 uncultured Anaerolineaceae bacterium | reverse complement strand
TGAAGGTCGCAGTGGCGCACCGCGCCGCCGCGCACATCGGGGAGCAGGATCGCGCCGCCGTAGGCGATGTCGAGCGCCTGCCAGAGGTAGAGGAAGGTGTCGATGCCCTCGATCGCCTGCGTGTTACGGATGGTCACGTTCTCAATCGTCACCTGCGCGCAGCCGTCGAGCCGGATACCGTGGTAGAAGCCGGTCACAGACAGACCGCGGATCGTCAGATTCGAGTGGCCCTGCGCCGAAATCCCGACGCCTTCCTGCGCTCCCGAAACAATTGTCACGCCTGCGCCATCAAGTGTCACGCCATCGGCGTCGATGCGGACGCCGCGCGGCAGCACGTAGACTCCCGGCGCGAAGGTTGTATCCTCACTAATCGTCATGCCATCGGTCGGGATAATCGGCGTTTGCATCAGCATAAACTCCTGTAGCGTGGGCGGACGTTTGCTCCGCTGTCATAAATCAGGTATAGTTGTCTAAACCAACTGCCAGTTTCCACCGTCTTACAGCGCTTATCAGTGAAACTGACGCGCGTGACCCGCTAAATTTAACGACAAAGCGGGATTATGTCTAGACCAATCGGGTTATCTGAGTGTCGTTTGAGGCCGAAACGATGACCGCTTTGCAACGCCAGTCTGATGCGACGCCGCTCTATGTCCAGCTTGCCGGAATCCTCAAGGAACGGATTCACAGCGGCGTCTGGCCGAGCGGCGCGTCGCTGCCGACCGAGCGCGAGCTGTGCGCCGAATTCGACGTAGCGCGCGGCACGATGCGGCAGGCGCTGCAACTGCTGGAAACCGAGGGCTACCTGCGCCGCGAACAGGGCCGAGGGACGTTCGTCCTCTACGGGCAGACGAACGAGGCGCAGTCGCAGGCCAGACTGCCGCGCAACCGGCTGGCCTTCATCGTCCCTTACGTCCGCGATTCGTCGGTGTCGGCCATGTTCATGGGCTTTCAGCAGGTGGCGCAGCAGGGCAATTACAGCGTCGTCTTCGATCACGTCAACAATGATATTCACCAGCAGGCCCGGACTATCGACCGATTGGTGCAGGAAGGCGTCGCCGGGATCGCGCTTTATCCGGTCGATTCGGAAGCTGTCGCGCCTATCGACCAGTATGTACGCGCCGGGTTTCCGATTGTGCTGGTTGACCGTTACCTTAAGCCGCTGTCGTCGGACTTCGTCATGACTGACCACTTTAACGGCGCGATTCGCGGTGTCCGCCACCTGCTCGATCAGGGGCATCAGCGCCTGGGCTTTGCGACCTGGCTTTCGCCAGCGGTCAGCATGGAGCATCGCTATCTCGGCTATCAGCAGGCGCTGCGCGAGCGCGGCATCGAGCCTGATCCGAGTTGGGTCTGCTATGTGCAAGGCTACCCGACAATCGACCTGACGCCGCTCCAGCAGTTCCTCTCGCGCTCGAACCGCGTGACTGCCGTTTTCACCGCCAACGATCAGATCGCCATCGCGCTCTATCGCGCCGCCGCGTCGCTTGGCCTGAATGTCCCGCGTGATCTGGCGGTCGTTGGCTTCGATAACCTCGATATTTCGCAGCAGCTTGACCCGCCTCTGACGACTGTTGCGCAGCAGTTCATGCAGATCGGGCAGTCGGCAGCAGAAATCCTGCTTCGGCGCATCGGCGGCGACCGCAACCCATTTTACCAGTTGACCATTTCGCCAGAGTTGATTCTGCGCGGTTCGGATTGCGTCCAGACGGATGCGACCAGCCGACAGCCCGCGCTCGAAGCCGCTAATCCCTGAGATCATGACCCTCTGAATAGCCGGTTTGAGCGAAGACTTCCGGTTTGCGGGCGTGGAAAATCGCGTCCTGTAGAAAATAAAGTGTCTGGACAATAGCCGTATCGATCACTCAGCTTAGATAGATCGGATTGCTGACAGTCAGCATCGTGCCGCTGTGCGGGTCGCGGAGTTGGGCGCGAACGTAAGGCGTCGCGGCGACCTCGACATCGAGCGTGAACGTTGCGTCCGCGTCGATCACCGCGCGCCGCGCTGCCTGACCGCTGGCCGTCCAGATTTCGAGCGTCGCGCCCTCGCCGTTGACCACTCGCGCAGAGAGCGCCAACCGCCCGGATGCCGGACGCGGCAGCGTATCTCCCATCATCGCGCTGCCGCTGGACAGGTATAGCTGCGGCCCGGTCGGGCTGTGGGTGACGAAGGCATGACCGGCGCGCAGGCCGTCGAGCAATTTCGCTGCCGAGGGCGCGCCCGCACAGTAAATGCAGGTTGTCGGCTGCGCCAGCTTTGGCCCCGTAACCGCGCTCGTATTGTGACAGTCGCTGCCGCCGACTGCTGTGAATTGCCGCCCCGCATTGAGGCGCTGCTCCCAGAAGCCGAGGCAAACGTCGTTCTGGTATTCCCACGGCCCATTCCAGACTTCGATGCAATCACTGGCGACGACCTTCGGATACATCCAGTCGGGGCCAGAGGGGCGCGGATGGTTGAGCGAAACCAGATACCCGGCCTTGCAGGCTGCCTCAACTGCTGCCGCCATCTCCGCTTCATTCGTCACGCGGAAGTCGATCCACTCCCCGTCGCCCCAGATATTCCAGTGGCCCTGAAAAGTCGTGACTTCGCAGCCGGGGATCAGGATCAGATCGGTGTCGAGCGCGTTGAGCGCGACCTGCTGGCTGACGGTGTTGTGGTCGGTCACGGCCAGGAAATCGAGGCCGAGCGCCTTCGCTGCCGCCAACAGTTCTTCGGGGGTGTTTTTGCCGTCGCTGTGGACGCTGTGGCAATGCAGTTCGCCTTTGTACCATCCGGTTGCGTTGGCCGGTCGCGGCGATTCGCTCCGTACTGTCAGCCGCGCCGGGAAGGCGCGGACGACCGAGCCGACGCGCTCGTGCAGGCGGATGGTGACGCGGTAATGGCAGCCTGCGGGCGCGACTTTATACAGCCCCAGCACGACATTCCACCTTCCGGCCTCAATCGGCCCGGCCAGATAACCCGGCGTCGCGCTGTCTCCGCTGATCGTGAAGGATTTGCGCTCGCTGCCGCTCCAGCCGCGAAAGCCCTTGCCCGGAAAGTCCGCGCCGCGCTCGTCGAATACGCCGAGATCGACGACGTTGCCGCCGGTCACGGTCGGGTCGGGACTAATCGCCGCGTCATATTCGTAGCTGACGTCGATCCGTCCGACGCCTTCAGGTACGTCGAACGGGACCAACTCGTAGCTAAAGACACGTTCCGGGCCGATAAAGCCTTCGATGATCTGCTCAGGTTCAAAGCGCATGGAAGCCCTCAACTCAAACCTTGCGAGGATGATTTGAACAGGTGGATTAAACCGCAAATCTTCCCTCCAGCCTGTCTTGCTCCCCTCTTTTACCGGGCGGGGATCAGGCCAGACTTACAATTCTGCCTCAAGCTGGTCGAGGATCGGCAGCAGTTCCAGCGGCAGTTTGATCGTATACGTCGGGCGCTCGCTCTCGTCCGCCGGGAGTTTGGGGCGGCGCGGCGACCAGTCGAGCCAGACACTGATCAGACCGAGCGCGTTCGCGCCCTTGATGTCTCGCGCCAGATAGTTGCCGACCATGATAACCCTGCCGTAATCCTGCGCTTCGATGCCGAGCGCGTCGAGCGCGTGTCGGAAGATGCGCGCGTCCGGTTTTTCGCAGCCGACTAATTCGGAGATGGCGTAGGCGTCGAAATGGTTGTAGATGCCGTGTGGCGTCAGGTTGTTGATGAACGTCCCTGCCGGGCCGTCGGCCACCAGCGCCAGCCTGTAGCCGCGCTTCTTCAGCTCGCGCACCAGCTCATCCGCGCCGGGGATCAGGTCGGCGCTCTGCGAGACTTCGAGCGCGTCCTTGACTTCGGTGGCCTCGTCAACCAGGGTGTCGCCGCAGTCGAGGAAAATTGCGCGGATTTTGTCAGGCATGGCTCGTCTCCCTCAGGGTTCAAGGGCGGCCAGGCGGGGACTTCCGTCTCTGCTGCCGCATGGAAAGCCGGGGCGCTCGCGTTCGAGGTTGACATGGTCGCTTTGCCTCGATCCGTGCGGCAAAGGCCCGCGCTGCTGTCCCGTGTGGATCGTCAAAACGCCAGCGGCCTCGGTCGGTACTGGATAGCTTCGGCCACATGCTGAATGTCGATGGTGTCGCTGCCGTCGAGGTCGGCAATCGTCCGGCTCAGCTTCAGGACGCGATGATAGGCGCGGGCGCTCAACTGCATCTGCTTGACTGTCACGCCGACAAGCTGCCTGGCCTGTGTCGTCAGCGCGCAGAACTGCTGCACTTCGCCGACGCCCATATCGGCGTTGCCATACAGTCCCGGCGCATTCGCAAAGCGAGCATACTGGCGCGAACGTGCCTGTTCGACCCGCTCGCGGATCACCGCCGACGACTCGCCGCGTGGGCCACCCATCAGCTTATCGTAATCGACGCGCGGCACATCGACATGAATATCGATGCGGTCGAGCAGCGGGCCGGACAGTTTGGCCTGATAGCGGGTAATCATCGTCGGCGTGCAGGTGCAGGCGCGCACCGGGTCGCCGAAGTAGCCGCAGGGACAGGGATTCATCGCCATTACCAGCAGGAAATTGGCTGGAAACGTCAGCGTCCCTTTGGCCCGCGAGATGGTCACGATCTTGTCTTCAATCGGCTGGCGCAGGACTTCGAGCGTGCGCGGGTTATGCTCAACCACTTCGTCGAGGAACAGCACACCGCGATGGGCCAGTGTGACCTCGCCGGGGCGGGGGATGCTGCCGCCGCCGACCAGCCCCGCCTGCGAGATCGTGTGATGCGGGGCGCGGAACGGGCGCGCTCGCAGCAGCGGTGATCCGCCGCGCAGCATGTCCGCCACCGAGTAAATCCGCGTTACTTCGAGCGATTCCTCGCGGGTCAGCCGCGGCAGGATGCCGGGAATGGCGCGCGCCAGCAGCGTCTTGCCGGTTCCGGGCGGGCCGCTCAGAAGGACGTTGTGGTTGCCCCCGGCGGCGATTTCCAGCGCGCGCTTGACGTGTTCTTGTCCGCGTATATCGGCGAAATCGGTGATGCCCTCGGCCAGTGAGGTCAGGTCGGGGGCTTCCGGCGCGGCCTGATAGGCGGCAATCGGCGCGAGGCCGTAGAGATGCTCGACAAGCTGGCCGAGCGACGCGACCGGGATGATCTCAATGCCCTCGACCAGCGCGGCTTCGGCGGCGTCTTCTGCCGGGACGTAGACGCGCTCGTAGCCGTCGGCTTTGCCGGTCAGCGCCATCGCCATCGAGCCTTGCGTGTGGCGGACGCTGCCATCGAGCGACAGTTCGCCGACGAACAGCGCCCTGTCGAGCGCTTCGAGCGGCAGTTGGTCGGTGACGGCTAAAACGCCGACGGCGATAGCAAGGTCGTAGGCCGGGCCGCGCTTGGGCAGATCAGCCGGACTCAGGTTGACGACGTAGCCCTTGTTCGGGAACTGCAATCGGGAATTCTTGATGGCGGCGCGGACGCGCTCCTTACTCTCGCGGACGGCAGCATCGGGCAGGCCGACAATCGTAAATGTGGGGATGGCCGTCCGCGCGTTGAAGTCTACTTCGACATCGACAACATAGCCGTCAAGGCCGACGACGGCGCAAGCATGAACAATAGCAAGCATCATCAGTCTCGAATAAGCCAAATAGAGATGTTTAGTATAGCTCCGGTTTTGCAGTTTTGAGCGTCAGTCACTTTCATTTCTGACCTATGGCTTATGGAGAACCGAATTAGAATTGGCATAATATAGGCGGAGCATAGTGGGTTA
>CAZZAO010000208.1:0-5725 GCA_964652205.1 uncultured Anaerolineaceae bacterium | reverse complement strand
CATCGGCAGACAGCCGCCCATCGGGTTGATGCCATACTGCCGGTAGAGCACCATCTGTTCTGCCGCCAGCTTTTCGCGGTCGTTCTTGTACTTTTCCTGAAGCTTCTTCAGTTCAGGCTGGAGTTCCTGCATCGCTTTGGTCGAGCGCTGCTGCTGCTGCGTCAGCGGATAGGTAATCAGGCGCACCAGCACCGTGAAAACCACAATCGCCAGGACAATATTGCTCCCTAAAAGGGAGTAGAGAAATGTCAGCGTCGTGACGAATGGGTTGATAATCAAGTCCCACATGGCGTTCGGTTACTCCTCAGCCTGTCTATTATCGCCCATAAGCCCACAGGCGCTGTCCGCGTTCAACGGTAAAAGCGACCAGAAGTTCCTGGTTCGCGCTGGAACTGACGACGACGATTGGCTCGGTCACTTTGACGGTCGGGCCTGGGTTGATAACCACGATTTCGGACAGAATTTCGCCCGCTGTGGCTTTATTGTCCAGCACTTTGCCGCTGTTACGGTCGAGCCAGTAGACATTTTGATCACGCGAGCCGACGATCACATACTTGTCCGTCACTGCCGGAGCCGGCGGGATCGCTTTCTGTGAAGCCTGAGTCGCCCAGACCTGGGAGAGATCGTCCGCCTTCAGGGCGTAAACCCAGCCAGCCTGGTCGGTGAAATAGAGCGTGCCATCAACCAGCGTTGGCCCGCTCCAGACCCAGTCTTTGGTGGCGAATTCCTTGACGATGCTGCCGGTGGTCGCATCGACGTCGAACAGTTTACGCGCGAAGCTGCCGACGTACAGATGACCATTATTGTACGCCGGAGTGCCGGTGATTGCGCCCTGAAGATCGGTTTTCCAGATCAGCGAGCCGTCGGCCTTGTTGACCGCGTAGAGGAAATGATCCGTCGAGCTGAAATAGAGGGTATTGCCGACAATCACTGGAACTGACCAGACGCCATACTGGGTCTTGACGCGCCACTGCTCGCTCATGTCGTCGAGCTTGTAGGCGACAAAGTCGTTTTCGCTCAGACCGACGTAGACCATATTGCCTTCGACCAGCGGCGACGCGACGATATGACCGCTGACCGCGCCCGCGCCCGTGACGGTTGCCGTCGGAATATCGACCTTGACGAAGCGCGAATCGTAGGAACCAGCAAGGAGTGTCGCCGGGTCAAGCAGGACGGGAGCCGAATAGAAGCGGGTCTGCGGGCCGTCGGCGGCTTTGGCTTCCCAGATGCGCGGGATGCCCTTTTCGTCCAGCCGAACCTTGCCATTTGAATCGGTCAGTTCGACGGCCTTGCCGTCAACGGCGTCAACCAGTGTCAGCCGGTCTTCATAGGCCAGCAAAATCCGGCTGCCGTCCTGAAGCGTGCTCACTGCGCCCCATTTGGGATCAGCGTGGACGGGGCCGCAGGCGGTTGTCGCCACGATGGCGAGTAGCGCCACAATTGCCACGGCGATAATACGGTGGCGCGTAGTCAAATGCACGATGGTTGCCTACTCCTCAATTACGGGACGGGATCATAACCGCCGACATGGAACGGGTGGCAGCGCGCGATCCGTTTCATCCCCATCCACGTCCCCTTGATGATGCCGTATTTCTCGATGGCCTCATAGGTGTACATGGAACAGGTCGGCGTGTAAATGCAGCTTGACGGAAGCAGGGGGGAGAGAAATCGCTTGTAGAAGCGGATGAGGGCGAGTGCCACTGCTTTCATGGCGTTGGTTCCCCTTCGACTAACCCTGCCTGCGTGACGAGTTCATGGACTGTACGTTGGACGACTGAAAAAGGTTGTGCCACGATGGGCTGTCGAGCGATGATGACGATGTCCATACCCGGTGTCAGGGTGGGGTGGGCCTGCCGAATCGCTTCACGCAGCAGCCGCCGTATCCGGTTGCGGGTCGTCGCCTTGCCCAGGCGCTTGCTTACGATAAAGCCGTACCGGTTGTATGGCAGTTCGTTCTGCGCGAAGCTCAGGATCATCATCCGGTGGCTGACCTTGCGGCCCGCCGCTTTGAGCCGGTCGAAGTCCTGGCTTTCGCGCAGTCTGAACCGTTGTTGCATCCGGGAATCACGGACAGCCGGGGTTAGCCGGCGTTCCAGTTGACCTTCTTGACGTGGACGCGCTGGACAGCCAGCACATGACGCCCGACGGCGCGCCGCGCCCTCAGGACTTTGCGCCCGCCTTTAGTCTGCATCCGCTGACGGAAGCCGTGGACGCGCTGGCGACGACGAATCTTAGGCTGCCAGGTACGCTTAGTTGACATCAGTTTTTACCTTGTGCAAAATCAGACAAATCACGAAGGGTAAGTATAGCGGACGGCAGAGGGCCGGTCAACCCGGCGCTTGTAAGGGTTCTGCCGACCGAGTATAATTGCGATTCGGTTTGCGATTTGATTTTCACCTTCTGTGCGCGCCGGAGTCGGCACGCTCGTGCAGTTCCCGTCAACCCTGTCTGGTCGGTCACGTCGAGACGTCGAGCGCAGCCTTGACCGGGGCAGATCGAACGTACCCGGCCTGTGAATCGCGCAGCGAGTCCAGCAACCCGGCGACTTTCCCCGGCGCACAAGTTTTTGGAGCGTGTATCTTGATGCCGAGCCATCACTGGGCAAACAGCTTTGCCGTGACTGATGAGGATATTGAATTTCTGGTCGGGCTTCTGCTGGACGGCGAGCAGCCGCTGACGACGGACGAACTCACGCGCGCGCTGGTCGAGCGGCATCTCGCTCAGGAGAGCGACAGCCTCAAGTCACGTTTCCTCGATGCCCGCGTTTACGACCCGGCGCTGACCTATGAAGTCGGCCAGAAGCTGGTTTTTCCGGCGATGGATTTTCGGCTGGCGACCGTCCGAAGCGTTCGTCCCGGCGATAACCCGCAGTACGGCGATTTCAACGTCATCGACGTCGCTTTCGAGGACGGCGAGCAGACGGGTGAGTTCGCGGCAGATTACCCGCTGCCGCACCGACTCAGCGTCACCGGCGATGAGCCGCCGCTCTATCCCGGCGAAACCGGCCTGAGCGTTGACGATATTCTTGCCGACCCTGAAGACCGCACCAACCTGGCTGATTTGCTCTATGACCGGCTGACGAGTTCAACTGACCTTGTCAGCGTGGCCGGGCGCTGGTTCCCCCGTGATCTGATCCTCGACGTCAATGAAGGCCATCTGTATCTGGCCGAGGCGGTGCTCGACCTCGCTGAAGGCGGCCCGCTCGACGCTGAAAGTATCCTCGAACAGATCAGCGGCCTCGGCAGCGCGCCGCAGGAACTGCAAATCTTCTCGCTCAACTATGCTCTCAGCCGTGACAGCCGCTTCGACGAGGTCGGCCCCGCCGGACAGATTCTGTGGTATCTGCTGCGCGCCGAACCTGAGGAAGTCCAGTCGACGCCAGCGATGCTGCGCTATCACGAGATCAGCTACGACCGCAGCCTGCTCACGCCGGAGATGCTCGCGCTCGAAGCTGAGATCGACGACGAGCTATCGCCGATTAAGGAATCTGGCCCGGCGCGCGACGTCATCACCATTACGCTCAACTACCCGCACCGTCGCGCTGGCACGCTGCCGCTGAATGCCCGGATGCGCCGGATTTTCCCGACGGCGCGGCGCACAGCGCATATCTGGGTGACGCTGGTTGACGCGCAAGACAACGAGGAATTTCAGGGTTGGGTCGTGCGTAAGGAGCGTTACGTTTACGGCCTGATGCCGTTTTACAAGAAGCACAGGCTGCCGATTGGGGCGTACATCGCCGTCCACCACGATGAAGCGTCGGGCAAGATGGTCATCAACTTCCACGCGCACCGGCCCCGCACCGAGTGGCTTCGTCTGATTACGCCCAGGAATGGGCAGATCGGCTTCGAGAACCAGAAGCGCTCCATCGGCGCGGAGTACGACGATCTGATGATTATCGGCGCAGACGATCTAGCGGCTGTCGATGCCCTGTTCGTGCCAGCCGATAAGGATCGCCGCAGTTTTACGACCCTGCTGCGCATCCTCATGTCCGAGTTGAGTCGACTCAACCCGCAGGGAACTGTCCATTTCAAGACCCTCTACAGCGCGCTCAACGTCATGCGCCGCACGCCGCCGGGGCCGATCTTTGCCGCGCTGGTGAGCGACCCCGACTTCGAGCACGTTGGCAACCATTACTGGAAACTGAGCAGTCAGTAATTTGCTGAGTTTCGGAAAGGCCGTTTCAAAACGATGCGTTAGTTTCCGGCGATCTCGCTCGCGCCGCCTGTGGCTCAAAGCCACGGGTTACGAAAACCAGCTCCCCGGAAGGAGACTCGTAAGCCGGATGCCCGCTTTCCATCACTGGTGGCACAACCTGAAGCGACTTCCTTCAACGCATCGGCCCTGACTCAGCATCCATTATTCATCCCTCAGCACTATTTTAGGAGATCGGCCATGCAGACCTCTGCTGGGAAACCAAGCGCGTTGGTCAAGCCAACGCTCGACACGAAATATCACATTGACTACAGTTGGTGGAGCGACCCGAAGGCTCTGCGGACCTACCTGCTCAGTCACCTGCTGCCGGAACAGCGCGAGCGCCTGAGCCAGTCTGGCGAGAGCCGCGTGGTTGATTTTGTCGATGCCGAAACCGGCGCGGTCACACAGCTCGACGAGTTACAGATGGCGCTGGCCGAAGCCGCCAGCGACCCTAATTTCATCAATCCGCACACCTCGCTTGTCGACAGCGTCTTTCGCGTTTTCATCGCCAATGGCAACCGGCCCCTGAGTCCACGCGAGCTGGAAGAGCAGACAGGCCGCTCGGCCACCGTCGTTCTCAAAACACTGAGCGGCGCGCGCATCTACAATGGAATGCGCCCCTATCAGCCCCAATCGGATTAAGGTCAGGAGTCGCTAAGGTTATGGGTCGTGTCATCAATACGGACAGCACCGGCAAGCAGCGCAGCCAGCAGATGCGAACTGCCGCCGAAGTTTTGCGCCGCCTGAGCCAGAAACAGGCTTTGGACGATGAAGCGAAGGACATGGTTGCGGCGCTGGTGTTCGTCTTCCGCGAGATCGACGAGGGGATCGAAGCGTCGGCGCAGGCGTGGGAGAAGCGCGATTACTGGATGAAGTCCGAGGAGCTGCGCCAGCGCTGGAGCTGGCCCGGTCGGATGGCCGATCAGCTTCAGGCGATTGTCTATCAGGATCACTGGGCGCAGCTTCCGGCGATGATGGTTAAGCTGCTGCCCTACTTCACTGAGATCAAGATCACCAAGCTGACGCGCGACGAATCCGAGTGGCTTGGCAGCATGGCGAAGCTGATGCGCGAAAGGCCGCCGACGGCCTAGCTCCCGCCTTCGGGTATAAATAACGCCGCCCAAACCTTCCGTAGAGGCGCGATTATTTGCGTCCGTCGGTCGTATTCGGCGGCGTTTCCCTTTTTTATACCATGGGTGGAATGCACCTCATAAGAATGATGACACTCGTGTTCACACGCGGCTAACGGGTAAATGCTGCTTTAAGATTAAAGCTCTCAAGCTTCAATGGCATAATCACTACAGGTGGATAAACCACTAAAGATACGCGAGTCGGGTCTGTCAAACCAATCTTACAGGACATGACGACGTTCGACGTTTGGCGGGCTATTTGTGCCTGGGCAGCGAGTAGATTTGTGCTGAATCCTTGATCCTGCAACCGAGCGGTGGCGACGAACAAGGGCGTTTGATTCCCGATCCATAGGCACCAAGATAAGGAGAAGCTATCCTCAAGGTCGTCACAACCTAGACAA
>CAZZAO010000207.1:0-5829 GCA_964652205.1 uncultured Anaerolineaceae bacterium | reverse complement strand
CAGGGCGAACAGGCCATTACCAGGGGCCGGGGGTGAGGGGCAGCGAACTACTGGTTGAAAATCTGCCGGACTTTGTCGGCGACAGCGAGGCCGAGCCTGTCATGGGCGTCGGCTTCAAGGTGGATCGAGTCGATGGGGCTGGACGCAATGAACTGGCCCGCGTCGAGGAAGTGGACGCCGCGTTCGGCGGCGACCGTCTTGTAATACGGCGCCAGCAGCTTCGACTTCTCCTCAGCCCCCTCGAACATCTCGATAAAGCGCGGATGGACAATCGGCGCGACTGGCGGCGGGCAGATCAGCAGGATTTCCGGCGCGCGTCCCCGGATGCCCGCGCCGCTGGTTCTGGCGATCTCGACCAGCTTGCCCGCGCCGATGGCAATATCCGACGGCGGCAGCGAAAAGCGCTTCTTCAGGTCGTTGGTGCCGAGCATAATCGTGAGCAGGTCGAACGGCTGATGGGTCGCCAGACAGGGCAGCAGGAATTTGCGGCCATTCTTATACGCTCCGTCCGCGCCTTCGAGCGGGTCATCCCAGACGGTCGTTCGCCCGCCGAGTCCTTCCTCGATGACCCAGTATTGCGCGCCGAGCGCCGAGCGCAGCACGCCCGTCCAGCGCACTGCCAGCGGATAGCGGCTCCCGTCCGCCGGGTTCGATCCCCAGGTATTCGAGTCGCCGTAACAAACAATCGTTTTCATCCACTGGTCTCGTTTCAGGGTGGGCAGGAAGCGCGGAGATCAGGGCTGCGCGGAAGGCGCAGCCGTGGCCGTGGGGACTGCCGCTGCCGCCACCGCTGCTTCGAGCCGCGTCGCCTTATCGCGGCCATACAGTCTGGTGATAGTCGCCAGCCGCTCTTTCGGCGCGCTGTCAAGCATCTCGGCGGTCATGCGCCATGACCAGTTACCGGCGCTTTTGCCGGGCGTGTTCATCCGTGCCTCTTCGCCCAGGCCGAGAATATCCTGCATCGGGATGACGCAGGTGTTGGCGACCGACATCTCTGCCAGCCGAATCAGCACCCAGTTCGGCTCGTCGATCCAGCCGTTGTTATAGCTGCCGAGGTGATGGCGAATCTGTTGATCGACTTCCTCAGGGTTGTTCCACCAGCCAATCGTCGTGTTGTTGTCGTGCGTGCCGGTGTAGACGATGCTGTTGGGGACGTGGTTGTGCGGCAGGAAGGAGTTTTCGCCCGCGCGTCCGCCCCAGGCGAATTGAAGCACCTTCATGCCCGGCAGGTTGAAATCGTCGCGGAGCGCGCGCACGCCGGGCGTAATCACGCCCAGGTCTTCGGCGATAATCGGCAGGTCAGCGCCGAGCGCCTGCGTGAGCGTGTTGAGGAAGGTGAAACCGGGAGCCGGGACCCAGCGACCGTGAACGGCAGTCGGCTCGCTGGCGGGAATTTCCCAGTAGGCCTCGAAGCCACGGAAGTGGTCGATGCGGACGATATCGACCAGCCGCAGGGTCGCGGCGATCCGCTGAATCCACCAGTTGAAATTCTGCGCCGCCATCTTGTCCCAGCGGTAGAGCGGGTTGCCCCAGCGCTGGCCGGTTTCGCTGAAGTAGTCCGGCGGGACACCGGCAACGACGGTCGGGCTGCCTTTTTCGTCGAGGTAGAACAGGTCATGGCTGGCCCAGACATCGCTGCTATCGTGGGCGACGAAGATCGGCAGGTCGCCAATCAGCCGGATTCCCTTCGCGTTAGCGTACTGCTTGAGTTCGTACCACTGAGTGAAGAACACCCACTGGCGGAAGCGGACTTCCTCGATCTCGCGGGCGTAGGATTGCAGCGCTTCGGTCAGCGCCTCAGCCTGATGGAGCGCCTGCGCTTCGGGCCATTCGACCCAGGCGCGGTCGCCGTGAGCATTCTTGAGCGCGACGAACAGGGCGAAGTCATCGAGCCAGTAGGCATTATCGGCGCAGAACTGATCGAATGACGCCGTTTGCGCCTCGGTCGGGCGCGCCTTGAAGCTGTCATAGGCGCGCCCCAGCATCAACTGGTGATAGGGGATGATTCCGCCAAAGTCGACGCGATCCTGAGGGAAATCAGCGACCTCGCTCAGATCGTCGTCCGTCAGCCAGCCTTCCCCTACCAGCTTGTCGAGACTGATGAGCAGCGTATTTCCGGCGAAGGTCGAAAGCGACTGATAAGGCGAGTCGCCGTAGCTGGTCGGGCCGAGCGGGAGCATCTGCCAGACGGTCTGCTCGGTCGCTTCGAGGAAGTCGACAAACCGGTAAGCCCACTCACCCAGATCGCCAATCCCATATTTGCCGGGGAGCGAGGTGGGATGCAGCAAGATGCCACTTGAACGGGGAAACTGCATAGTAACGCCTCCAAATCACTTGAAGTGATAAGTGCCGAGTGATGAATGCTGCGTCAACCGTTGTGCTGGATCGACATTCTCTCAGCGCTGCCGCCAGAGGCTGAAAGCTCTCCGGCGGCGAGAAACATACTCCAATCAACGAGTACAACCGCTGAGTCAATCGCCCCAATCCCTCGCAAAATCTCAGCGAGAGTTTGTAATCTGGTAGTTTATCTCAGCACTCAGCACCTGGCACTCAGCACTTTCTTACTGGTGTTCTATCGTCGGCACGGTGAACAGGAACTGCCCGCCCCGATGACCGCGCTTGCGCGGCTCGGCCCAGATTTTGCCGCGATGCATCTCGACCATACTGCGCGTGACTGCCAGACCGAGGCCGACGCCTTCAACCTTCTTCAGGCGCACTTCTTCGGTGCGGTAGAAGGGCATAAAGACTTTCTCGGCGTCCTCGCGGCTGAGGCCCTTGCCGCCATCGGCGACGGTGACGAGGATGGCGGGCAGCACCACGTCCGGCGGCGCGCTCGGCGGAAGCTGGCGCGGGCGCGTGACGTAGCGCGTGCTGATCCGAATCACGCCATTCTCCGGCGAATACTTGATGGCGTTGGTCAGCAGGTTGGTCAGCACCTGAATCATCCGGTCGGCGTCGACCGAGACAGGCGGCAGGTCGTCGTCCAGTTCCATCACGACCTGCTGATTACGCTTCTTGTAGATCAACTCCATCCGCGCGACGACGTCGATGATGATGTCCGGCAGGTGCGTTTCCTCACGGTTGAGCTTCAACTCGCCCGCTTCAGCGCGTGTGATCTCGATCATGTCGGTGAAGACGGCGTTGAGATGTCGGGCGCTGCTGAGGATGATCTCGGTGTATTCGCGCGCCAGATCAGGCAGCTCCGGGCCAGTCACTTCAAGGATGAACTCGGCGAAGCCCCGAATCGAGGTCAGCGGCGTCCTCAGCTCGTGCGAGACGCGCGACAGGAACGAAGCGCGCAGGCGCTGCGCCGACCGTTCCGGCGAGATATCGTGAAAGATGTAGATGCGGCCCAGCACCGCAGTATTTTGATAGACCGGCGCGCTGTACCAGGCGATGTCAATCGGGTGGCCTTCCTCATGGATCATCTGAAATTCGCCATCGCGCAGGTCGGGGTCACGGACGGAAATGCTCAACCACGCCTCGCGCAGGTCGGCGCGCTCCTGTTCCGGGAACGGCATCCGCTCGATGATTTCGTCCAGCAGCAGGCCATGAAGCCCCGAAGCGCCAAAGCCGAACAGATCGCGGAAGCGGTTGTTGACCGTCAGGATGCGCGCGCCGTCCGCGCTCGGCAGCACCATCAGCACGCCGTCGGTCACGGCGTCGAGCAGCGCGGCGCGCCCCTGCTGGACGATGTCGTGCTGCTCTTCCAGCATCTGCGTCATGATGTGGATAGCGAGAAATTCGCTGACGGTGCGGTAATTATTGAGTTCTGCCGTGGTGAAATCGTGGCGCTTGTCGGTGGCGATGAACAGCACGCCGAGCCGCCGCTGCGACGCCTGTAAGCCAAGCAGCGTCAGCGACCGCACCCGCTCGGCCTGCAAAAAGACCCGCAGCAGCGGATCAAGCCGGTCGGTGAGCGCGCGGGCGCGCGGGAAGATCAGCACCTTCTCACTCTCAAGCTGCGCCACCAGGTCAGGCAGGTCTTTGAGGTAGAAGCGCAGGCCGACGCCGATGCCGCTGCCGCGCCGACGCGACCACGTCCCCTTAACTTCCATGTACTCGAACGGGCCATCGGGCTGGTCTTCCTGAATCGGGCCGTAGAGCAGCAGGGCGCAGCTTGTGACGTGCGAGTCGAAGAAGTAGTCGCGCAGGATGTTGATGACGTGCTGCGGCGATGGGTCGGCGGCAATCTCCCGCGCGGCAAGCTGGATCGACTGAGTGACGATCATGCTCTGCGCGACCAGGCTGTACATGTGGACGTTTTCGAGCGTCATGCGGATCAGCGACAGCACCGGCAGCGCCGCTTCGACCTGCGCTGCTGTGAAAGCAGCGTCGTCGCGGGCGAAAACGGCCAGCAGACCGATCACGTCGTCGGGCATCGCCAGCGGGAACAGAATCCCCGACGTAAAGCCGGTCGGCGCAAGCGCGTCGGCGTCAAGCCAGACAGGTTGACTGGCGGGGGTCGCCTGCGCGCGGGACTGCGCGATCAGCCTGAGGATGGCGTCACGGTCAGCAGCAGCAGCAGCATCGCCCTGCTGCGCCAGCAGCTCCGGCGCAGGTGAATCGCTCGACGACGCAACGACCCAGGCTAGATCGAAGCGCAGCGACGAAGCCAGCAGACCCAGGAGATAACCGAGCGCTTCGGTTGTGTCGTTATTCGAGTTGTAAGATGTGAATGAATAGTCCACCGTCGGCTTAACCATCGGGTATCCGGCGCTATCCGCTGTGCGTCAGGGCGCGGCGACCGCGCCCGGCGTCGAAGGGCTTCCGTGTGCAGCGCGCAGGGCGGGCGAAATCAGACGCCCGACTCGGACTCTTCCAGTTCCTCTTCACCTTCCATCGCCACGCCTTCCGGCGGGCGGACGGTAAACATGTAGCCTACGCCGCGCTCGGTACGGATGTAATGGGGATGGTGCGAATCGGCTTCCAGCTTGCGGCGCAGACGATGCATATGGACGCGGAGCGTGTCTTCGTAGACCTCTTCCGACGGCCAGACGCGGGCGATCAGCATCCGGTTTTCGACCACGCGGCCCGCGTTACGGAGCAGCACATGGAGCAGGATCGACTCGGTCGGCGTCAGGCCATAGGCTTTACCGTTGACGACAATCCGGTTATGGGCGAAGTCGATGCTCAGGTTCTCGTCAATGCGGATAATCGGCTCACTGGCATAGTCGAGGCTGGGCATACGGGCGAGGACGACCTGAACGCGCGCTTCCAGCTCGCGCAGTTCAAACGGCTTGACAATGAAGTCTTCGGCGTATTTCTTGAGGCCCTGGACGACCGTATCGGTGTCGCTGGATGCCGTGACGAAAATAATCGGCACGTCCGCCATCGACTTGAGCTTGTTGCTGACCTCGAAACCGTGCATTGACGGCAGGCCGAGGTCGATGAGCGCAATGTGCGGCAAGCCGCGCTGGCGCACCAGTTCCAGCGCCTCTGGCCCGTCGGTGACGGCAGTCACTTCAAAGCCATGCACGTTCATGTAATCGGTAATCAGCTTGTTGATATTGGTGTCGTCTTCGACGAGTAGGATTTTGGTTTTGCCCATGCCTGGCACTCCTCACACAATAACGACCCTGCGCGTATCATTTGTAATGAATATACACCGAATGTAACAATCTGACTAGGGGGGAAACCATAAGAAAAGGGGGCGGAAGATGAGAGCCGGGAGCCGAGAAAAGGCTGACGGATGATTGGGCAGTCGTCAACCTTCGCTGTTGTCACGGCTCCGAGCTGGCTGATGCGGGTTAGCGATTTAATCAGGTCAATCAGAGCGGCTTCCGTATGGGGCGCGAAAGGCCGCGTCCATGCACGCCCTCACCCCCG
>CAZZAO010000206.1:0-5833 GCA_964652205.1 uncultured Anaerolineaceae bacterium | reverse complement strand
TACAATCGATCCTACGCCTCCCCTATCTTAGCTCTTTACTGTGGTGATCTACTAGAAGCTGGCTGAATCAATTTCTTCCTTGTCGCCATAGTTTTTAGCTGGCTTTTAGCCAGCTTCAGTTTATTTGCCGGATGGCTTTCAGCCTCCGGCAATTCCGCCGTCGTCAACGGAATCGACCGGCTTGCCCGTCAGCGCCGCAATCGCGCCGACCGTCGAGCGATTCGCCAGATAGGCGCAGGTGCTGGCCGTGAAGAAAATCCACGCGGGCTGGATAATGAGCGTCGACAGCGCGGCGATGAAGGCGATCAGCAGCGTCACGAGCAGGCTCGGCAGCGGACGCCGGATGAGGATGACGAGGCTGTTCCTCAGCGCCAGCCGAATGTGCGGCTGTTCCTGCTCGACCAGCAGCGGAAAGGCGTGAACCTGCACCATCCCCCAGATCAGCGCGACCGTCAGCACGATGAGCCGCGCGACCTGGATCCAGCCTTCTTCCGGGCGCAGCGAGTAGTAGAGCAGGTTCGCGCCGACGACCGCCGCGATGGCGACGTTGAGCAGGCCGAGAATCAGGCTCTGGCGCAGATAAAGCCGGAAGCCTTCGAGCAGGGTATGCCAGTTGGCGGCCCGCCCGCGCGCCAGCCGGTTGGTGGCGTAGACCAGCCCGCCGGTCGCCGGGAGCAGCGTCACTATCGGCAGCGAGATGAGGAACCAGGCGACGTTGAGCGTAATCAGCGGGATGGCGTTCAGGTAGGCATCGCCGGCTTTCGCTCGCAGCGTCGGGTTGGTCATCGCGTTCGCGCCGCCAGTCTGATCGGCGCGGGCAGCCGTTCGAGGATGACCGTCACAGCGGCCAGCGCCGCATAGAGCGCTGCGCCGAGCAGCAGCGCCACAGTGAAGCCCCACTGCATCGACAGCAGCATCGCCAGCGTCGAGCCGAGGACCGAGAACGCGCCGTTGATCGCCCACAGCAGCGCGACCTGCTGGCGTTCTTCACCCGCCAGCCGCATGAGGCCGGGGAAGGGGACGCCCATCGGGAAGCCGAGCAGCGCCGTCAGCACGATGATCGCCAGCAGCCGCGCAGCGAACGACGCGCCGAGGACGCTGCTGAGGACGGTCGGCAGCGCCAGCCAGTAAATCACGGTCACGACGACGATCCAGACGGCGGCGACCCGAATCTGACCGGTCAGCCGCCCGACCGACCAGCGCTGGCTGACTAGACTGCCGACGCCGCCGGAAAGCAGCAGCGTCGCCAGCACCGCCGCCAGCGAGAGAATCGGCTGGCCGAGCAGCAGTTGAAACCGTTGAATCAGCGGCACTTCAATCAACATGAAGCCGAGGCCGATCAGCGCGGCGTAGGCAATCGTCGCGCGGCGGCGCGGGCGATTGAGCGGCGGCGTCGAATCGCTGACCAGCGCCAGCGCCAGCAGGCCGAGCGCCAGCAGCGCCGCCAGCGTCAGCGCTGAGCGAATCGCCGGTGGAATGCCGTAGTCGAGATTGAAGAAATAGGGTTGATCGTCGCGCGTCGGGGCGAGGTTGTAGCTCGCGTCTGACTGGATATAGCTCGACAGCGGCGTGCCGTTGCGCAGCGGGGCGAACAGCGTCTCGTAGTCGCGCGGCGTGAACAGCGGCAGCATTCCCTGAGCCTGCGCCGCCGCGTTGAGCGTATCGGTCGTGGTTGGCGGCAGCGCGTCCTTGCCGACGATCAGCACGCTGGTGGCAATCGTCTGGTCGGGGTCATTGGCGCGCCACAACCAGAAATGGTCGAGCGCCTGCGCCGGGGCGATCCCTTCGTCCTGCATCGCCTGAAGCGCGGTCAGCATCGCGCGGCTGCCTTCGAGACCGTTGTGCGTGACCAGCGCCAGCCGTCCGCCGGGAGCCAGCCGCCTGAGATAGGTCTTGAATGCCTCGGTCGTAAAAATATAGTTTTCGACCAGCGCTTGAGTCGCCGGGGAAACAGCCTGCGTGTAGACCAGATTCATGTAGATCAGGTCGTAAGCAGCGGGCGTGCGCTCGACGTAGGAGCGGGCGTCGCCTTCGACCCAGTGCGCCTGCGGCAGATCGAGAATCTGGCCGTCGTAAGCGGCAAAATGGCGCGTCGCCGCGACGATGGCCGGGTTGACCTCGACCGCCGTGATCGACTCGGCTCCGGCATTGAGCGCCAGCAGCACGTCCTTGCCGCCGCCCGCGCCGACGACCAGCGTTTTCGCCGCGCTGCCCGACTGAAACGGCAGCGCGTCAATCGACTGCATGATCGGCATCGACGCCAGCGTTTGCGGCTGGCCGTCGTAGGCCATCAGGTACGCGCCCGCGCCGCCGTCAGCGAAGATATATTTGGCGCTCGGATCGTTCGTCTCGACGACATCGACGCGCGAGAACGGACTCCAGCCGGTGTAGACGATTTTCGCGTCCTGCGACGGGTCTTGCAGGATGGCGATCATCGTCTTATCGCGGGTGACGCCAGTCAGCCGCAGCGGGTCGAAATCGACCGCGCCGCTCGCCAGATTGGCCGCCAGCAGCCCGACGCCGACGATCAGCCCCGCGCCTGCTGCCAGCCGAACGCGCGACTCAGCGCCGCGCAGGGCGAACGCCAGCGCCATGAGGCCGGTCAGCGCGCCGAGGAACAGCACCATGCTGAAGGCGCTCCAGATGGTCAGCAGCGCCAGCACCATGACCACGCCGACTCCAGCGCCGATCAGGTCGGCGGCGTAGAGCGTGCCGCTGTGGCTGCTCAGGTTCTCGTAAGTCAGCGCGGCGAACAGGCCGATCAGGAAGAACGGGAGCAGCGCCACCAGCGCGCGCGGGAAGATCGATTCGGCAGAGGGCAGCCACGCGATCACCAGCGTCACGCCGGAAAAGCTCAGGCTGAGAGCCGCCAGCACCAGCGCCAGCGTTCCCGTTGAGCGCGTCCGCTCCGGGCGTAAATAGGCTCCGCTGGCCGCGCCGAGACTCAGGCCGAGGATCGCCAGCGACAGCGCCAGAAAAGCGAAGTTGTACTGAAAAAAGAGCGAGAACAGCCGCGTCAGCGTGATCTCAAAGCTCAGACCCGCTGCCGAGACGACGAACAGCGCCGCCAGCGCCAGCCGCCGGAAGCCTGCGGAATCGAGATCGAGCGAGGTCACACGCTGCGCCATAGTTGATTTTTCGCCCAAAGATCACGTCCCAGGGATGCGGCAAAAGAAGGTTGACCCGGAATTGCAGCCCCTCTCCCTGAAGTGGGAGAGGGGGCGGGGTGCGAGGTTATGGAGTTGTCTGGAGCTAAATTGACCAGACGAGGTGCATGTTGTCGTCCGGCGTCAGCTCGACAGTCATCGACTGGCTGCCGTAACGGATCGTCCGCTTGAGTCGCTGCGGCGCGACGTTCGTCACCGTCCAATCGACGCTCGACGGCGTCCAGCGGGCCGAGACGGCGAAACCTTCAGCCAGCAGATTCTTGTAGCTGGCCTGAGTCCAGGCTGACGGCAGCGCGGGGAACAGCTCGATTTCGATGTCTTTATCATGGCGGTGGCTCTGCACGAGCATCTGATGGAGCGCGACGGCACAGGCAGCCTGCGCCGTGCCGAAATACTGCATGTTCCATTCGCCGTTTTCCATCACCTCGGTCATGCCGCCAAATTCGCAGATCGTGGGGCGCGCGCCTTCGAGCGCGCGCCAGGCCAGGTCGCCGCGATGCTGCCATGCCAGAATTGACGCCAGCACGCCCGCCGACCACGGGAAGCCGCGCTCGCTGTTGCCGTGGCCGAGCAGTCGCCCTTCGTAACGGTCAATGTAGGCGTCGGCGGTGCTGACCGCCCGCGGGTCATCTGCCGGGATGACCATCATCGGGTAGATCGGCCCGACCGAACTCATGTTGATCTTGTCCTCGTCTTCCGAGGCTTTGAAGAAGCGCCCGTTGTAGAGCGAGTCCATCGTCTTCATCAGCGCGTCGGCGACTTCGTCACACTGGCGGGTGAAGTCAGTTTCGCGGCCCAGAATGCGCGCGGCGCGGGCGCAGTGGCGCAGAATCGCAATCGTCCCGGCGAGGTTGATGCCGTCATTCCGAACCTTGACGGCGCTCTCGTGGACGCCGACCAGATAGCCGATCTCGTAGCCGCGCTCCTCGCTGTGCTCGACGATGCAGCTCATGAAGAAGGTCGCCAGCCCTTCGAGGATCGGGTAGAACTCGGCCAGAAAGCCTTCATCCTGCGTCTGCTCGTAGTAGTTCATCAGGATGTTGGCATACGAGCCGTTGTTATGCACCTGATATTTCATGTGCAGCAGCGTGCCGTAGGCTTTGCGTCCATCGTGGGTGATTTCCCAGTCCCACTTCAGGCCATCGCAGCCAAATTCTTCCTGTGCGTGGCGGCGGGCGTGGTCTATCGTCCGCTGGAAGAAACGGCAGCCTTCGAGCGCCTCGTGCCGGTGATTGGCTTCGAGAATCGCCCGGTGCAGGAAGTACGAGTCCCAGAAAATGTGCGATGACCACGTCCGGCGCAGGTTGTTGACCGGGATGCCGCCGGACTTGATGTTCTGCATCGCCTTGAAGTGGTACATGCTGGCGTCGTAGAAATACTGGAACTGCGCGTCAGGGATGTCGATGCTCGACTCGGCGAAGTATTTTTGCCAGACATCGAGATGTTCGCCGCGCAGGCCGTCATAGCCGACCTCGATGGCCTCGTCCAGCCCCTGAGTGGTCAGCGGCCCCTGCTGGTTGTCGCTAATCATGAAAAACTTGGTGATGCGCTTTCCGTGTACCGTCACCCATCGGTCGTTGCCGTCCGCGCCGAAGGCCGACGGCGCAGGCAAAGTCCGCAGCGCCATGATGCCCTGCGTCTCGCCGAGGTCATAGCGACCTTCCGGCTTGTCCGCCGACATCTCGACGCTGTAGAACGGGTCTGTGTCCCAGCCGTCGTCGAACCAGACTCCCGGCCCGATCCACGCCTGAAACTCAACCTCGTGGTCGAAGGTGTAACGCTCGATCAGGATCGAGCGCGTCGCGTGCAGCCAGGTCACGACGTCGGCGCGAGCGCTGCCGTAATCGACCTTGCTGTAGAGCGTGCCTTCCTGCGGGACAAAGCGCTGCTCGCTCGCTTGCAGTTCGAGCGGCTGGCCGTTTTCAAGCACGGTGTACCACGTCCGACCATGCGGCGCGGCTTCGTACCAGCCGGAGCCTTCGGCATGTTCGAGCTTCTTGTCGAGCGGGAAGCGCCCCGCCGTCATCACCAGCTTGTCTTCGGGATAGTAGCGGTTGGTCTTGTACCAGTTACAGCGATCAACGCTGACCTTGTCGGACACCATCGAGCCGGTATAGCCGACCAGCACGGCATCCGTGCCGTTGCCTAAAAAGCAGTGATAGTAATTCTTTGGAAGCTGCATCGGATATCCTATCCCTTAAGTCCGGTCAGGGAGATGCCCTCGACAAAGGCGCGTTGGGCGAAGATAAACAGAATCACAATCGGCATCATCAAGGTGACGGACGCCGCCATCAGCAGGTTCATCTGCACGTTGTTCTGACCGTTGAAATAGGCCAGTCCGACGGCGACCGTGTACTTGGTCGGCTCGTTCAGGTAGAGCAGCGGCGAGAGGAAGTCATTCCAGGTATCCTTGAAGGTCAGAATGGCGATCACCGCCAGCACCGGCGTGCTCAGCGGCACGATCAGGCTCCAGATGATGCGGAAGGTCGTCGCGCCGTCGATCAGCGCCGCTTCTTCCAGCTCGCGCGGAATCGTCATGAAGAACTGGCGCATCAGGAAGATGGCGTAGGCTTCGCCGAACCATGCCGGGACGATCAGCGGCAGGAAGGTGTTGATCCAGCCAAGTTGGTTGAACAGGATGTATTCGGGAATCAGGATGGCCGCAC
>CAZZAO010000205.1:0-6041 GCA_964652205.1 uncultured Anaerolineaceae bacterium | reverse complement strand
AGCCGCAGCGCGAGGTCGATCCGGTCGGCGGGCATGGTTTCATAGAAAGCGGTGTAGTCGATGAAGGTCTGCGCGTTCCAGCTTCCGCCTTCGCGGTCGATAGCGCGGTCAAGGACGCCCTGCGGGAATGTCTCTGTCCCCTTGAACATCATATGCTCGACCCAGTGGGAGACGCCAGTTAGCCCGGTCGGCTCGTTGCGACTGCCGACCCGGTACAGCACCCACCAGCTCACCAGCGGAGCGCTGTGAACTTCCTTGAGCAGGACGGTCAGGCCGTTCGGCAGGATATGTTTCGTCACGTCATCGGTCATGGATGCTCGCATTCTGTGGCGCGCCGATGCCAGTGTAACCGGCGCTCGTGAGCGTGCTGTGAAGGAGTCGAATCATGCTGGTGTTTCAGCGTCTGCGGCGTGGGGGCCACGTTGTCCTGACGCGGTCGGCAGCCCGGCTATTACGGTCAGACGAGCTTCGTGCCGGGAAGCAAGGCAGCGCGCCGAGGTTGTCCTCAGCGCGCCGCCTGCTGGTTATTTGACGCCAGCGCCGTTGTAGCCGCGACCGACGCCGCGATACTGGAAACCGAGGTTCTTCATCATCAGCGGGTCGTACATATTGCGTCCATCGACCAGCACCGGCTGATTCATCGTGTCGCGCACGCGCTTCATGTCGAGCTGCTTGAACTCATTCCACGGCGTGACTACAACCAGCGCGTCCGCGCCGCTGGCAACTTCGTAGGCGTCACCGCACATTTGCAGGTCGGGCAGAACGCGGGCGCTGTTCTCCATCGCTTCCGGGTCGTAAGCGCGAACAATCGCGCCCTGCGCCAGCAGATGCTCGGCAATAGTGATGGCGGGCGATTCGCGGATGTCGTCGGTGTTTTCCTTGAAGGCCAGGCCGAGCAGGCCAATCGTTTTGCCTTTCAGGTCGCCGACCATTTCCGTCAGCTTGAGGGTGACATGTTTGCGCTGGAAGGCGTTGATCTCCATGACCGAGTTCAGTAATTGAGGGTGCATTCCCTGAGTTTGAGCCATGTAGCTCAACGCCTTGACGTCCTTCGGGAAGCAGTTGTGGGCGATGATGCCCGACGACGCAATGACCGTGCCGGTCGTCGTTTCCAGGCTGTAGACGGTCGTTTCGACCTGCTCGTACTCGACCTCGCGCACGGTCAGCACCGCGTAAGCGCCCTGACGCTCGAAGCCGCGCTGTTTGATCTGCCGCTGATAACCGCCGAGGACGCTGGCGATCTTCTCGCGGCGCTTGCTGCCGAAGACGTCGGCCAGCGCCGACATCTGGCTGTAGCCACTGACGCGCAGAATATAGGCAGGCTGCGTCGATTTGTTCATCATGCGGGTGCGGATGGACGGCACAATGCCGAGTGTCTGCATCAGCAGGGTCATGCCGTCGGCCAGCGCCTTGCTCACGGTGGCGTACTCGAACATCATGTTCTTGCCGCCCTGAACGGTCGTCACTGCGCCGTCGCCACTGAACGCGCCGCGCAGCAGCGCCATCCTGAGCGCTGGCGCGACGTTGAAGGCCAGCCGAGGCAGCGCCTTGTCGTCCGAGCGCGTCCCCATCTTGAGCACGTCGCGGATCAGCCAGGCGAAGATGCGCGACGAAACCAGCGTGGTCGTCGCGTGGGTGCTGTTGCGCTCGATGAATTTCAGGCCGAGTCGCGCCAGAATCTGGCGCGTATCGCCGATATATTCCATCTCATTTTCGTGGAAGCAGAAGCCGATACGCTCGCGGGTTGCTCCAGCGCGGCCCGTATCGAGGCTGATAAAGCCTTCCGCGACGTAGTAGCCGCACAGCCGCAGCAGGTCGGCATCGACCGGGATGATCGCGTTGATCTTCGTCGCCGCGCCTTTGGCCGTGTAGAGTTGCAGCCTGCTGGTGGGGACATCGAGCAGGCCAGCGTCGGTCAAGTAGCGATAGAGCCGCAGCGACATGCGATTGTGCTGCTTGATCTCGTGCGGGTGACGCAGCAGTTCTGCCGGGACGTGCCTGCCAAAACGCAGATACTGCTCGGTGAAGGATTGATCGACTGGCGATACGTAGACAGCCGCTTCGAGCGCCGTCCCGCGCAGCAGGTCGATCAGGTTGAGGTCGGCGGGCGTCTCGACTTCGGGAAGCTCGGTCAGCGCCATCAGCCGGTCGCCCGCCATGACGGTGTAGGCCGGGACAATGTTGAAGCCGCTCTCGGCCCTGACGATTACCGGATGGTCGGATGTGACGCGCAGCGAGCGCCCCATGCTGGTCTTGAGCGTGACCATTACCCCCTTATACGGGCGGCGCGTGACCGCCTTGACATCGGCCAGCGTGGGGCAGCCGGTCTCCAGATCGAAGGCCAGCACGCGCTTTTCCTGCGGCGCGATCACCTCGACCACGTCTCCGGCGAACGGTTTGCCCGATTTGGCGAAAATGTCGCTCAGTTTCTCGGCGGCGACGTTCGGGCTGTTGAGCGCGAAGATCGTCTCGCTGCCTTCAAAGCAGGAGCCGCCGTAGCCGACACCGGCCTGAAGGAACTGGCTGCCGATGCGTTTGTCGAAGCCCATGCCCTGCGCGACTTCGATGACGTCCGCGCCGAGCTTCTCGCAGATGATGCTGATCTCGTTGATGAAGCTGATTTTAGTCGCCAGAAAGGCGTTCGAGGCGTACTTAATCATCTCGGCGGTGCGCAGGTCGGTCATAACAATCGGCGCGCGCAGCGGCAGGAACAACTGCGCCACTGCTTCCATCGCCTGCAAGTCGGTCGAGCCGAGGACGGTGCGATCCGGGCGCATGAAGTCGGCAATCGCCGAGCCTTCGCGCAGAAACTCCGGGCAGCTTACGACGGCGAAATCAATCGGCGTCGGCTGGTTGGCGCGGATGATGTCTGCCACCCAGTCGCCCGTTCCGACCGGCACGGTTGATTTATTGACGACCACCAGCGGGTGAGTCATCGTTCTGGCGATGGTTTCGGCAGCAGAGCGGACGTAGCGCAGGTCGGCCTCGCCATCGACCCCTTCCGGCGTGCCGACCGAGATAAAGACGAAGTCGGCATCCTTCAACCCTTCCTCATACGACGTAGTGAAGATCAGGCGTTTGGCGCGCACGTTGCGCTCGACCACTTCCTTGAGTCCCGGCTCGAAAATCGGCATCACGCCCGCATTCAGATCGCGGATTTTGGCATCGTTGACGTCAATGGCAGTGACCGTGTTGCCGAGGTCGGCAAAACAGGTGCCGGTGACGAGGCCGACGTATCCCGTGCCGACGACACAGATTTTCTTCATGGAATAACCTCTGTTGATGAACGCCGCGAGCGCTGAAAGCGGCTGACTCTGAACGGCTTATGGTCAAAGTGTACCACCCGCAAAGAGGCCAGTACAGTCAGTCTTGATACGCGCAGGTTGACGAGTTTCCTCACTCGTATTCCATTTGGGTATTTCAGGATTTTCTGGCACAATTATTGAGAATTGCGTAACGGAAAGCTTAAGGAGCTGTTTGCTCATGACTTCCCCTGTCAGTCGAGAAGCCGCGCGCCGTTTGCGCCCGACCGGCGCGTTTCATTGGCCGCCGCCCGCGCAGCCCGTCGGCAGCGTCATCGAGTTGATTGTCGAGGATGCGCCGTCGCAGCCGCAGGCCGTCATCACCGACACGCGCCGCGATATCACCTGGCGGGTCTACCTGTCGCAGCAGGGCAGCGTCTGGAAAGCCAGCGTGATGATGCCGATAGAAGCCACCATCATCCGTTACCATTTTGAGTTCGAGGATCAGACGGCGCTGTACGAGCTTCGCCAGAACGAAGGCCACAACACCCCGATTTTCGGCCAGTGGCAGCAGTCGCGCTATCAGATTGCCGTCTACCTGCCGTCGGGGATGCCGCCCGACTGGACGCAGGGGATGGTTATTTACCAGATCTTCCCTGACCGCTTCGCCAACGGCGATACCTCGACCGACCGGCTTGCCAACGGCCCTTACGGCCATCGCCCGCTGTTCAAGCAGTGGGGCGATAAACCGGAGCATCCGCCGCTGGGGCGCGACTTCTTCGGCGGTGATTTGCGTGGGGCGATTGAGAAACTCGACTATCTGGCCGACCTCGGCGTCGACTGCGTCTATTTCACGCCGATCTTTGCCGCGCCGACCAACCATCGTTACGACGCGCTCGATTACATGCAGATCGACCCGATGCTCGGCAGCGAGGACGATTTTAACGAGCTGGTCGCCAAAGCCCATCAGCGCAATATCCGCATCATCCTCGACGCTGTTTACAATCACTGCTCGGTCGACAGCCGCTATTTCGGCGCGACAGGGGCTTACCCTGAGGTCGGCGCGGTCCAGTCGAAGGAGTCGCCTTATTTCCGCTGGTTCGAGTTCACCGACTGGCCGAATGACTGGAATGGCTGGATCGGTCTGAAGTTCATGCCCGAATTTGCCGAGTGTCCTGAAGTCGAGGAGTTTTTCACCGGCAAGGACGGCCCGACGGCCAAGTGGACGAACCTCAGCGTTGACGGCTGGCGCACCGACGTCACCAGCCGCAACAGCGATATTTTCTGGCGGCGCTGGCGCTACCGGCTCGACCGACTTTGCCCGGACAATTATACCGTCGCCGAGGAGTGGGAAAATGCCTCGCATTACCTGCTTGGCGATATGTTCAGCGCGGCGATGAACTATCGTCTCACCTGGGCGCTGTACGGCTTCATCGCCTACGACAAGCTGACGCCGTCCGAGCTGGACGACCGGCTGCAAACCTGGCTGCGCGACACGCCCGGCCCGGCGATCAAGGCGCAGATGAACCTGATCGACTCGCACGACACGCTGCGGGCGCTGACGGCCTGCATGGACGATAAGCAGCGCTTCTTTCAGATGGTCGCTTTCCAGTTCGCCTATCCCGGCGCGCCGATGATTTACTACGGCGACGAGGCCGGTTTGCAGGGCGACTATGCCGAGAATGGGCGCAGGACGATCCCCTGGGACAACATCCCGGCGGATTTCCACGACTACTACAGCAAGTTGATCGCTTACCGGCGCACGTCGCAGGCGCTGCGTCTCGGCGAGGTCGAGACGGTCATCATCGACGATCAGACGAAGCTGTATGCGTTCGTCCGCCATCTGGGAGACGATGTCGTTTACTGCGCCTTCAACGGTAGTGACGAGGTCGCAAGCGTGACAATTCCGCTCCTCAGCGAGTCGAGCGAGGAATGGCACGACGCGCTCGGCGCGCAGCAGTCGGCCACGGCCAGCGGCAGCCAGCTCACCGTGAGCCTTGAGGCGCGCGGCGCGGCCTGGTACACCCGTCGCTAGCTCACAGGAGACTCATCATGTGGCTGCTCCGGCAGTGGTATTCTAGATAACAAATGACATTTCCACGCGAAAGGATCAGCGCGATGGCTGAG
The DNA here is from genome assembly GCA_964652205.1 of uncultured Anaerolineaceae bacterium. Classification (GTDB taxonomy): domain Bacteria; phylum Chloroflexota; class Anaerolineae; order Aggregatilineales; family Phototrophicaceae; genus ZC4RG36. Next base: position 672 of record CAZZAO010000205.1, on the reverse strand, counting down.
ACACATTACGACCTGAGCCGCGACCTCGACGAAGCGAAGACGATGACGGACGGTCTGGAAGACTATGTGCGCGGGGACGAGCTATACGGCAGCGGCAGCGGCGGTATGTTCGACGCTGACCTGAAGCTGACTATCGGCGCGCTGCTGCTTCGGCTCAACCGGCTGACGGCGCTGCAAGGCAGGCTGAGTTCGGCGCAGTGGCTGACGCTGACTGCCGTTCAAGCGGAGCATGATCGCGTCCGCACCCAGTGGGCAGAACATTACCTGCATAAACTGGAACGCGAGGCGACCTCGCGGCTGCAAGGCATCGACCGGTTTATCAGCGAGTGCGCGGACGACCCGGCGGGCTGTGGCGATCATTACCTGACGACGGCGCAAGCGCGGACGACCCTTCAGGCGGCGCTCGACGCGCTGCCGTCGAACGCGGGAGTCAGGCAGGGTGTTCAGAGTTCCGATAGCCAGTTGAAGACTCTGACCGAGCCATCGGCGTTCCTGTGGTCGCCGGTGCTGGAGTCGCTTTACCCGAAAGGCATCTACTGGTGGCTCTATGCGAGGCCGAAAACGGGGTAAATATGCCCTCACCCGCCGACCTCACCCCCGACCCCTCTCCGCAAGCAGAGAGGGGAGAAAGAGAGTGGGCGATTGTTTCGTCGGGGCATGATGGATCATGCC
>CAZZAO010000204.1:0-6078 GCA_964652205.1 uncultured Anaerolineaceae bacterium | reverse complement strand
CGCAGCAGACAATCTATCACGACGGCGCTCATGCCTCACACATCCTGCTGCCGGTTATCCCGCTGGCGCGAAAAAGCGGATAGCGGTCAGGCTTTGCAACCTGGTTAAGCAGCAAATTGGGTTTGTTATATACTGAACAGGCGCGAGAGATTACGAGAGAGTCTTGATGCCCCGCCTGACGATTGATCGTGATTTCGACCACGGCCCGTTCGACATCATCGGCGATGTCCACGGCTGCTACGACGAACTGACGATGCTACTGCGCCAGTTGGGCTACGCCGTCGATCCGGCCACGGGGCAGACGCGCTCCTCGAATGGCCGTACCGCCATTTTCCTCGGCGATCTGATCGACCGGGGGCCGAACAGCGTCTGGGTGCTGCGGCTGGTCATGGACATGGTCGAGTCAGGGACGGCGCTCTGCCTGCCCGGCAACCATGACTATAAGCTGCTGCGCCGCCTGCGCGGCCATAACGTCAGGGTTCCGACGGCGCTGGCCGCCACGCTGGCACAGTTGATGGCCGAACCGCCCGCTTTTCGCGCCGACGTCGCCCGCTTCCTCGAAGGGCTGCCGAGCCATTTTGTCCTCGACCACGGCAGGCTGGTCGTCGCTCACGCCGGGCTGCCGGAAGCGATGCACATGCGTGATGGCGATGCCGTGCGCCGATTCGCGCTCTATGGCGACGTGACCGGCGAGCGCGATGAAGACGGCCTGCCGATCCGGCGCAACTGGGCCGCCGACTATCGCGGCGCGGCGCTGATCGTCTACGGCCATACCCCTGTGACTCAGCCGCTGCTAGAAAACAACACCATCAATATTGATACCGGCTGTGCTTTCGGCGGCGCGCTGACGGCTTTCCGCTACCCTGAGAATGCGCTGGCGTCGGTCAGGGCGCTGCGCACCTACGCTTCGCGCACCCGCCCCATGCCATCAGACGAACCCTGACGAGACAGGACTGAGAACTGAGCAAAAAAGAAGTTCCGAGTTCCGAGTTAAAGACCAGAGAATTTGCTCCAGCCCTTACTCAGTCCTCGGCCCTCAGTTCTTTAGTTGACCGTTTTCAGCCAGCCGCCATCGACGTAGTACGACGAGCCGACCGAGTAGCTGGCGCGTGGCGAGCACAGGAAAACGAAGAAGTCGGCCAGCTCGGCGGGGGTGGCAAAGCGCCCAATCGGCGTCAGGTCTTTAGCGATCTGAAGCAGATAGTCGTCCGGCGTCTGGCTCGTGCCTCGAGTCAGCAGCGCCGCCGTCTTATGCCAGTCGGGCGTGTCGATCAAGCCGGCGTTGATCGTGTTGACGCGGATGTTTGACGGAATCAGCTCATTCGCCAGACACTTTGAGAACATCACCAGCGCCGCTTTGGTCGTGTTGTAGATCGGCTCGTAAAACGAAGGCTGCGTCGCGCAGATCGAGGCGTTGTGCAAAATCACGCCGCCGCCGCGCGCCTGCATCTTCGGAGCCAGCAGCTTCGACAGCCGTACCGCCGCCATGACGTGCAGTTCCCAGTAGTATTGCCATTTGTCGTCGGGCGCGTCCATAATTTTCTCGTCGCTGCCCGTTCCGGCGTTGTTGATGAGGATGTCCAGCCCCCCGAAAGCGGCGTCGATCTCGTCGGCGAAGCGCTGGCAGTCGGCGGCTTTGCTGACGTCGGCCTGCACGCCGATGGCCCTGACTCCATAAGCCTGCGCAATTTCGGCGGCGCGATCCCTGACGCGGTCGGCGTCACGGGCGCAGAGCGCGACATCGACGCCTTCCTTTGCCAGCCCTTCCGCTACCGCGAGGCCGATGCCGACGCTGCCGCCGGTGACTGCGGCAACTTTGCCCCTGAGTTCCAGTTCCATCAATGCCCCCGTTTGATTTGTCTATGCGGTTTATGGCTCGCGCCGCCAGGCAGAACTACAACTCAATCATCACCTTGAGGTATTCGCCCTTCGATTCCTCGATGGCGTGGTAGGCCGCGAGGTAATCGGTGAAGGCGAAACGGTGGGTAATCATTTGGTCGAGCTTGAGTCTGCCGTCAGCGGCTAACTCGATGGCGCGCTCGTAGTCTTCCTGCCGATACATCAGCGTGCCGACCAGACTCAGCTCTCGATCCTGCACCAGGCCGAGATCGACCTGCGGCCTGCGCCCGAACACGCCGACCACGACAATCGTCGTGCCTTTACGGGCGTTGTTGATGGCGTCGGTCATCGTCGGCTCGATGCCGACACATTCGAGCATCAGGTCGGCCTTGTCCGGCCCGAAGGCGTGGGCGATGGCCTCGCCGAGTTTTTCTGTCCCGGTGTTAATGGCATAGTCGATGCCAACTTCGCGCGCTTTGTCGAGCTTATAAGGGCTGATGTCGGTAATCATCACGGCCTTCGCCCCGGACGCCTTCGCCACCTGCGCGGTCAGGTTGCCAATTGGCCCTGCGCCGAGCACGATCACGTTTTTGCCTTCGGCCCCGCCGCCGCGTCGCAGCGCGTGGACGGTGACGGCAATCGGCTCGATCATGGCTGCCTGATCGAGGCTCATCGTGTCGGGCAGTTTGAGCACGTTCCACTCCGGCAGCAGGAAATATTCCTGTGCCGCGCCGCCGGTCTGGAAGCCCATCACCTTGAGATTTTCGCAGATGTGGTACATGCCGTGGCGGCACGAGTAGCATTCGCCGCATGTCACCTGCGGCATGAAGGTGATCTTGTCGCCGGGTTTGACTCGGGTCACGTTCGCGCCGACCGCTGCCACCACGCCGCCGACCTCGTGACCCTGCACGACCGGGAACGGCGTGTAGGGGTGCAGCCCATGCCAGACATGAATATCCGAGCCGCAGACGCCGATGCGTCTGGTCTGCATCAGCACTTCGCCGTCGCCGGGAGTCGGTTGATCGATCTCATGGAATTCGATTGCGCCGGGAGCGGTCATCACTGCCTGTTTCATCGCGCGTCCTTTGACCTCAGCTACTGCCTGTACTGTGTCACTGTCTGCGCGTCGTGTCAACAACGATGCCCGAACTGAGCGAAGGAACTGAAGAAAAGGCCCGGCGCGGGTTGATACCTGAATAATCTGACCCTTTATAGTCTCTAGAGAACCGTGTATGATGACTGGATAATCTTGTAAGCAAGTCAATCGGAACGAGCAGCCATGAACGAGACGACACTGACCGAGCTTCAGCACCCCGACCGCAACGTGCGCAGCCGCGCCGCGCTGACGCTGGGACAGGCGGCTGATCTGAGCGCGGTACACGCGCTGATCGCGGCGATTGCTGCCGAGCCGGATTTCTACGTCCGCGAGGACCTGACGTGGGCGTTGGCGCGGATGGCCGATGCTGCCCTTGCGCCGCTGATCGACCTGCTGCATGACGAGCGACCGACGGCGCGCCATCAGGCGGCGCACGTCCTCGGCAAGCTTGGCGACGTCCGCGCGGTCGATGCGTTGATCGCGGCGCTGCGCGATGCCGATGCGACTGTCAGCCGCAAGGTTGCGTTTTCGCTCGGACAGATCGGCGATGCGCGGGCGATTCCGGCGCTGGTCGGCCTGCTCGGCAGCGATGACAGCGAGATGAAATCGGCGGTCAACAGCGCGCTGGAGTCATTCGGGCTGGCGGCACTGCCGTCGCTGATCGGCGCGCTGGCCGACGAGCGCTGGTTGGCGCGCGAGCAGGCCGCCGACGCGCTCGGTCTGATCGGCGACAAAGCGGCGATTCCGGTGCTGGTCGAGGCGCTGAACGACTCGCAGGCCGAGGTGCGCTTCGCCGCCGTGACCGCCCTCGGCCAGATCGCCGGACGCAGGGCGGGGGAACATCTCGCGCCAGCGCAGGGGGATGCCGACGAGCGTGTGCGGACACTGGCGCAGCGGCTGTCGAAGAACTTTAAGGTTTAGGGCAGCCGCTTTTACTCTACCACCACGACGGTATGCGCGCCGACTGGCGGCAGCGCCGTCGGCTCGACCGGCGTCCGCGTCGGCGTCGGCGGGTCAGCGTCCGCTTCCGGCGTCGGGGCCGGGGGCGGCGGATCGGCGTGCCAGATGCGCCGTTGAACCAGCCTGATTGACGCTTCGGCTCCGGGCCGCCGCGCCGCGCGTTTCACACCCTTTATGCTCACCGTCCACTCCCGTAATCGACTTCTCCGGCCAGCAGGCTGAGTGCCTGACTCAGCGTATACGGCATCCCGCGCTCGCTCGACACCGCCACGATCCACGCCGCCAGCGCCAGCGGCAGCACCAGCCGCGTCACCTGATTGCCGCGCTGCGTCTTGCGCTCATCGTAGCCATCGGGCGCGAAAATCCGGCTGTCCGGCGACGGCGACCCCTGTTTCCAGACGTCGTGCAGCCCGTCGATCCATTTCCGTTTGCCCTGATGCAGCGGTTCAAAGGCGGCCCTCAGTTCGACAAAGCTCACGACCAGCGCGGGCAGTTCGGCGATCATCAGCGCTCCCCCAGCAAAAACGCGCCCGACCGGCGCGTTTCATCCCTCTTTCTAATTGTACCGACGCTGCAAGCAATTACTCAGACTCGTCGGCGCTGGCGTCTCGCGCGCTCACGTCGCCACGGGTCGATGAGACTCGCTGCACCCCCAGTTCCTTGAGCGTCGCCTGCCGCCGCATCGTCCCGTAAACGTCGTCGTGATAGGCGTGACTCAGGCGGCTGAAATCGGCCTCGCCCCGCTGCCACGCGCCGTACAGCCCCGGCCCCATCATCCGCCGCTGACGACGGTCGCGCAGCCCACCTACGCGCCTGGCCGTGAAGCCGTCCGACTGCTCATTCGGCGTCTGGCCGAGCCGGACTCGCCCTATGTGACGGTGACGCTGGCGACGGAACTGATCGTCCGCGAGTCGTCGGGCGCGGTGACGCGCGGCTGACGGTTACTGCTCGATGGTCTCGAAGAGGCTGCCGCTAATCAGGCGTCCGTTGGCGATGATGGTCTGCGGCTGGCGCAGCACGTCGAGGCCGTCGAGGGGATTACGCTCGACCAGCAGCAAATCGGCGAACGCGCCTGCCTTCAGCCGACCGACTTTATCCGCCGCGTCGAGCGTGTCGGCGGCTTTGCTCGTGACGGCCTGAAGCGTTTCGAGGCGGCTCATACCCAGTTCGCCCATGATCTGCATTTCCTCATGCAGCGCGTCGAACGGCATTCCAGCCCAACCGGCGTCCGTGCCGCCGACAATCGTCAGGCCGCGTTCGCGCGCGAGTCTAAAGGCGCGCTGGTGACTCTCCACTTTGGACAGGATCGGGCCGCCGGTCGCGCCCTTCGCCAGCGCAGTATTGAATGACGCGCGCACGATCCCCAGTGTTGGGCAGAGAATCGTCCCCTGCGCGGCCATCCGGTCGGCAATTTGCTCGTCGATGGCGACGCCGTGCTCGATGGTGTCGCAGCCAGCAGCGACCGCGTCATCAATCGAACTGCGGCGGAAGTTAGCGTGACAGGCGACTTTCTTGCCCTGAAAGTGCGCTTCTTCGACTCCCGCCGTCAGTTCCGCCAGGGTCAGCGCGGTCGGCATGTTCTCGCTGCTGGTGCAGAGTTTAATCAGATCGACCCGGCGGGCGATATGTTCGCGGACGGCGCGGCGCATCTCATCGACGCCGCAGACCTCGTAGCCCATATTCATGCCCGATTCCATGCCGTGACCGCCGACCGCAGTGAGCATGTGTCCGGCGATAAACAGGCGCGGCCCCGGAATTCGCCCTTTCTGCTGGGCATAACGCAGGTCGATCAGGAAATTTAACGCGCCACCGAGGTCGCGCAGCGACGTGATTCCGGCCTTGAGCGCCCTGTCCATATTTTTGAGCGCGTTGACCGTCATCGCCACGTCGGATTCCCAGTAGGCTTCCGTGAGCGCTGGCCCATGCTCGGCGGAATGGCAGACATGAACGTGCATGTCGATCAGGCCGGGCAGAGCGATCAGCCCGGCACAGTCGTAACGAATCTCCGGCAGGCCCTCACTGGATGGGTCAGCGCGAACGTCGCTGATGCGGCCATTGTCGATCACGATAGAGGCCGGGCCGCTGAGCGTGCCGCTATCGACGTCGAGGCATGTCAGATTGACGAGCGCGTAAATCGGGGGGTGTTGTTCCATGTGGACAGGTTCCTTCTCAAGCTTCGGACA
>CAZZAO010000203.1:0-6207 GCA_964652205.1 uncultured Anaerolineaceae bacterium | reverse complement strand
TACAACTGTTTTATGCAAATAAACTTGCCAGTACATCAGTCTTCGAGAGATGATATGACACGACCTGGCGGCCTTGATCGCCCCTCTCACGCATCCCCGCACACAAAAGGCCCGACCGCAACAGTCGGGCCTTGCTGATCGCTTCTCGGCACACGTCCAGAAACCGGCAGACGAGCGCCGATCACCGTCCGCAACTCCACCCGATTCCGCGCATATAATTAAACTATCGACGAGATGAGGATGTCCCCGCGATGGCGATTCAGCCGAAGACCTACAGCGCCGCAGAATTTTGGGAGTTCGTCAACCGCCCTGAAAACCAGAACAGGCTGTTCGAGCGCCGCTATGGAGAAATCATTGAAGCGACCCCCTCAAACACTTATTCTTCAGGGATTGGAATCGCGGTTGCATCTCCCCTTTACCTTTATGTCAAAGCCCATGACCTGGGATTTGTCAGTGGAGAAGCGGGGGGCTTCGACATCACCGAGGACATCACCTATATTCCAGACGTTGCATTTGTCTCCAAAGCCCGGCAGGTAGAACCGCCCAGAAAAACTCTGAACCCGATTGCGCCCGATCTGGCTGTCGAGGTTATTTCGCCGACCAACTCAGCCAGTGAAATTCAGCGGAAGGTTTTAGACTACCTGGCCGCAGGTACGCTGCTTGTCTGGATCGTCTATCCCGAAACCAGAACAGTGGTCGTCCATACCAGCGCGGGCGCGCGGACGCTGACCGAAGCCGACACGCTCGACGGCGGCGACGTACTGCCCGGATTCACGCTGCCCGTCCGCGACATCTTCCCGCAATAGCACTGCCAGCGATCAGGGGATGACGGTCGAGCGCTGCCGCCTCGGATATTTCTTCATTGTCAAACGCAAAAATCTGGTTAAACTCGGCGCTTCGCGTTCCAAAATCGACGTAGATCGACTTCGCGCGCTCACTCCACGCGCCGCAGACCCCCTCTATCGCGGCAAGGCAACGCCCCGGCATCTCGCGCTGAACACATCAGGAGACTTCAGATGGCACAATCAACAGCGGCAAAAACCATGAAGGTCGGGTTTTACGGCCACACTCGCCAGTACCATAACCTGCAAGCCGAGCTAGACGGCGCAATCCACGACGTGCTGGAGAGCGGCCAGTACGTGCTTGGCCCGACGCTCAAGCGCTTCGAGGGAGAACTCGCCGCTTACGCCGGTTCCCAGTATGCCATCGGTGTCGGCAACGGCACGGACGCGCTCTGGCTGACCTTCATGGCGCTCGGAATCGGTTCCGGCGATGAAGTCATCACCAACGCCAACACCTTCTTCGCCACCGCCGAAGCGATCTGGACGGTGGGCGCGACCGCGGTGCTGGTTGACTGTGACCCGCTGACCAAATGCATCGACCCGGAAGCCGTGCGCAAGGCGATCACGCCGAAGACGAAAGCAATTGTCCCGGTTCATCTCTACGGCCAGCCCGCGCCGATGCGCGAAATCCGCAGAATCGCCGACGAGCATCACCTGCTGGTGATCGAGGACAACGCGCAGGCCATCGACGCGCGCGGTGACGACTTCAGGATCGGCGAGCTGTCGGATGCCGTTTGCACCAGCTTCATCATCCAGAAGAACCTCGGAACCTACGGAGACGGCGGCGCGATCTGGACGAATCGGCAGGACGTCAACGACACCGTCCGCAAGCTCCGTAATCACGGCTCAGTCAAGCGTGACGTCCACAGCTACGGCTTCAACAGCCGCCTCGACGACATCCACGCCGGAGTCCTGAGCGTCAAGCTCAAGCACATCGGCGAATGGAGCGACCGCCGCATCGAAATCGCCGGGATGTACACCGAGGGCCTGAAGGAGTGCAAGTCAATCGACCTGCCCTACGCGCGCCCCGGTTATCGCCACGTCTGGCATCTATACGTCATCGAAACTAAAGATGCCGCAGACCGCGCGAAGATGTCCGAGTATCTGGTCGCCAACGGCATCGACGCCAAGACACACTACTCGATTCCGATTCATCAGCAGGAAGGCTTCCCGTGGGGCAAGGAATATCGGCTGTCCGGCTCGCTGACCAACGCCGAGAAGAACGCGGCGTCATGCATTTCGCTGCCGATGTTCCCGGAGCTTGAGCAGGCCGAAATCGACTACGTCATCGACGTCGTTCGCGCGTGGGAAGACCGATGAGTCCCGCGCAAGCCCCTTATACCGTCGCAGTTGCCGGTCTGGGCAAGCGGGGGATGCACCACGCCGACGCCTTCACCGCCAACCCGCGTTTCAGGGTGGTCGGCATTTCTGACCCTTACGCGCCGACGCTGGAGAGCGCAAAGGGGAAGTACCCGGACGCCTACGCCAGCGCCGACGTCAACGCCATGCTGGCCGAGTCGAAACCAGACGTGTTCTGCTTCTGCACGCCGCCGAGCATCCGCCTGCCGCTGGTGCGCGCAGGCGTCGAGGCGGGCGTCAGGCTGATCGCCTACGAGAAGCCGATGGCGACCTCGATGAACGAGGCGCTGGAGATCCACAGGCTGCTGACCGAGGCAGGCATCAAATCGACCGTCAGCCACCAGCACCGCTACGGCGAACACTATAAGAAGGTCAAGGAAATCATCGCCAGCGGGGCGATTGGCCGCGTCCATACGGTTTACGGCCACGCGACCGGCTGGATGCTGCACATGATGACGCACATGATCGACTACGCCGGCTGGTACAACGACTACGCGCCGGTCGAATGGGTCGTCGGGCAGGCCGACGGCATCGAGAAGTTCGCCGACAATCACCCGTCGCCGGACTACATCGCCGCGCTGATCCAGTACAGCAACGGCGTGCGCGGCATCATCGAGTGCGGCGCGGGCGCGCCCGACGTCCCTGAGGTCGAGGCGTGGTGGCGTAAAGCCCGCGTCGGCGCGCAGGGAACCGAAGGTTTCGCCGAAGTGCTGACGGGCGGCGGCTGGCGCGCAGTCACGAAGGACGGCGTGTTTTCCGGCTCCGGTAATATGGACTACGCCCACGATATGCCGCCTTACGTGCAGGAAATCGCCGACTGGCTCGACGATCCAGCGCAGGTGCATCCGTGCAACGGCCAGACGGCCTTCGACGGCTTTCAGGTCATGATGGCGGCCTGTCGCTCGGCGGTCGAGCGCGGCAAGATCACCCTGCCGCTCGACCCCGGCGAGCCGGAATTGGACGCGCTCAGGAAGGCGCTGACGAAGGCTCCCGCGTCAATTTAGATTGCTATTCGCCCCTCATCCCGTTCGGGGATAAGGGGGTGAGGGCTGGCGGATGCGAACCCTCGTTTTATCTTTCTCCCCTCGCCTGGCTGTACTCAGCGGTCGGGAGAGGGGACGGGGGTGAGGGTGAAGGCTTGAGCGTAATACACACTCTGATCCCACCTTGCGGGTTCGCCTCGCTGGTCATGGTGCCGCCGATGACGGCGACGAGCGTGCTGTGCAGCGTCAAACCGCCGCCGCTGCCACTTGACGAGACCGCGCCGCCGAAGCCAACGCCGTCGTCGGCAATCGTCAGGCGGAGCGTGTCGTCATAGGATACGGAAATGGCGAGGTTGAGCGGACGGCGCGGATTCGGCCCGCGGCCATGCACGGCGGCGTTGCGGACAGCCTCGCGCGCCGCGCCGAGCAGTACCTCACCGGCCAGCGCGTCAAGCGGTGGATCGGCGCTCACGTCCCACGTCACGCCGTCGAAGCTGTGCGCGAACTCGCCCTCGACCATCTGCCGCAGTGAGGCCGCTAAACCGGCGACCTCGCCATAACGCGCCTGCGGACGATGCGCGTTATGGATCAGATCGCTGATCGAGCGGTGCGCGTCGCTCAAAGCGGCAATCGCCTCACGCGCCGACGGATCACTTGACGCGGCCAGCCTGAGCGCGGCGGCGTGGAGCAGCGGCAGTACCTCGTCATGCAGGGAGCGGCGCGTCTGCAAGTCCATCACGCGCGTCTCGGTCAGGCGCTGGCGCTGCAAACCGATCAGCCGCCGCGTCACCTGCTCGCTGGCGAGCGTATCGACGATCCGCTCGCCAGCGGCGCGGGCGATCTCGATTTCTTCCTGCGCGTACAGGCCGCCGTCGCGCTTGCCGCCGACCAGAAATGCGCCGATCAGCCCGCGCTCGGCCCACAGCGGAATCGCCCAGTGATACCCTGCGTACCCCGCCGGATCGAGCGCGACAGCGTCCGCCCTGAGATCAGGCAGCGACACGTCGAGCGCCGGAAGCTGTGTCGGATAGCGCAGTGGGTCGCCCGCCAGCGAGGCCAGCGCGCCGAGCGCGATCAACTGCCCCTGCTCCGCGCCGAGGACATCGCGGCAGACGGCCTCGAACAGCGCCGCTGCCCGTGAAGTCGCGCCGTCGTCCGGGCTGAACAACCGCGTCAGCAAACCGGGGCTGGCGACGAATGGCCGCAGCCGCGCCATGAACTGCTCGCGCTCGACGAAGGAACGCCAGCTATAGAGCGCGTAAAAGCCGACCATCAGCAGCGTCGTCAGCAGCAGACTGTAGATCGGGCGCAGATGGATCGCCAGCGTCCAGCCGACGAGCAGGCCGTAGCCCGCCGCCAGCATCACCGTATTGCGCCACTGGCGGCGCAAGCCCCGCCGCGGCAGCGAGCGCCCGCTGAAAACCTCGTAGGCGATGATGGCCTGCGCCAGCAAAATCGTCGCAGCGGCGATCAGCAGTGAGAGCGCGAGGTCGAACAGGCCAATTGTCTGAACGCTGCCCATCTCAAGTAGATTCGGCAGCGGAACGGTCATGACACGGACGATGAAGAAGGTTACGAGCAGGCTGACGGCCAGCAGCAGCGCGCTGGTTCGCAGCAGCCAGGGCTGCGAACGCTGCCGCGCCGTCCCACTGATCGAATGCGCGGGCGGCGCGGGGCGCAGCAGGGCGTCGATAGACAGCGCCAGGCAGCCGAACATGAAGGCCGGGACGCCGAGAAAGGCGACCGGGATACGGCCTACGGTCAGCGCGTCGGTCATATCGAGCTGGATAACCTGCTGATAGCCGGGGAGCGCGTTCGAGAAGATCAGCAGCGCGACCAGCCCGACCGCCAGCGCCGACAGAGCGATCAACCAGGGCAGATGGCGACGGCGCAGCGGCGGCGCGGGCGTCAGCCAGAAGCCTGCGTACCAGAGGACGACGACGTACCACAGGAACGGCGCGACCGTCACTGGCAGCCAGCCGACGTGCCACCAGAAGTTCAGGCCGTCGGCGTTGAACGTCAGTTCCTGACCGAGGATGGCGGTATGACTGACGAAGAACAGCGCTCCCGCCAGCAGCCCGCCGCCCATCAGCCAGACGCCGCGACTGCTCCGGTCAGCATTGAGCAGCACCGTCAGGCCGAGCCACAGCATCAGGACGACGTTGAACAGCGAGACGGCCAGTATCGCCCAGTCGAGGCCAAACAGGCCGGTCATTCGCGCCACTCCGTCCAGCCGCCGCGCCCGTCGAGGCAGAAGGCGCTGCCGTCAGCATCCCAGCGCAGCAAGCGTCCGGCGTTGACGATGATGGCGGCGCGGGTGCGGGCGATCTTTTCGTCAGTCGTGCTGTCAGCCAGCCCCCAGGCGGCGTAAATTTCGCCGTTGGTGCGGCTGATCGTCCGCTTGTCGCGGAAACCCATCCGCGCAGCCATCTGCTCATTGGTCAGGCCGCGCGCCAGCATCCGCGCGACGGTCTGTTCGTTTGGCTCAAGCAGCGTCATCGGGTCGTTTTCGTCGCGCTGGCGAACTTCCTGCACCCGCGCTGCGACGTCAGGATCGACGAAACTGCGCCCGGTGACAGCGTCGCGCAGCAAAGGCACGATCATCTCCGGCAGCAGATAATTCGACTTACGGACGTAGGCGTAGTGGGTCAGGATGCCCGATTGTCGGAAAGCGCGGAAATAGGCGTCGTCATCCTGAATCGAGTAGAAGACGACCGGCTGGCGCGGCGACTCGCGGCGAACAGCGACCGATGCCTCGATGCCGTTGATCTTCCCGGCGAGCGCGACATCCATCAGGATGGCATCGGCGCTGCCGCCGCTGACGAAGAACTCGAGAGCAGCCTCACCGCTATCGACAGCGGCAGTCACGACGACTTCGCCCGTCGCTTCGAGGCCGAATCGGAGCGCCTCTTGCAGGCGCGGGTTATCTTCGACCAGTAACAGAGAAATCACGCCCTCACCTCCGCCAGCCCTCACCCCCGGCCCCTCTCCCGACCGCTGAGTACAGCTAGGAGAGGGGAGAA
>CAZZAO010000202.1:0-6227 GCA_964652205.1 uncultured Anaerolineaceae bacterium | reverse complement strand
AAACCCTCATGACCTTTTATAGCCTGAGCTGCGATTTTGATGCGATTGCCCTGCGCTGCAAACGATGAAGTTAACGTACCGGATTGCGCGTTCAGCAGGATAATTGACGACAGTGGATACGCTTGATTATTGCGCTATACTCTTACGTCGAAGTGCAGTTGCAGCAGGACTGGCCCAACTTGACACCTCATCCTGACATCCCTGAAAAAGAAATACGCGAGCGCTGCGCGGTCCTGCTGGCCGCAGCCACGGATGAAGCGCGCCGCCTGAATCACAATTACATTGGCACCGAGCACCTGTTCATGGCGGCGACCAAGAACGAACACGGCCCGACCTCGAACCTGCTCAAGCGCGCCGGGATGAACCCGCGCCATGTCCGCAACGAGATTCGGCGCGACGTCGGCAAAGGCGAAGGGGAACTGGACGAAACCCTGCCGCTGACGCCGCGTACCGAGATGGTGCTGTCGCTGGCGATCTTCCTGGCCGAGCGCGAGGACGAAGAAGAAATCGACGAGGCGCACCTGCTGCTCGCCCTGCTTCAGGAAGGCGAAGGCGTCCCGATCCGCAAGCTGATCGAGATGGGCTTCAACATCAACCAGTGGTTGCAAAAGCTGCTCAACGAAGCCTATGAGAAAGACCGCGCTGAGCCGCTCAATGTGCCGGAGCGGACGTTTCGCTTCACCGACATGGACGACGACTATATTTCCGACGACTCGGCGCTGCTGCCGCCCGATCTGGGCCTCGAAGCAGGCGCACAAATTCCGACGCCGCTGCTGGACAAATATGGGCGCGACCTGACGGCGCAGGCTGGAACGGGCAAGATCGGCCCGGCGATTGCCCGCGAGCGCGAAATCCGCGCCTTAGCCCGGACGCTGGCGCGGAGCAAGAAAAACAATCCGCTGCTGCTCGGCGACGCGGGCGTGGGCAAAACCGCCGTGGTCGAAGGGCTGGCGTTCGCCATCGCTAACGGGACTGCGCCGCCATCGCTGCTCCATCGGCGCATCGTCCAGATCGAAGTGGGGACGCTGGTGGCAGGGACGAGTCTGCGCGGCCAGTTCGAGGAACGGCTAATCGGCATCGTCGATGAAGCGCGCCGAGCCGGCAACATCATCCTGTTCATCGACGAGATTCACACCATCGTCGGCGCAGGCGATACCATCGACAGCAACCTCGATGCGGCCAACATCCTCAAACCGGCGCTGGCGCGCGGCGAGATCGTCTGCATCGGCGCGACCACGCATGAAGAATACCGCCGCGCTATCGCGCAGGACCCGGCGCTTGACCGACGCTTCCGGCCCATCGACATTGACGAGCCGAGCGCGGAAGACTCGCTGACGATTGTCACCGGCCAGCGCGAAAAACTGGAAAAACATCACGGCGTGACGATCCGGGCCGAAGCGCTCGAAGCTGCCGTCCGCATGTCAATCCGCTATCTGCCCGACCGGCGACTGCCCGACAAGGCGCTCGACCTGCTCGACGAAGCCTGCGCGCGGACGATCATCCACACGCACAGCCCGGATGAAGTCGAGCCGAGCCTCGAAGTCGGCGTGCCGAGCGTCGCCGCCGTGCTGGCGGACTGGACAGGAATCCCGGTCAGCGAGCTGACGCGCGACGAGAAACGTCGCCTGACCGACATCGAGCACATCCTGATGGAGCGAGTCATCGGCCAGGACAACGCGGTGCGGAACGTTGCCGATGCGGTGCGGACGGCCCGCGCCGGACTCGGCGATCCCAACCGGCCCATCGGCGTGTTTTTATTCCTGGGGCCGTCGGGCGTTGGCAAGACCGAACTGGCACGGGCGCTGGCGACCTATCTGTTCGGCAGCGACGAGGCCATGATCCGGCTCGACATGTCGGAGTTCCACGACTCGCACACCGTCGCACGGCTGATCGGCTCGCCCCCCGGCTATAAAGACAATCAGCGCGGCGGACAGCTCACCGATGGCCTGCGCCGCCACCCGTACAGCGTCGTCCTGCTGGATGAGGTCGAGAAGTCTGCGCCGGAAGTCTTCGACATCTTCTTACAAGTGTTCGACGAAGGCCGCCTGAGCGACGCGCACGGTCGTCCGGTCGATGCGCGCCATGCCATTTTCATCATGACCAGCAATATTGGCACCGAGGAAGCTGGAAAGCCGCTCGGCTTCGTCTCGCAGACCGACTATGAGCCAGACTATTCGGCCTACCTCGACCGCTTCTTCCGGCCAGAGTTCCTCAACCGGATTGACGAGGTCATCACCTTTCGCCCGCTGTCACCGTCAACCCTGTCGAGCATCCTCGATCTGCAACTCCGCGACCTGCGGACACGGCTCGCCAGTCAGGGTCTGGCGCTCAAGCTCGGCGACGATGCCCGCAAGATCATTCTCGACCGGGGGTACGATCCGATCAACGGCGCGCGGCCTCTGAAGCGGGCCATCGAGCGCGTGCTGACCCGCCCGCTGAGCGCGCGAATTATCGAGGACGCCTTCTCCGCTGGAAGCACCATCGTCGCGCGCGCTGTCGACAGCGACCATCTCCGCTTCGAGGCTGAGGCGGAAGCATGAAAAGAGAAGTGCTGAGTGCTGAGTTGAAAGTGCTGAGTAGAAATACAAACAGCGATACAATGCTGCGTTGCGCTGCTCCATCCTCTTTCCTTGACTCCGCACTCCGCACTCCGCACTCCGCACTGCTTCTGGTGGCTTAATCATGTTCGCGCCTCAATCCGGTCGTCAGCCGATTCCGCTCAGTGACGCGGAGATGCGCGCGCTGCTGCGCAAGCAGCACCCGCAGGACAATGTCGATTATTTCTCAACCGATCCGAACCCCGATATCCGCACGCTCGGCAAGCTGGCGCTGCGGCGCGAGGACGTCAACGATCAGTTCGCGCTCGGCGACCTGTGCGCGCGGCGCGCCTTCACCGACGACAACCGACTGCTGGTGTTCTACGTCGGCAAGGCGCTGGTTGCCTATCGCCGCGCGATGCAGTTCGCGCTCAATGACGTCGACCGGACGCTGGCATATCGCGCGGTCGATGACTTCGCCGGCTGGGTGATCGAGCAGGCACTGGCCTACCCGACGCGGCGCAATCTGGCCGTCGCGCTGTGGACGACCGCCGAAAGCGAAGGCAGCGCTCTGCTGGCGCTGGTCGACAAACCGGCCTCATGGCTGAACGAAACCAAAATCCACGCTCTGCTCGATGCCTATCGCGCCCACCAGGAGACGGTCAACCCACTCCGCCGCAGCCCGCTCACGCCGACACCTGATGCGACCGACGCCGATTTTAACGGGCCGAGCTATCGAACGCAGTCGGCAGCGACCGCCGACGATGCCCGCTTCGACGATGCCGCGCTGTCGCAGGAAGCTGATCCATCGGCGGTCAGTGAAACGCGCATAGAACCGACGCTGATCGAGTCGCTGACACGGATCGAGCAGCACAGAAGCGCGGCGGCCCGTTCAGCGCTCGACCTGACCCGGAACGGGGACGCTGTGAGCGATGAGGACGCGCACGAGTTTCACATCGGCGACCGCATCGACGGGCGCTATGAAGTCGCCGATTTACGGCGCGGCGGCATGGGCATCGTCTATCTGTGCTATGACCACGAGCAGCGCGCGCCGGTAGCGATCAAGAGCTTTCAGGGACGGTTTCTCGAAAATGACCGCGCGGTGGCACGCTTCTTTCAGGAAGCCATCACCTGGGTGCATCTGGAAAAGCATCGGCACATCGTTCAGGCGCGGCTGGTGCAGAACTTCCAGGGGCGACCGCACATCATTCTGGAGCACATCAGCGGGCCGGAAGGACTCGGCCCCGACCTGAAAAGCTGGATCGACCACAACCGGCTCGATCTGGCGCAGGCAGTTGAATTCGGCCTGCATATCGCCCTCGGAATGCAGCACGCGACGCGCAAAGTGCCGGGGCTGGTTCACCGCGACCTCAAACCGGCCAACATCCTCGTGACCCACGATGGCATCGCTAAAGTGACGGATTTCGGGCTGGCGCGCTCGCTCGACGTCGATGATGTTTCGATGGCCGGGCTGGAAGCCGAGCTAAACAGCGCGTACAGCCACCCCACCGAGCGGCTGACGCGCGTCGGTGCAATTATCGGCACTGCGCCCTATATGTCGCCGGAACAATGCCAGTCGCGCGAGGTCGATGTTCGCTCGGATATTTACGCCTTCGGCTGCCTGCTCTATGAAATGCTGGTCGGACGGACGATCTTCCCGGCGCGCAAGTTCGAGGCGTGGCTGCACGCTCACGTCCATGAGCAGGCCAGTTTCGACGAGCGCAGCACGGCACAACTGCCGGAACGCCTGCGCAGCCTCGTCCTTTACTGTGTCGAGAAAGCCCCGGAAAACCGACCGGCGAACTGGGGCATCATCGTTGACGAGATGGCGGCGATCTATCGTGAAGTCACGGGCAAATCGGCGCTGCTCGAAGTAACCGGCCCGGCGCTCGAAGCGCGCGAGCTGATGGACAAAGGCTACTCGCTGACCGAACTTGGGCGGCTGGAAGAAGCGCTCGAATCCTACAATCAGGCTATCGCGCTCCAGCCGGAGTATGCCTGGCTGTGGGCGCGCAAGGGGCGGACGCTGCGGCTGCTCAACCGCTATCAGGATTCGCTGCAATGCTACGATCAGGCGCTCGAAATCGAGCCGGATTATGCCTGGGCGTGGCGCGGTAAAGGCATGATTCTGGAACGACTGGGGCGCTGGGAAGAAGCGCTGGCCTGTCACCAGAGGGCGGCTAAGATTCAACCATCCGACGCCTGGCACTGGTGCAATCAGGCGGATGTGCTTCAGCAGCTCAACCGGATCGAGGAAGCGCTGCCGCTGCTGGAAAAAGCCGTCACGGTCGATCCGTCACACGCCAATAGCTGGGCCAAGCTCGGTCAGGTTCGGCGGCTGCTGCGCCGCTACGAGGACGCTATCCCCGCCTACGAGCAGGCGATTGCCCTCGACCCGGCCTATGCCTGGGCGCACAACGGTTACGGGCTGGCGCTCAAGGCCGTCGGTCGCTACCGTGAAGCGCTGTTGAGCTTCAAGCGGGCAGCGCGCTATCAGCCGGACGACGTCTGGCACTGGTACAATGTGACCGAGATGCTGATCGAGCTAGGCCAGTACCAGGACGCGATTCAACCGGCGCAGGAAGCGACGCGCACCGACCCGAATCATGCCTTTAGCTGGGCCAAGCTCGGCCAGGTGATGCGCTACGTCAAGCAGTACGAGCAGGCGCTGGCGGCCTACGAGCGAGCGACCGCGCTCCAGCCCGACTACGCCTGGGCGATCAACGGCAAGGGCATCGTCCTCGAACAGATGGGGCGCTATGAAGAGGCGCTGCGCTGCTATCAGGGAGCGGCTGACGCGGGACAGATCGATGTCTGGCACTGGTACAATCAGGGTAACGTGCTGGTGCTGCTCGGTCGAATCGAGGAAGCGCTGCCGATGCTGCAAAAAGCGGTCGATCTCAATCCCGGCCACTCGCGCAGTTGGGCGCGGATGGGCAACGCGCTGCGCCAGATCGGCGACCTTGAGGCCGCGCTCGACGCCTATCGGCGCGCCACCGGCCTCGATCCAAGCTTTACGTGGGCATGGAACGAGGAAGGGATCACGCTTCAGGCGCTCAAGCGACCTGAAGAAGCGCTCGACGCTTACGAGCAGGCGAGCGCTTCGGCCCCGCAGGACGCGCTCTATCTGTATCAGCAGGCTGACGTGCTGGTTGAACTGGGTCGCAACGCGCAGGCCGTTGAGCGGCTCGAAGCTGCGCTGGCGATTGATAACCGCAACAGCCAGACGTGGGCGAAGTACGGTCAGGTGCTGCGCCGCATCAACCGGTTGGACGATTCGCTGCGCGCCTTCACCCAGGCCGTCGAGCTAGACCCGGATTACGCCTGGGCCTGGAACGGTCGCGGCCTGACGCTGAGTATGCTGAAGCGCAGCGAGGACGCGATCTTTTCGTTCCGCCGCGCCATCGACATTGACGAGAACGATGTCTGGTTCCTCTATAATCTCGGCGATGAGCTGATTACAATCGATCAGTTCGAGGAAGCCACGCACCTGCTCGAACGCGCTACACGGATCAACCCGCGCCATCAGGAAAGCTGGGCCAAGCTCGGTCAGGCGCTGCGCCGTCTGAATCGACTCGACGAAGCGCTGCGCGCCTACGATCAGGCATTGTCGATTGACCCGGCCTATCTTTTATTAAACTGCTAAACTGCTATTTGAAAACCTCTCCCGCCTCCTTGTACCAGAGCAGG
>CAZZAO010000201.1:0-6267 GCA_964652205.1 uncultured Anaerolineaceae bacterium | reverse complement strand
AGGGCGAGGGGAGAAAGATAAGGCAATGCCTTCTGTTCGCGGGCGCGAAAAGTCGTGCCCGCCAGCCCTCACCCCCGGCCCCTCTCCCTCAGGGCGAGGGAAGAAAGATAAGGCAATGCCTTCTGTTCGCGGGCGCGAAAAGTCGCGCCCGCCAGAGCGTTCGCCCACTGCCGTTAGCCAGACCTCGCATTCAATCTAGAACAGCGCAGGTTGAAGCATCGTGGCTGGTTTATCCCAATGGGGCGTGAAGCCGTCGCGCCCGGTCTTGAGGTCGGGCAGCAGCGCTGCCAGACGGGTGATGACCTGCGCCCTGCGCTCGGAACTCCAGCCCATCGACCGCGCCAACTCGACCGCCGCAGTCGGCGTCCCGCTGACGAAGCGCGCCTGCCCGCCGTGGAACGACTGGGCGACGAAGCGGCGCACGCCAGTCGCCAGCAGCGCCGCCGCGAAAGAGTCAGGATCGCGCACCGGCAGGATCGGCGTCATGGTGACGCAGGTCTGAATCCCGGCGGCGGTCACTTCAGCAATGGCATCGAGCCGCTGCTGAATCGAGGCGCAGGTCGGCTCAAAGGCTTTGCGGACGTCGTCATCGTCGGTGGTAATCGTCATATTGACCTGCGCCGTCTCGAACTGGCGTAGCAGGTCGATATCGCGCGCCACCAGCGGCCCGCGCGTCTGCACGACCAGCCGCGGTCGATGATAGGCCAGCAGCTCCTCTAGAATCCCGCGCGTCAGACAGAGCGATTTCTCAAGCGGCTGATAGGGATCGGTGACGCTGCTCATGAAGATCGACGCGCCATCGAGCGGCGCTTTGCGCTTCTTCTTAAGCAGGTCAAGCGCGTTTTGCTTGACTCGTACCCAGCGGCCCCAACTGGCAAGGTCGTTGGGATCGCGGACGAAAAAGGCGGCATAGCAGTAGGCGCAGCCGAAGCTACAGCCCGAATAGGGGTTGAGCGTGTAGTCATAGATCGCCGTAAACCCGCTGGTTTTCGTCAGGATGCTTTTGACCTGAATGTACTCGACTGCCCTGTGTGCCATCATATTGACCTGTAGAACATTTGATCTAATTCAGTATACCACATCTGTCAACCTGCTTCGTGAGTCAGAATGAGCAGTCGAAAAGAACCGCCAGAAGGGCTGAAACCGACGTAATGGTTAGAAATGTTGCCTGCAAATATGAAATTCGTATAGAATGGAATTTGTAGTTTCCTATCCACGGCTGGCTGCGGCGGATATTCCAGCTTGAGCGTCGTCGAAATCCCCACCCGGCGAACAGGGATGTCGCCCTGCCGATTTTCCCGCCTCGATACGCCCCAACTACACAGCCTCGTGAACCCGCTCCCCTTCCGCCGCCCGGCGCGAAGGGGAGCAATTCGTTAGAGAAGGAGTGATGAGAAAAAGGAGAACCGAGAGCCGAGAAAAAGATTGAGGCAAAAGATGAGATTAAAGACCAAAAGATGATTAAGGGCGGCGGCGGAATTTCCGCTATAATTCGCGGCGTTGCGTTCAGTGTCCCGCGTCAGCGGCGCGAGTCGGAGTTCCCATGAGCGAGAGCGAAAATGTCCCTGCGGTTCAGTTCGATCCCGCTAAACCTTTTTATCCTTTGATTACGCAGTATCTGATTCAGCTTCTCGGCTGGAAAGAGCTGGCGCTGCGCGGCATCGCCGAAGAAATTACCTACTCCGTGCGCTCGCAGGACGGCATCTCAGAGCAGGAAAGCGCCGCGCTGACGGAGCGGCTGGCCGAGCTGCGCGGCAACCTGTATCTACCGTCGGCGGTGCAGGACAGCGACGTGGTTGCCGACCCGAACCTGATCGGCCACACGCTGTCCGGGCAGAGCGGACAGTTTGCGCTGTACACGATTACGGCGGCCTCGAATCTGCTGGTGCTGGCGCATGACCTGTCCGAGAACAGGCGCGCCTACGACGAGGGGCCGCTGTGGGAATTTCTGCGCCACTGCCGCAACGCGGTCGCCAACGGCGGTCGCTTCAGGCTGCGCGGCAAAGAGCCGACGAAACGCGCCGCGTGGCGGTCGCTCAAGATCAAGCATGGGATGGACGATACGCTGCTGTTCGGCCAGGGGGATGAGTCGGGGCTGCTCAAGCCTGCCGATCCGATCCTGCTGCTATGGGATATCGAGCAGGCGTACCCGAAGCTCAAGTGAGCCGATGAACGCGCAGACTGTCTTCGAGTCGATCACGCCTGAGCAGTATCGGGACGCGCTCGAAGGGATTCGCCTGCGGATGGATGAAGCCGCCGTCCTGAAGGCGCAGCACGCCGATCCGCATCATGAACTGAGCGCGCTCGGCGTCGGGCAGGTCGTCAAGGCCGGTTACGGACGCGGCAATCTGGTCTATGGCGGGCTGGGGAAGCGCGTCGGCTACTTCCTCAAGGACGTCCACAACATCCCGCTTCAAACCGATGGCAAGCGGACGTTCTGGTTCCAGTATCTGGCGACCGGCTACTGGTTTCGAGGCCCACACGCGCCGGGAGATGGCTACGTGTTCGTCATGCGTCCCGCGCTGGCCGAGGCGCTGGAAGGGCTGGGGATCGTCAAGTCACGCTAGCCCGAAACAAAAATCGCCCCGACTCAACATGAGTCGGGGCGATTTTCAGATGCGTGCTACGCTCAACCTAGTAGACGAGCGGGCGGCGGTTGCGGCGGCGCTTGAAGCCGCCGAGAATCAGCGTCAGGATCAGCGAGCCGACGATGGCCCAGACGAACGGGAACACCTGCCCGCCGACCTGAATGTTCAGGATGGACGGCAGGTTGAACTGGCGCTGAATCCAGAAGCCGAGCAGCGCGCCGAGATAGCCGAGGATCAGCGACACAAAACAGCCGCCGAGCGAGTACCCGGCCAGCGCTTCGCCAATCGCCCCGGCAATTGCCGCGACCACGGCCAGAACCAGAAAATCGAGGACGTTGATCGTCATCAGGGTTTCTCCATCCCGTACCGCTCGTCTGCCGAGCGCCGCGCGTCTCAGATACGATCATGGTAGCACGATTTTACCCGGCGTACCAAGCGCATGGCGGAGCGGTCGTCCGCCTTCAGGCTGACTACGGTTCGAGAATCTTCTTGAGCGCGTTCAGCACGGCAGGCCAGCTCTGGTCGGACACCGTCTTGCCCTCTTCCGACGGCAGGTTAACTTCGGAGACGGTCAGCTCGGTCTTGCCGCCTTTTTCCGCCAGCGTGTAGGTCACGGTCTGGTAATTCTCCGGGCTGTCCGGCAGGCCAGAAACCGGACTCCAGTGGGTGTAGACGAGCTGCCTGCGCGGCTGAAACCTGACGATCTCCCCCTTATCCTCATACGGACTGCCCTGATATTCGCCCTTATGGACAATCGGGCTGCCGACTTTCCAGTCTGTCTCAGTATCGACACCAAAGAACCAGCGCTTGATAAGCACAGGAACCGTCAGCGCCTGCCAGACGCGAACGGGCGGCGCGGCAATCGTGATCGAATGTTCGGTCGTCAGGTTCTCGGGCATCGGTCGAGCGCCTTTACTGGTGCATCCATCCACTGACCTATCATATCCGATTACGACCGCAGCGGCGGCGTTCTCATCAATTTCTTTGCTCGACAAGCGCCTCGATCCACAGGCGATGCTCGTCGTAATGGCCGAAGGTGTTACAGACAATCGTACTCATCAGCGGGTTGTGGTCGCCGCAGTCGGGGTCAAAGTCGCAGACGGGGCGCATCAGGTCGTCGGCGGTCAGCCCATCGAGGCTATCGAGCAGGCGTTTGTGGCTGCGGTGGAGCGTCCGCAGCACGCCGAACAGCGGCGCGTCACCGTAGCGCTGCTGAATGACGGCGTTGATACCGTCGAGGTCGCACCAGTCGAGCGAGTCGAAGCCCATGCCGCTGGCGAACGAACGCCGATTGAGAATCGCGTTCAGGCCATCTTCCCAGACAGCCAGATGAATCAGGTGGTCTTTGACCGTCCAGCCCGCGTCGTCGGCTGGCCCGGTCATCTGGTCATCGCTCAGGCGGTCGATCAGCGCCAGAAGCTTTTCCCACTGGTCGTCAATGTGCCAGCGCAGATTGATCTTGCAAGCCGACGTGACCGGATCAATGACCATGATTCGTCTCCTGAATTGGACTGCGAACACCTGCTTATTTTAGCACATTTGAGCTATTTTATGCAACAAAAAGAGGCGATTCCAGACCTTACAATTACGTAGGAATCACATGCCGACTCAGTCCACGATCCCTCCGCGCGGGAATCGAAAACGCGGCGCGGAGATGAACTCCACGCGGCGTCTCGCAGCGCCCTCACCCTAAATCCCTCTCCCCGGAGGGAGAGGGACTTGAAGCGGATGGGCTTTTCTTTAGCTGCTCCTCCCCCTCTGCCGATGAGAGAGGGACTTGAAGCGGATGGGCTTTTCTTTAGTCGCTCCTCCCCTCTGCCGGTGAGAGGGGTCGATGGCGGCGCTTAGACCACCTCAGCCGGGACGACCGTGCTGAAGGTCAGGCTCTCGCCATCCGGCGCGACATCGGCGAGGATGTGATCGCCGTCGCGCACCGCGCCTTCGAGGATATGCAGCGCCAGCGGGTCTTGCAGATCGCGCTGAATCGCGCGCTTGAGCGGACGCGCGCCGTAGACCGGGTCGAAGCCACGCTCGGCCAGATAGTTCCGCGCCTCATTCGTCAGCTCCAGCGTCAAATGACGACTTGCGAGCAGCTTATCCAGCCGTTTCAACTGCACATCGACGATCCGGGCAATATCGGCCTGCGTCAGGCTGTGGAAGACGATGATCTCGTCCAGTCGATTGAGGAACTCAGGCCGGAAGACGTGATCCAGTTCGGCCATAACGGCACTGCGGAGCGCCTTCGGATCGACGTTCACGCCCATCTGCTTGATAAGCTGGCTGCCAGTATTGCTGGTCATGATGATGATGGTATGCGTGAAGTCAACCGTCCGCCCCTGCCCATCGGTCAGGCGACCATCATCGAAGACCTGAAGAAAGACATTGAAGACTTCGGGATTCGCCTTCTCGACCTCGTCCAGCAGCACGACGGAATAGGGACGACGGCGAACCGCCTCGGTCAACTGGCCGCCCTCTTCGTAGCCGACGTAGCCGGGCGGCGCGCCGATCAGACGGGCGACACTGTGCCGCTCGCCGTACTCGGACATGTCGATGCGAACCATCGCGTTTTCGTCGTCGAACATGAACCCGGCTAATGCGCGCGCCAGCTCGGTCTTGCCGACGCCCGTCGGGCCGAGGAACAGGAAGGTTCCGACCGGTCGATTGAGGTCTTGCAGACCGGCCCGACTGCGGCGGACAGCGGCGGCGACGGCATGAACGGCGTCATCCTGGCCGATCACCCGCTCGTGCAGGCGGTCTTCCATTCGCAGCAGCTTCTGGACTTCGCCTTCGAGCAGCCGCGACACCGGGACGCCCGTCCAGCGCGAGACGACTTCGGCGATACCGTCGGCGTCAACTTCTTCGCGCAGCATCGGCACGCCATCGGCCTGCATGGCGGTCATATCGGCCTCGCGCTGCGCCAACTGCTTCTCCAGTTCCGGCAGCGTGCCATAACGCAGCCGCGCCGCGCCTTCAAGGTTCGACTGGCGCTCGGCCTGCTCCAACTGCACCTTTGCCTCGTCGATTCTGGCCTTCGTCTCGCGGATAGCCTGAATGGCGTCCTTTTCCTTCTGCCAGCGGGCCGTCAGCGAATTCACTTCCTCACGCAGATTGGCAATCTCGTTGTCGAGGACTGCCAGCCGCTCGCGCGATGCCTTATCGCGCTCCTTGCGCAGCGCCTCGCGCTCGATTTCCAACTGCATCATCTGCCGCTCAATTGTATCGAGCGCCTGCGGCCTGGAGTCGATATCCATCTTCAGCCGCGCCGCCGCTTCGTCGATCAGGTCAATCGCCTTATCAGGAAGCTGGCGATCTGGCAGATAGCGGTCGCTGAGGGTCGCCGCCGCGATCACCGCCGAGTCCTGAATGCGGACGCCGTGATGGACTTCGTAGCGCTCCTTCAGACCGCGCAGAATACTGATCGTGTCCTCGACGCTCGGCTCGCCGACAAACACCGGCTGAAAACGACGCTCCAGCGCCGCATCCTTCTCGATGTATTTACGGTACTCGTCGAGCGTAGTCGCGCCGATGGTGCGCAGTTCGCCGCGCGCCAGCATCGGCTTGAGGATGTTGCCCGCGTCCACCGCGCCCTCGGCCTTGCCCGCGCCGACCACGGTGTGCAGCTCGTCGATGAACAGGATGATGCGGCCGTCCGACGCCGCCACTTCCTTCAGCACCGCCT
>CAZZAO010000200.1:4738-6327 GCA_964652205.1 uncultured Anaerolineaceae bacterium | reverse complement strand
AACCTGCGCGACATTCGGCTGGTCAGCCACAAAGCTGACTTTCGCGCGCTGATCGCTGCCGGGCCGCTGGTCACGCCAGACTATACGTTCTACAATCAACCTGTCGCGTGGTGGCAGCAGCAGCTTGGCACACCCGTCTTTCTGCACACCGTCGCGCCGAATCTGGTGCAGATTACGACTCAGCCGGAGCTGGCCGCGCCGGGGGCAGTGACGGCGCTCGGCCCGCTCGACCAGTCGGTGACGTGCGACGCGCGAACGATCACGCTCAAGGTCGCCTGGGCCGCGCCACAGACGCCGAAACAGGATTTGAGCGTCTTCGTCCACCTGCTCGACGCGAGCGGCACGCTGCTGGCGCAGGCCGACCAGAGCGCGCCGGTTTACGGACGGCGTCCGCTGACGTCGTGGCAGCCGAATGAGATCGTGCGCGATCTGTATCCGCTGCCGCGCAAATCAGGCGCAGCGGCCATTCGCTACGGGCTGTACCGACAGCTTGCCGACGGCAGTTTCGCTCACGTGGTCGATGAGACAACGCCAGTTCAATGTGGCTGAGGGGCTTCATGTGTTTTCTCTGTCTATTCGGCTATCCTGCCGGAGGCTAGAAGCCGTCCGGCAAGCAAAAAGAAGTCCCCTGAAGGGGACTCAAGCTATGCGGGTGATTGCTGGCCTCGCTGGCCTCCGTCAACGATTAGCGGCGCATCCCTCCGGGTCGGAGTCATTTAGCCAGCTTCTAGCTGGCTTCAGTCTGCCTGTCGGATGGCTTCTAGCCTCCGGCAAAAAGGGCGCGGCGAAGTCAGTTCTCGCAGTAACGTGTCTCCTGCTGCTGGCGTCGTGCCGGAGCGCCGCGCCGACATCCGTGGCGGAAGCGCCGTCAGCACAGGCAAAAATTCTGGCGACGGTCTACATCTCGCCGACGCCGGACGCCGCCCAGCTTCAGGCCACCAGCGCTGCCGCGTCGCCCACACCGACCGCTCCGCCGGTGACTCCGTCGCCAGAAGCGACGGTTTACGTCGGCGTCTTCCTCGGCTCGGCAGATGCGGGCGATAACGCGCCCATCCCCATCGGCCCGACGCCGGGTTTCGACATCACAGCGGAAGCCGCGACGGGCTTCACCGGCTGCCCGCAGCTCCCGGACGACCGTTTTGGCACGCTGTGGCAAGCCAACGGCGACGCCAGCGCGGCGCTCGGCTGCCCGGCAGACATCGCCATCCCCTACTCTGGCACAACCCAGGTGTTCGAGCATGGCGTGATGTACTTCACGCCCGACGGCGCCATCTGGGCGATCTCCCCCGGCAATCCGAGCGGCCTGTACTGGTACGCCGACCACGCGCCCGACGTGCCGGACGACAGCCTTTTGCCGCCGAACGGCCTGCGCGTGCCGGTGTTCGGCTTCGGCGCGTTCTGGCGCGGCGTCCCCGGCGTCAGGGACGCGCTCGGCTTCGCCACGACCGACGAGACGTCGATTACCTTCGTCGTTCAGGCGTTCCAGAGCGGCGCGCTGCTCCATGATGGCGGCGCGGGCCAGACGTTCATTCTGTCAGGCGGGAGCAGCGGCAGCGCCTACGGGCCATACTAGAAAAGAGCCGAGAGCC
>CAZZAO010000200.1:0-4728 GCA_964652205.1 uncultured Anaerolineaceae bacterium | reverse complement strand
AAGGCTAAATTTATCTTAATCGGGTGTCAAGTACGGCAAAAGAAAAAGACCAGACGATGATATTCTAGTCTTTTCTGTCTTTCTTTTTCTCGGCTCTCGGTTCTCGGCCTTCTTCAGTCGAGTCGGCTGGCGTCGAGCGGGCCGAGCGGCGCGCCGTGCAGCAGGTAATCGACAGCGCGCTCGGCGGTTCCTGCGCCCATCGCCAGCCCGTGACCGTTGAAGCCAACCGCGAACCCGACCCGCGACTTGCCCGGCAGCGTGCCGACCATCGGCAGGCCGTCGGGCGTGAATCCCATGATGCCCGCCCAGCGGCGCTCAATCGACTCGGTCACGTCAGGGAAGCGCTGGCGCAGATAGGCTTCGAGGATGCGCTGCACCGGATCAGTAGTGCGGTCGTCGGTGGTGTCGTTTTCGAGCGGCTTATTCTGCTTGCGTCCGCCGCCGATCAGCAGGCGACCGTCGAAAGTGTCGCGGTAGTACATGTAGCCGTAATCGCTGTAGCCGCAGGTCTTGAGTATCGGCCCATTCCTGAGCGGCGCGGTGACAAGACACTGCGCCCGCGTCGGGATGATGCGCCCGATGAAATACGGATCGACATGAATCGAGTAGGCGTTGGTGCAAAGCAGGACGTGGCGGGCGATAAACCGATACTGGCGCGTATAGACTGTCACCGTCTCATCGGTATCCTGCTCAATCCGGTACAGCTCGTTGTTAGCGATCAGCTCCGCGCCGCTGATGCGGAAGGTCGCCTGCGCCAGCTCATAGGGCTGCACCGCTGAGTCGCCCGGCTGGCGAAGCGCCGCGCAGTAACCGCGTCCGAGCGGATCGCCGCTGACGAACTCAACTAGATGGCCTTCGGCTTCCATCATCCGCGCGGCGATTTCCAGGTCCTTCGCCTCATCGTCACTTTCCGCCAGCAGCGTCGAGCCGCATGAGTCGATGCGAACGCCGCCATCGCGCCGGGCGATCTCGCGCCAGAAGCGGTGCGTTCGACTGGAAACTTCCCACAATTCGCGCACAGCCTCCGCCCCGTAACGCTCGACGGCGCGATGATAGTAGGTATCGAGGCCGGTGATGATGAACCCGGCGTTGCGGCTGCTCGCGCCCAGGGCAATATCGCGCATCTCGGTCATCGTCACGGCGCGCCCGGCCTGCTGCGCGAAATAAGCCGCCGCGCAGCCGACCAGCCCCGCGCCGACAATCAGAAAATCGACCTCACGGATGGGCTGCGTATCGTCCGCCTGCCAGATTGAAACCGTCATAAGTTTTTCTCCGCTGCGTATCAAAAAGGCAGGAGCGCCCCTTTCGAGTCGTCCTGCCCTTGATTGTAACCTGAGTCGGGGATAGATCAGGCACGGATCACAATCGTCCCGGCCAACTTATCGTGCCAGCACTGACGGTTAGCGTCGAACAGCGCCCAGATCCAGCCGATCATAAAGACGAAGGAGTCGATATAGTAGCCGATATAGCGCACCAGCGCGTCAGTGAACGTCAGCGGCTCGCCTGTCACCTTGACGACGCGAATCCCCAGGAACTTCTTGCCGAGGGTTTGCCCGTTCTGCTGCGTCAGAAAATACCACTGATAGGCCAGCCCGATCAGGAAGCTCGCGCCGCCGCCGAGCGAACTGCGGCCCCCGCCGCTGAGAATCGCCGTGATGACGCCGAGAATCAGCCCGTCGATGATGAGGGCGACGAAGCGTGTGCCAACATCGGCCAGCGGTCTATCGAGCGAGCGTTTCGGTTTATCAACGTAACTGGACATCATCATCCCCCATGAATCAACCATCCAACATCAGGCTATACGCAGCACGGATTGAGCGGTTACGAATTACCCATCAGACGCTCAGGAGAACAACCCCAACAGCGCTCAACAGAGGCAGATTCATAAGCGACAGGCATTATCGCCTTGAATTATATCGACCACGAGCGTAACGTTAACCCATTCGCCTGAACGCGAACCTGAGAGGAAAAGTTGATGGCCTTGCAGAGTATGTCTCAAGCGCCTGACTTGAGACCGCGCATCCGGGCATTCGGGCCGGGAGTCACGCTGGCGGTCGGGCTGGCGGTTGCGGCGTGGCTGGCGCAAATCGTCGAGCAGCAGCTTATCGGTCAGGCGGTGATCGAGGCGCTGGTGATAGCGATCCTGCTCGGCATGATCTGGCGAAACATCGTCGGCGTTCGCGCCGCGCAAACGCGGGGCATTACGTTCACTGGCGGCAAGCTGCTCGAAGTCGCCGTCGTCCTGCTCGGCGCAACCATCGACCTGCCCGCCTTGATTCAGGCGGGGCCGATCCTGCTGACGATCATTATCGTCGTCGTCAGCATCAACCTGACGATCAGCCCGATCATCGGGCGGCGGCTGGGCCTCAACCACCAACTGGCGGTGCTGGTCGCGGTCGGCAACTCGATCTGCGGCAACTCAGCGATTGCCGCCGTCGCGCCCGCTATCCACGCCGAGGCCGAAGACGTCGCCAGCGCGGTCGCGCTCACGGCGGTGCTCGGCGTGGTCGCCGTGCTGACGCTGCCGCTGGCAATTTCGGCGCTGAATCTGTCATTCTTTCAGTACGGCGTGCTGGCCGGGATGAGTGTTTACGCCGTACCGCAGGTGCTGGCCGCGACTTACCCGATCAGCGCGATCAGCGGGGAGATCGGCACGCTGGTCAAGCTCGTCCGCGTGCTGCTGCTGGGGCCGGTGGTCGTATTCTTCAGCCTTCAGGCCAGCAAGGCCAGCGGCGAAACTCAGCGAAAGCCGCTGCTTCAGTACGTCCCGTGGTTCGTGATCGGGTTCATCGTGCTGGCAGCGCTGCGGAGTATCGGGATTGTCCCGGCAGGTGCAGGCGACGCCATCAAGGAACTCAGCCGGTTGATGACGATTGCCGCGATGGCGGCGCTCGGCCTGAGCGTCGATTTTCGCGCGGTGCGGCGGGTCGGGCGTCCGGTGGCGATGGCGGTGATGGCCTCGCTGGCGGTGATGTTCAGTCTGAGCGCGCTGCTGATTCGCCTGACAGGGATTCACGGGTAGAATCGTAAAAGGGGTATGAGGCCTCATGCCTCTACGAAATTCTCCGCCTCGTTTGTCTCCCTCTTTCGGAAGGCGAGGGTTTCAGTCGCCGGTCGGGGTCGGGACGCCCTTCTTCTCCTTGATGGCGGCGATCATATCGGCAACCCGGCTGAACTTGAGGCGCGGGCGACCGACCGCCGCGCCATTAGCAACTTCGGCCTGATCGAGCAGTCGCCAGTCGGGGAAACTGACGATGTCCGGCTGACGCGCGCCGATAAACGCCTCGACTGCGGCGCGGGTCGGCTGCGGCGGCTGATTGACGAGGCCCTCTCTGGCATCGGTCATCATCGCGTTGACGGTCGCCACCGAGTCGGGCTTGTTGGTGCCGATGATGCCCGACGGCCCGCGCTTGATCCAGCCAACGACGTATTCGCCCGCCTGCGGGAGCTGGCTGTGCGTGTCGATCACGCGGCCCTCGATGTTGGTGATGACACCGTTACGGTCGTCGAAGGCGACGCCGGGCAGCTTGACGCCGCGATAGCCAATCGAACGGAAGATCAGGCCGACCGGCAGGATTTCCGTCTTATCGGTCGCGCGCGGACGCACGGTGCCGTCGTCGGCCATAATCAGCTCGTTCTTGACGACCTTGACCGCCGTGACGTGGTCGGTGCCGAGAATCTCGATGGGTGAGACGAGGAAGCGCATGATGATCTGGCGCGGCTTACCCGACGGCGGCGTATTCGCAAAGCCCTGAAGAATCTCGACGTTCTTTTCGGCGATCCGGTCGGGGTTCCGTTCCATGTCGGCAGCGCTGAGAGGATCGACAGCGGCATCGGCAGCGCTGACGATGACGTCGGCCCCGGCCAATTCGCCGAGTTCCTTCAGTTCGGGGTTGGTGTAGGCGGCCTGCGCCGGGCCACGCCGACCGAGAACGTAGATTTCCCTGACCTTACTGTTCCTGAGCGCTTCGAGCGCGTAATCAGCGATGTCGGTCGCGGCCAGTTCCTCGTAGGTGCTGGCGAGGATACGGACGACGTCCATTGCCACATTGCCGTTGCCGACGACGGCAACCCGCTCCTGCGACAGGTCGAAGGTCAGGTCACAGTAGTCAGGATGGGCGTTGTACCAGCCCACAAACTCGGTCGCCGGGTAGCTGCCGGGCAGGTCTTCGCCGGGGATGCCCATCTTGCGGTCGGTCTGCGCGCCGGTGGCGTAGATGATCTGGTGATAGAAATTGAGCAGCTCATCATGGGTGATGTCGCGGCCCAGCTCGACATTACCGTAGAAGTGGAAGCGCGGGTCTCCAGCAATCCGGTCGTAGGCTTTCGTCACGGTCTTGATCTTGGGATGATCGGGGGCCACGCCGCCGCGAACCAGTCCATACGGGGTCGGCAAACGATCATACATATCGACCTCGACGGTCAGATCAGTTTGCTTCAGGAGCGCGTCGGCGGCATAGAAGCCCGACGGCCCCGACCCAATGATAGCAATGCGGAGCGGCTGCTCAGGCGTACCCGGTTGAGAGGTCATGACGGCTATATCCTGTACCTTCTAAATTGTGCGTCAATTCCGCGATTATAGCACCGCGACCGGGCGCGCAAGCTAAAGAACCGATGAAGATTCCTGACGGTTGGGCATCGTGATTGTCACAGGTGGGAACAGAGAGCAGGTCGAGGACAATGCTGTATCAATCAATAGATGCGCTCATAAAGGGATGGCTTACAGGG
>CAZZAO010000199.1:0-6400 GCA_964652205.1 uncultured Anaerolineaceae bacterium | reverse complement strand
CCGAGCCATTTACAGTACAGACGTAATCAGTGAATTAAACAGTTTTGAACTAGCAGCATCGATGCGCCTTGATCGCAATCATAACCAACTCGTTCTTCAGATATGTCCTGTGGACATCGCCATTCAGAGCCACTACTGTCAATACAAGTCTGTGCCGATCCCATCAACCTTATCAAACTAGCGCCTCAATCGAACGCGCTGTTGGTATCATAAAGCCCAACTTCAAAGGACAATTGAATGACCAGGCGGGCCAGGCTGCTGCAAAAACTCAGGAATGTCAGCGCGAGCGGGGCAACATTCAATGATGTTGTTACCTTGCTGGAAGGCTATGGCTTCCAGCGGCGTGGAACCAAAGGAAGTCATTGGGTATTCAAGTATACTGATAGCAGCGGCAGGGAGAGTACAGCTACCTTTGCAGTACAAAACGGAAAGACCGTGAAACCTGCCTATATCAAAATAATCTGCTCATTGATCGACGAAATCAGGGACGAAAATGAGGATTAGATGGACAAGAATATAGACTACTATATGAGCCTGCCCTATACGGTCATTGTCACCTCCCCCCCTGAAGGTGGCCTTTTTGCCACAGTCAAGGAACTTAAGGGCTGCATGGCTGACGGCGATACGTGGGCCGCATTGGGCGCGAGTCTGGAAATCAGCAAACGTCTCTGGCTTGAAGTTGCGCTTGAGGACGGGGCAACGATCCCCGAACCTGAGCCTGTCCACTCTTAAATTCAGGAAGGCGCGTAGGCTACAAGCCTTTTCTTTTCTCCTCACAAATCTCGCGCATCTTCACCGCCGGAGCAGCCCGCGCTGCTGATAGACTTCGGCGGCTTCGCGGATGAAGCGGGCATTCTCCAGCGCAGCATAGGTCGCCTCGAGATAGTCGGCCAGCGCGATCAGCTCGGCGTAGGTCGAGCGTTCGGGCCGCAGCAGCTCGTAGGTCTTGAGCAGTTGATCGTTCGGGACGACAGTCAGCTCGGCGGCGCGAATCCAGTTCTGCGCGAGCTGGTTATAGCCTGCCGCCCGCGCCACCTCGGCCTGAGCGCGCAGCGTCTCGCCGTGAATACGGATGTCGTCAGCGCTCAATTCGCCCACCATCAGCACGTCGAGCGTCACGGCGTCCAGCGGTCGCCCGCTCACCGCGCGGATCTGGTGATTATCAGCCTCGGCCATTCAGTCTCGCTCCACAACAACCTGATCGGGATAGCCATGAAAATGCCGGGCATGAGGCCTCATACCCGACGAAAAATCACCGCCCCACTTTTCTCCCTCGTCCTGAGGGTGAGGGCCTAAAGCTCCGGCTCCCAGTTGAACAGCAGTTCAGTCGGCAGCGTAGCGGCGCGGACGTGCTCCATCTCGCGCCGGTGCAGCAGCGTCGTCTTGACGATCAGCCGCAGCCGGGCGGTGTTGTCGATTTTGACAGCTACCGGCTTAACCGGCAGCCCGGCGGCGTAGCGCGCGGCGTTCCGGCCCATCGCTTCGTAGGTGTCAAGCGTCAGGCTCGGCGACTGCGAGAACAGTTCCAGATTATTGAGCCGCGCCAGCGTCTTCCTGTGGATGACCGCCGTCCCGCGCGATTGCAGGCCGATGCCGATGCCGCTCCCGCTCAGGCGCGCCGCCACGTAGCCAATCGCGGCGCAGTCGGCGGTGTGATAAACCTTGACCACCCGCGCCAGCATGTTTTCTCTGGCGACGCCGGTCAGAATCGCCGCCAGTACGTCCTCGTGCTTCAGCCCGCCGATGGTGCGAATCAGGCCGGTTCCAAAAGCCGGGCCGACGCCGACCACGACTTCGGGCTGCGTGCCGCGCTCCGCCGGGCCAATTTCGATCAGCGTCTCTAATGGCGTCCCGATCTGATCCTCGATAAAGTTATCCGGCTTCTTCTGCTGCGGAATCCGCTGGATTTCGGCCCAGCGCTCGCCGCCGACGCGGTAGCCGGTTCCCGGCCCCTGATAATCGTTGCGGTCGTTGAAGCCGCTCAGGACGTGAAAATCGCCGTCGAAGATCGCCGACGGCTGAAGATAGTCGCCGATGACGCGCTGCCGTGCCATCTCCATCAGGTTGGCGGCGATCCGCTCGAAACCTGACTCAGCCAGCGCCCTGATAACGTCGAGCAAACCGGTGCTGCCCGCGAGAAAGCCATCCGCCGCCGCCAGATCGGCGACCAGATCGCGCGGCGGCATGTCGGCGCTGCCGTGGGCGACAGTCGCCGCTTCAACTTCCTCGTCAGTGATCGGCGGGAAGTCGAGCCGCCCATAAATCGCCTGCATCGCCCGCGCCGCTTCCAGCCGGATAGCGAGCGCGGCGTCCTCGGTGATCGGCCTCAGCCCGCCGTCAACCTGCATATCGCGCTGAAGCACGTTGTAATCGTCGAAGTCCTCGGCGTCGAAATTGCCGCCGCCGAACAGGTTATCAAGCTTCGGGACGGCGCTGTAGCCGGAGAAAATGAAGTCGGTGCCGGGGATGAACTGAAGCATCAGCTTGGCCGTCTTACGAATGTCGGAATGCGAAGCCAGCGCGTCATTGCCAGACGCGCATTCCAGACCGAGCATCGACGCCAGCAGATTTTCGGCGATGACGGCGCGCACGCCGCCCGCCAGCGATTCCGGCAGCGCGATACACGAGATCGAGCCGTTCTGCACGCCCTGGCTGCCCGCGCCGCGCGTCACCAGCAGGCAGCGCGCTTCCAGATAGAGCATCGACTTCTGCTCGGCCTGCCCCATCAACGCTTCCGAGCCTGTCCCGGACGTGAAGCGCGTCTTGACGCCGCGCGAGGCGTAGCATGAGTTGAGGAAGGCTTTCGACCACGGCGTATCATCGCCATCGATGAATACGCGCTCTGTCCCGTAGACCGAGAGCGTCTCGGCGTAAGTCGTCAGGCCGCGCATCCCAAGCTGCAAGCCGAGCGATTCCTCGACCGCGCATTGAGTCAGCACGCCGCCGCACCCGGTCTGCGAGCCGACCAGAATCGCCAGCGCGTTGAGCGGCGCATTGCGGGCCACGCGCACCGTCGTCTCGATTTCGGCGAAGCCGCGCAGCGCCGCCTCAGCCGCGTCGGCGGCCAGCAGCGCCGGATGCTCGCGCCAGTTGGTGACATGCGCCTGATTGGCTGGCGTCCGTCGGACGCGCATTTTGGCGAGGCCCATCATCATCTCAAGCACGTTGAGATGGCGCATAATCTCGACCAGTTTGGCGGCGGTGCAGCCGAGCACCAGCCGCCGCGCCGCGTCCGCCGGGACGTTGATATCGACCAGCATCCGCGCCAGCGTTTGCGACGGCGTCGCCATCGCTTCTTCAGCGACCGCCAGATCGAGCGCGTGGGCGGCGATAAAGCGGTCGATCATGTCGAAATCGACCTGCGCCCGCCCGTCCATCTCGATCACGACGCCGTTTTCGATCCGCAGGCTCGGCGCGGGATCGTAGGGGCTGTCCGCGACCGACAGACCGGCTTCCGGCCACGTTTCGATGAACGTCTCACGATTGATCGGTCGATCCGCCAGCAGCGCAAATCGGCGCGATTTTCTATTCGTCACCTGTACTGCTCCAGAAAAAGATAAAGATAACGAGCTTAAAACAATCTGTGAACTCAGTCCTATCATGATACCTGCTTTCCGCGTCACACTGCGATCAATCTCTTGACATGGTGGTACGATTGAGAGAAATTGGCCTGCTTCGCGCCACTGGCGAGAGAAACCTCCATGTCCCCAACCCGTGATCTGGTCATCGGCGTCGACAGCAGCACGACTGCCTGCAAAGGAATCGCCTGGAATCGCGCCGGTCAGCCGGTCGCCGAGAGCCGCGCCAGCTATCCGATGCATTCGCCGCAGCCGAACTGGTATGAACAGAACGCCGACGACTGGTGGGACGCGCTCTGCGCTGTCCTGCATCGACTGACGACGCAGATCAGCGCTGACCGGATCGCCGCCGTCTGCCTCACCAACCAGCGCGAAACCTTCGTCCCGGTCGATGAGTCCGGCAGCCCGATCCATAACGCGCTGCTCTGGCTCGATCTGCGGGCGCGGGCGCAGGTCAATGAGCTGGATGAACGTATCGGCCTCGACGCCCTGCACCGGCTGACCGGCAAAGGCCCGGCGGCGACGTCGGCGCTGCCCAGGCTCGTCTGGCTGCACGAGCATCAGCCGGAAGTCGTCGAGCGGGCGCATAAGTTCCTCGAAGCACACGGCTTCCTCGTCCACCGTCTGACCGACCGTTTCGCCACCAGCCTCGCCTGCGCCGACCCGCTCGGTCTGGTCGATATGGCGCGCGGGACGTGGGCGACCGACCTGCTGGCGACGCTCGGCATCGACGCGGGCAAGCTGCCGGAGATCGTCGCGGCGGGAAGCGTGATCGGCACGGTCACGTCCCGCGCTGCCGAGCAGTGTCATCTGCCGGTCGGGCTGCCGGTGATCGCCGGGGCAGGCGACGGCCAGTGCGCCGGACTGGGCGCGAATATCACAGCGCCGAACCGCGCCTATATGAATCTCGGCACGGCGATGGTTTCCGGCGCGCATTCCGAAAGCTATGTCACCAGCCGCGCCTTTCGCACCCTCTGCTCGCCGATTGCGGGCGCTTTCGTGGCGGAAGAAGTGCTGTCATCGGGGACGTTCACGGTCAGTTGGTTCGTCGAGCAGTTCGGGCCGGACGTGCGCGGCCTCAACCTGCCGCTATCCGCCGAGGAACTGCTCGAAGCAGCGGCGGCGAAAGTGCCGCCGGGCGCGCTCGGCCTGATGCTGGTTCCCTACTGGAGCGGCGTCCTCTCGCCGTACTGGGACCCGTCCGCGACCGGGATCACCGTTGGCTGGACGGCAGCTCATCGGCGCGAGCATTTCTTTCGCGCCATTATGGAAGGCGTGGCCTACGAGGAACGGTTGGCGCTCGACAGCATCGCTGCCGCCACCGGCCAGCCGATTGACGACCTGATTCTGATGGGCGGCGGGGCGCGCAGCGCCGTCTGGTGTCAGATCGTCGCCGATGTCGCCGGGCGTCCGGTGCGCCGCGCCGGGACGCCGGAAGCGACCAGTCTCGGCGCGGCCATTCTGGCGGCGGCGGCAGTCGGCTGGTACGCCGACGTCCGGCAGGCTGCCGCGTCGATGACCTCGACCGCGCGCGCCTTCACGCCCGATGCCGCGGCTGTCGAAACGTACTCACGGCTGTTCGAGGTCTACCGCGAACTCTATCCAGCGCTCCAGCCGCATCTGCGCCGCCTGACGGCGCTAACGACAGCGGGAAAATAAAATCAGCAATATTTTCAGCCACTGCGTTCAATCAGCGTTCTTGCGCTGATTGTTCTATTCGAGCGGGCGGGGCAAGCCGCCCCTATCGCGGCGCGTACTGCGAGCGTCCGTTAGGCCGATAAACCTGGAGCGTTTTGCCCTTCGGCAGCCTACAGCGGGTTAATGTTCCCTGACTTCAGGGATGGCTGCTCACGCCCGGCGGGCCGGCAAGCACTCTGGGGACATACTCCAGCAGTTGAATCCTGCCGTCGAAGGTTTGGCTGGAAATCATATCGAGGGCAACATCGGGATAACCATCATAGATCCGGTCGCTGCCGGTGCTCCCGGTAATCACAGGGAAGACGACCACCCGGAAACGGTCAACAAGGCCTGCCTTGAGAAGCGACCGACACAGGCTGATGCTGCCCAGGGTGGTCAACGGGCTGCTGCCTTCCTGCTTCATCGTTCTCACCACCTCGACCGCATCTCCATTGATGAGCCGGGTATTCGCCAACATCAGCGGCGGTTGCAGCGTCGAGGAGAATACCAGCTTGGACGCTCTGGCAAATTCATCCAGACTGGCTTCTTCTTCGCTTCCCAGCTCCGATTCCGCTGTCCCAACTTGAGCGGTGAATCCGAGCATTTCACGGTAGGTGTTCGCTCCCATCAGGATCGTATAATTGCGTTCGGACTCCTGACCGAGCCAGTTGAGATATTCGGGGCCTTCCAGCCCCCACCAACCGGGCCACCCTTCCGCGCCGCCGTAACCATCCAGCGAGGTGATGAAGTCCACTAACAGTTCCTGCATGAGAATTTATCCTTTGGGGCTGCTGCCCAACTCCATGACGCCTCAGGAGCCAGGAGATCATAGCTCCGCCGACCGAACAGGAATGCGCCTCGAACTCCTCGACGAGCTTCCTGCCTTACCCTGCGTAAGATAAGTTAAAGTAATGCTTCATGAAATCGCACCCATCTTCATTTTGCCGAAGTTCAAAATAGGTCGGCGCAGCAGCGGCGAAATCGCGCGGTGTACAGTGTGCAAAAGACTTAAATTCGCGGATCAGGTTATTAACATTATAGGCGATTATGCCCTGACGACATAGCTTCCCTCAACAGTTATCCCGATATCCGTCAGGGCAAACGCATCAAATTTGATCGGAGTTTCAAGAAAGCTCATATCGGTT
>CAZZAO010000198.1:965-6432 GCA_964652205.1 uncultured Anaerolineaceae bacterium | reverse complement strand
AAACCGATATGAGCTTTCTTGAAACTCCGATCAAATTTGATGCGTTTGCCCTGCGCCCTGACCCTTTGACTTGACACGACTGTAAGCTGGATATGGGGGCGCCAAAAGACTGTGGGCTGCCATTCAGAGAAGTACGTCCGAAGAAAAGCGAATGCTTATGACCACAGACGCTTCACCCCTTTCCCTCTGGGAGAGGGGGCGGGGGTGAGGGCGGCATTGCCCACGCTGCGACCAGCAGCGCGACGGCGCTGACGACCGTGAATCCGCCGATAACCAGCGCCGAGTCGAACCAGAACTGTTCGGGAAACAGCCGAATCAGCGTGTCAGAATAGAGGAACTGCCACGTCCCCTGGGCGAAGAAGAGCCGGTGAAAGTCAGTGAAAAAGGTGTCCCAACTGGTAATCGACCCGACGACGATGGCGACGATCAAGCCGAGCGTCAGCAGCGCTCCGGCGCGCAGCCCCATTCTGAGATCACGGCGGCTCGCTCGCCACAACAGGGCGCTGGAAATCAGCCACAGGATGCCAATCGCCGTCGTGACCAGGAAGGCGACCTGCGTCAGCGCCTTGACGTCGCGCATGTGGTGCAGTTCGCGCGCGTTGAACAGTGGGCTGCCGTCGGGGAAGGTCAGGCTGCCGAGGAAGTCGATGTCTGCGCCATTGGTCAGGTACTCGGTGGCATAGGGCGCGTACCGCAGTCGATCCTCGCGTGTGAAACCGTAGAAGTCGGCGGGGAAGTCGGCGCGATTATACTCGAAGCTGAAGAACAGCGGCGTCATCAACAGCCGCGTGCCGATCATCACCAGCAGCAGCGGAATCGCCAGCCCGATGAAAGTACGCAGCATCAGGGCTAGAATACGCGGAATGTGGGTCGCGGAATCAGCCGTATCGGGAGTTTGCGGCTGGGTCAGAGCGCTTGAACTCATCTTTGTCTCGGCTCTCGGTTCTTTTCTTAATCACTGGTTTGTAGCTGCTCTGCGCCGCCCGCCAGAATGAAATTGACTACCAGCGAATCGACCAGCGAGTCGACCGGCGCTTTATCGTCGGTAAAGACCATGTCCGAGGCGCGTACCGGCACGAGTGACGCGACGCCGAGCGTCAGCGCGCCGGTCAGGATGTTTGGCGCGTTCGGCGGCAGCAGGGCGAGGTTGTCGCGGAAATTCTGATCGGTTGTCGGCTGGACGGTGGCGACGAGAATCGTGTTGAACGAGTAGGGGACATCCATCGCGTGGACGCTCGGAAAAACTTGCAGCAGCGTCGCTGTCATGGCATCGATCAGCCGCCGGTCGGTGTCGGTGCGCCCGACGTTAATCGCCACCACGCCGTCATCTGTCAGGTGAGCGCGCACCTGGCCGAAAAACTCAACTGTCGTCAGATGCCACGGGATGTACGGCGGTCGGTAGGCGTCGATGCCGATGACCGTGTAGCGTTTATCGAGCCGGTTGAGCGCGTACCGTCCGTCCTGCGCGTAGACGGTCAGGCTCGGCATCTTCTCGGCGTTCATGTCGAAAAAGCGCGCGCCCGCCTCGATAATGGCCGGGTCGATCTCGATGCCGTCGATGGGAAGATTGCCGTAGGCGGCGATATACTGTCGCGCAATCGTCCCGCCTGCCAGCCCGATAATCGCCAGTGACTGGACATCGGCAGGGCGGAAGGGCGGCGCGTTGAAGTAGGGCGCGGTCAGGAAGAAATCCCACGTCCGTCCATAGGCGATCTGCGTGGCGTTCCACTGACTATGGATGCCCTGACCTTCGTTGAGATAGAGGTAGCGGTTGCCATAGGCGTCTTCCTGCACCTGAATGTAATTGTAGGCGCTCTCGTCCTCGTAGAGCAGAGTATTGGTCGTGACGGTGCGCGTGATTTTGCCGTCCGCGCCGACTGTCTGCATCACTGTTTTGTTGGGCTGGCGCAGCGGGCCGTTGAGGACGATGAACGACAGCCCGCCGATCAGGATCGGCATCCAGACCAGCTTGAGCGCGGCGATGCGACGCTCGCGCCACAGGCCGACGAACCCGACTCCGTAGAGGATGGCGGCGAAAATCAGAAAGGTGCGGAATGTGCCGACGGCGGGGAACAGCGCAAGCACCGGCAGAAACGTGCCGAGCAGGCTGCCGATGGTGCTGATGGCCGAGATACGCCCGGCGACTTTCCCGGTGGTTGCCACGTCAGTTACGGCCAGTCGGATGGCGAACGGCGAGACACAGCCGAGCAGCGTGACCGGAATGGAGAACAGCACCAGCACCGAAATGAACGAACCGAGGACGAGTCCGGCTTCTGCGCCAACGACTGCCCGCGCGGCCAGCGTCAGCACCGGACGCGAGACGAGCGGGATCAACGCGCTCAGGAAGCCGCCC
Organism: uncultured Anaerolineaceae bacterium; assembly: GCA_964652205.1. GTDB lineage: Bacteria > Chloroflexota > Anaerolineae > Aggregatilineales > Phototrophicaceae > ZC4RG36. Next base: position 4,079 of record CAZZAO010000198.1, on the reverse strand, counting down.
CAGATCAGGATACGGTAGAGCGTGGACAGGTACGGTGAACGGTCGGCCCAGCGCCCACCGACGAAATAGCCGATGGTCAGGTAGAGCAGGATCAGACCGATGACATTCGCCCAGACGAGGTTGCTCGCGCCGAAGACGTCGCCGAGCGTGCGCGAGGCGGACATCTCGACGGCCAGCGTGCTCATTCCGCCCGCAAACACGCACAGGTATAGATATCGGTTGCGCCCGCGTTGGGTCTCACTGGCGCTGCTGGAATGATTGGCTATCGTCATTGCAGGTTTCAGTTCAGGCGGTGCGTGTTATTCAGAAGCGGTGTCGGCGGCATAAGCGAGTACCGCCTGAATGTCGCCCGGTGTCAGGCGCGGACGTGCGTCCAGAATTGCTTCGGCAGTCCAGCCCCCGTTAAGTTCATCAATGGCCTGTTCGACGGGAATCTGGATGCCTTTGATGGCCGACTTATCAATCATCACGTTAGGATTGACCGAGATGCGATCATGATTCGTGAACAGCCCCAATGCGCAATCTCCCTGTATTGTAGCGCAGCTTGTACGCCGAGGCGCAGGCTGTGATTGAGTATCGTTCAGCAACCGCAGCCGATGCGCCGGGCATCGCCGATGTGATGCGCGCCGTCTGGCCGGATGACTCCGCTGACCGTATCCGAATTGCCGGGGTTCTGTCGCATCTTAATCACGCGACACGGGTCGCCGTCGATGGCGATCACATCCTCGGTTTCGTCGATGGTTTCACGACACTGTCCGAAGATAATCTGTGCCGGCTGGAAGTCGATCTGCTGGCTGTCGCTCCAGTCTGGCAGGGACAGGGCATTGGCCGCGAGCTGGCGCGCCGCCTGACCGAAGCGACAGCCGACGTCGATTTTGCCCGCGCGCTGATTCGCATCGGCAATCTCGGCAGCCAGCGGGCTTTCGCCGCCGCTGGATACGCGCCGGAAACCTCGACCTCGTGGCTGTTCGTATCGGCGGCGGAAGGCCGAGGGATCGACAGCCTTGACGGTCTGCACCTCATCCCGGTGGAGACCTTCAGCTACGCCGGGCTGTGGCTCGAAGGTCAGCGGACGCGCGAAAACCTGCGTCTGGCGCGACAGCTTGAAGCGACCGGGCTGGTCGGCGCGGTGATCCCTGCTGCTGACGTTGCGGCGCTGGAGCCGGAAATGCTCGGCTACCAGCGCGTGGGCGAGTATCGCTGGTGGCGGCACGGCTAAATCGGGCGCTGCTGAAGCACGGCGGACAGATCATCGCCGCGATGGACGTGGATCGTCGGGATGGCGGCGTGGCGAAGCATGGCTCGTGTCTCATCGCTCGGTGTCGAGCCGCCGAAGGTCAGTGGATCGGTCAGGATGACCATCGGCCTGATGCCGCGCCGTGACAGCATCTGCGCGGCGATCACCCAGCGCGAGTCGAGCGACGAGGTGACGATAACCAGCGTCGTCCCGCGCGAAAAGTTCGGCGTTTCCAGCATTAACATTTGTTCGAGCGAGTAGGGCGAGCGGCTGCGCGCAACGGCCAGCGTCTCGTAGATTCGCGTGAGTTGGCGGTTGCCGCGTTCCGGCTGGTGAACGTCGCGGTTGGGCGCGTAGGCGACGAAGCCGAGCGCGCGCTCCGAATCGATAAAGAACTTGACCAGCGATGCCGCGATGACGACGTTATATTCCTCGGTCGAGGGCGGGATATCCTGGCTGGTCGGCACGATCACTTCGTTCGGGCCGACGCGCTGCACCGACGGGTCTTCGACCAGCGACGCTGCCGAGAAATCGACCATCAGCCAGACGTCAACCAGCGGGTCGATCTCGAATTCCTTGACCATCAGCTCGTCACGCCGCGCCGACGACGGCCAGTGGATGCGGTTGAAACTGTCGCCGTAGGCATACTCGCGCACCCCTGCCGCGTTGGTCGTGACGAAATGCGCGCGCCGCCGCCGCGCGTCGCCGCCCGAAAGCTGGCCCATCGGCAGCTCAACTTTGGCGAGATTGACGGTCGCCGGGTAGACGACGATCCGCGAAGTTGCGGCCAGCTTGCGCGGTGCAAGGTACAGCCCGAAGGGGTCGCCGCTGAGGAGCGTGATCGGGCCGAGCGTGAATTCGCCGCGCACGAGGCAGGGCGTCTCGACGTACCAGCGATAGGTTGAGCGTCCGCCGAGCGCCGGGACGACGTGACTGGCGCGGTGGCCGGGCAGGTCGGAATGGTCGCGGACTTCGAGCCACAGCTTGGGCAGAATCGTCCGGTTGCGGACGATGAACGCTTCGTCGAGCGTTCGCCCGACCTGCGCGCGGCGGGCGCGCGTCTTGCGGCTGATGCTGATCCAGCGCACCGATAGCCATGCCCACAGGAAGGAGACCGCCAGCAGCGCGCCGAGCAGGTAAGCCAGGTTGAAAAAGAACGCGCGTCCGGTGAACAGCCCCGTCAGCAGGCAGACAATCAGCAGCGCGTAGATGGTGTTGCGGCGGTTCTGCATGAGGTTAGTAAAGCACAGGAACCGAGAAGCGAGCGCCGCGAGCCGAGCGCGTCATACGAGGCCGGGATTGACTGGGCAGCCTGAGCAGAACAACCCGCTCAACGCTGGAAATCAAGTCGTCCGGCATTCCCGCTTTTTCTCGGTTCTCGGTTCCTGACGCTCGGTTCTTCATTAATGGTATGCGGATGCGCCCGGCACGGGCGTGTTGGCGAGGATCTCTTGAACTACCGTCCGCGAAGAAATGTCCTTAATCCGCGCGGCAGGGCCGACGATCACCCGGTGCGCCAGCGTCACTTCGGCCAGCGCCTTAACGTCGTCGGGGATGACGTAGTCGCGTCCGGCCATCGCGGCGCGCGCCTGCGAGGTGCGCATCAGCGCCAGCGACCCGCGTGGACTGCTGCCGAGGTAAACGTCGGGGTGCTGACGCGAGGCGTTGACCAGATCGATGATGTAGCGCTTGACCTCGTCAGCCAGATAGACCTCGCGGACGGCCTTCTGCGCCGCCAGCAGTTCCTGCACGTTGACGACCTGAAAGGTGCTGTTCAGCGGGTGTTCCTGCTGCTGCGAGGTCAGGATCGTCATTTCTTCGTTCGGGGTCGGGTAGCCAAGCTGGATACGGAGCATGAAGCGGTCGAGTTGGGCTTC
>CAZZAO010000198.1:0-955 GCA_964652205.1 uncultured Anaerolineaceae bacterium | reverse complement strand
CGGCAGCGGGAACGTCCCCTCATACTCGATGGGATTCTGCGTCGCCACCAGCATGAACGGCTCTTCCATCGAGTAGGTCACGCCGTCAACCGTCACCTGCTTTTCTTCCATCGCTTCGAGCAGCGCGGCCTGTGTTTTTGGCGTGGCGCGATTGATCTCGTCGCCGAGGACGATCTGCGCCATGATCGGGCCAGCGCGATACTCGAACTCGCGCGTTTTCTGGTTGAACAGCGAGACGCCGGTGACGTCCGACGGCAGCATGTCCGGCGTGAACTGGATGCGGTTGAAGGTGCAGCCAATCGACTTCGCCAGCGTCTTTGCCATCATCGTCTTGCCGACGCCGGGGATGTCTTCGAGCAGAATGTGGCCCTGACTGAGCAGGCCGAGGACGGTCAGCCGAACTTCATTGCGTTTGCCGATGATGACCTGACTGACGCTGTGAGTGATGCGCTCGGCGACGTCCTGGACGAGGTTGACGTGTCGCTGTCGGTTGGCGTTCGCGTCAGAGGCAACACGTCGGGTTTCCTGAGGGATGTCGGGCATAGAACCTGCTTTTGTTCCCTATGTTAGACGGTTGTGCGCGCCGTTTGCGCGTGATTGTCACGCGCCCGGCAGCAGTATCAGTATAGCCGAAGTTGATCGCCTGACCAGTGGAGATTGCCCCGGCGTAGGGGAATCGACGTCCTGTCGTCCTGTTGCTGCCGCGCGATAGCCAGCCGAGCAGGGATTACTTTGTAAGGACACGATTGTTCGTGTCCGCCGTAGTGTCCCCGGCCTGACGCGATCTGTCGTAGGGCATCATGACGGCGATTGGACTATCGAACGGCTGCGCCGGGCCATCCGACTCCTGTGAAAATGGGCTGTCGCCTATCTTTCTCCCCTCTCCCACCGGGAGACGACGTGGTATGGCCTCGTTCGCGCCGCGAAGCGGCGTCTCGACCCGCAGGGCGAACAG
>CAZZAO010000197.1:0-6455 GCA_964652205.1 uncultured Anaerolineaceae bacterium | reverse complement strand
CGATCCGGCAGCATGGTTGGCTTTCGAGTGCTGCCCGGTCAGTGCGCCGGACGCTAAAGCGATCCGGCAAGAGGAATGAAGCTGGCTGAAGCCAGCTCAAAACCACAAGCTAGAGAATGGCCTCGGTAAGAGGAATAACCCGACGGTCGGTTAAGGCGCAGCAATCAGATTGCGATTGGTTTTCCAGCCGAACGGCGTGAAGGCGATCAGGTTGCCGCGTTCGAGTACATCCGTCGGAAGCTGGTCGAGCACGGTCGCGCGGCCAGTCGCGCTGTCGTAACGGACGATCACCAGCCGCGCCGGGTCGATGGCGATGTGCGGCGAGGTCGGCGAATAGAGGCCGTCGGGGCCAGCCGAGATGAACTGGCCGTTGTAGGCTCGCTGCCCCGCCGCCGAATCGGGCGCGTTTCGGCGGTCGAGGCCATAAAAAACGGCATCCGCTAAAATACCGTCAGTCTGATAGAGCCGGTCGAACAGCAGCGGAAAGACGATGTCCTGCGCGTGCAGGTACAGATCATCCGGGCTGACGTCGGTCACGAGCAGGAAATAAGGCCGCAGTTCGCCCGTAAACGCCGGAACTGCCGCCTTGACGGCATCAAGCACCTGCTGGCGGATGTCGTTCTCGTGAGCGACGACCTCGCGCTGCTGAAACAGCCGCGTCGCGCCCGTCCCGACGACGGCGGCGACGATCAGCGCCAGGATGGCACGGCGCGCGACCGCTGACGGAACGCGCGCGAGCAGCAGCGAGACGCCGCCCGTCACCAGCAGCGCCACGCCGATCCCCGCTGGATAGATGATACGCGGGTTCTCCGGGATGATCCACGAGGTCGGCGCTGCGCCAAGAATGATGGCGACGACGATGCCGAGTCCGAACAGCGTCAGGTAGGCGAGATTGAGGGTGTCATCGCGGCGCGGCGCAGCGGGTTCCGCCGCAGCGACGCCGAACACAAGCGCGAACGTCCCGACAAACAGCCCGACGGTGACGATCAGCGCGCCGCCGATCAGCGCCGGGCCGATGAGGGCGGCATACACGGTTGGCGAGAAGATCATGCCCAGTCCGCCGCCAATCTGCGCCAGCAGCCGCTGCGGGGCGAGCGAGAGATCGTCTCCCGGCGGGAATAGAACGCGCAGCAGAAACAGGTAGCCCGCCACGATCAGGGGATACCAGAGCGAGTCGAGCGCGACGCGGGCGAGCCACGGCGCAGGCCGGTCGAGCGTGCCGTTATGCCGATCCTCAAACCAGGCGATCAGCGGGTGAAGCAGGAAGAACAGCACCGTCTGCTCATAGGTCATCAGCGCGATGACGTAGGCCGCCAGCGACAGCTCATGCCACCAGTGGTTGCGCCGCCTGCCGCGCACGTAGCGCAGATGCAGCCACAGCGACAGCAGCGCCAGAAACAGCGCCGAATTGCGGTGGCCGCTGGTCGGGAAGCGAAGCTGTGTTTCAGTCTGAAGCGCGTAGAAGGCGAAAATCAGCGCCGCGCCGAGCGCCAGCCAGCGACGCTGCCCGCGCAGAATCGTCGTCGCCAGCCCGTAGACCATCACTGCGTTGGCGAAATGGACGAGGACAGCGTAGCTGTACCAGGCGGTCGATGGCCCGCTGAACGGGAACAGGTAGGCAATCGGCGCGGAGAACAGCCCGGCCAGCAGATGCCGGTGCAGATGCTCCGTCACCAGCCACTGCATCCCGCCAAAAGTGCCGAAGCGGTCGTAGTGATAGGCGTAATCGAGCAGGTCGCCGCTGAAGCCGAGATCGAGTCCGCGCATGAGCAGGGCGATCAACGTCAGCGCCAGCGCGCCGATCAGGACGATCAGCGGCAGCCAGCGGCGAAATCCAGCAGGTGAGCGGGTCATCTCAGGCAATCTCCCGACCCTGCATCGTGGCTGGCGGCCTGAGGCCGAGGCGCGCGAGGATCGTCGGCGCGACGTCCATCAACTGTTGGCCTTCGACGCAACCACGCCCGCGCCCGTTTGACTCGCAGAGAATGAACAGACCGTTTTCAGCGTGGTTGGCGTCGTCCGGGCCGGTGTCGTTGTCGAGCGTGTAGACGGTGTCGTAGCCCAGCCCGCCGACCGAGCGCCAGTGTAAACCGCCGAAGTAAACCAGTAAGTCCGGCGCGACGCCGTTGACCTGCTGATAAATCTGCTCTGGCTTGAACGTCCGGGTAGGCATCGGCTGGCCGTCGGCGTCAGGAATTGCGGCCAGCGCTGACGCCAGTTCGTCACGGACGGCCTCGTACTGATCGGCGGGGATGACACCCTGCGGCTCGCGTCCGGCGACGTTCAGGAACACGCGCCCATAATAGCCGCCCGCGCCCCATGCGCGCGTCTTTGACCAATCGACATCAGCCGCCTCGAACGAGCGGATTTCGCCCTCTTTCGGCGGCGTCTTGAGCGCAAGCCAGCCATTCCGCCACAGCCACTCGTTCAGGCAGAGGCCGCCGTCCATCCGTTTGGCGCCGTGGTCGCTGACGACCAGCACAGTCGTGCCGTCGCCCGCCGCCTCAATCATCTGCGCGGCGAACTGATCGACCATCACGTAATAATCGCGGATGGCGTTCTCGAACCGATTGCCCGGCTGGTAAAGGCGGTGCGCCAGGTCGAAATAGCGCCAGAAGCCGTGGTGAATGCGGTCAACGCCGATATTGACGTGCATGAAGAAGTCCCACGGCTTGCTTTTCAGGCTGTGGAGCGCCAGCCGGTACTGCTGCTCGGTCAGGTCGATGATCTGCTGGAGCAGCCACGCCTTATCGTCGGTGCGAAAGCCGCGCACGTCGAACGGGTAATTCGGCGCGATTCGCAGAACTTCCTGCTTGAAAATGGCAGGATAGGCGAACTGGCTCTCGATGCCCGGCGTGAGGAAATCTGTCACCAGATGTCCCTTGAGTGGCCTCGGCGGGTAGGTCTGCGGCACAGCCAGCACGACCGACTCGCGCCCCGCTTCGGTGAGGTAGTCCCAGACGCGCGGCTGCTGAATGGCGGTCGCGCTGGCATTCGATAGCTTCGTATACGAGTGATCGTCGCGGTTACGGAAGCCATAACAGCCGAGCACGCCAGGATCGCGGCTGGTCAACATCGACGCCCACGCCGGGACGGTAATGCAGGGAATCGACGACTGAAGCTCGCCCCACGTCCCGTTCGCGGCGAGGCGGCTGAAGGTCGGCAGGTCAGCGCGGAAGCGGTCGAACAGCAGTTCCGGCGCGGCGCAGTCAAGGCCGATAACCAGCACACGTTGAGGGCGGCGGCGCGCGCCGAACAGACGAGGCATGGCCTAACTCCAGCTTTGCGGGAAATTTAACCTCGCCCCCCAGACCCCTTCTCCGCAAGCAGCGAGGGGGAACCTGTTCCCGATAACGCGCACAACATGGCCCCAGGGATAAGATTTCGTCATCCTATTCGTCCGCGCATTGAGCTATTCGACCGCGTCGCGGGCGCGGGTGAAAGCGATTTCGCCCGCATTTTCCGGGTGCAGCGGCGTGAAGTCCTTGTAGAAGCTGCGGAGAATTTCAGCGTCCTGATCGAGATCACCCGACGGGACGAAACTCGGGCCGAAGCCCATGACCTTGCGCCGATAGTCGATGCCCGCCAGCACAATCGGCACATGGGCGCGCTCGGCAATGACGTAAAAACCGCGCCGCCAGCGCGTAACTTTATGGCGCGTGCCTTCCGGCGAGAGGACGAGAATCATGTGGTCACGGCGGTTGAACTCAGCAACGAGGAAGTCGGTCACGCCCTGACTGCCGAGCCGGTCAATTGGCAGCGCGCCCATCGCCCGCATAGCGTTGCCGAGCGGGAACCACATCAGCTCTTTCTTGACGATCCAGACGATGTGCACTCTGAGGGCCATCATGGCGAGGACGAGCATGATCCCATCCCAGTTAGTCGTATGGAAGGCCGCGACGACGACCGCCTTATGCAGCGGCGGCTGCTCGCCGACGATCCGCCAGCCCGCCAGCCTGAGAATGCCGCGCGCGAACAGCGAGAAAAGCGTTTCCATTACAGTATCCGTTGGCCGAAAAGGCTGGCAACCAGCTCGACTGCGGTGCGCGCCGTGCGGTTGGCCGTATCGAGGATCGGGTTAATCTCAACAATGTCGAGCGAGCCGACACGACCATCGTCGGCCAGCGTCTCCATCAGCAGGTGCGCCTCGCGGTAGGTCAGGCCGCCGGGAACAGGCGTGCCGACACCGGCGACGACGTGCGGATCGAGCGAATCCATGTCGAAGCTGACGTGCAGCGCCTCGGCATCAGGCAGCGCGTCAAGCGCCTCATGGATGATGCGGGCCATGCCGCGCTCGTCGATGTCGCGCATCGTAAACACTTTGATGCCGCTGGCGCGCAGGGCGACCCGTTCCTTCGCGTCGAGATCGCGGGTAGCGATCATGACGAGCTGATCGGGCTGCAAGCGCCGCTCGCCAACCGTGAGGTTCGGCGGGCAGCGGCCCATCAGCGCGGCCACAACCATCCCATGCACGTTGCCGGACGGCGTCGTTTCAGGCGTGTTGAAATCGGCGTGCGCGTCAACCCACAGCACGCCGAGCCGATGCGGCTGGTCGAGCGCCGCCGCCACCGTGCCGAGGGCGATACTGTGATCGCCGCCGAGGAAAATGCCGATCTTGCCCGCTGCCAGCGTCTCACGAGCGCGCTCATAGGCGGCCCGACAGACCTTGCCGATATCGTCGGCATGGTGCGCCAGCCCATCTTCGGGCGTCGCGTCGATCTGCTCGACGACCGGAACCATGATGTTCCCGCCGTCTTCGACCACCAGACCGAGCCGTTCGAGTCGGCTGTTCAGGCCAGCGTAGCGAATCGCGCTCGGCCCCATATCGACGCCGCGCCGCATCTGGCCGAGATCCATCGGCACGCCGTAGACCCGGACGACCGGGGCTGAAGAGGAAGTCATAGCTGCTCTTTCGATAATACGGCGAGCGATCAACGGACGATGCCGCTATTGTAGCCGATTTAGCGCCAGAAACCCTGCCCCACCCCGGTCGCCGCAAAGCTGTCCGCAGTTGCCGGGAGAACGAGCGCAGTCAGAGCGGTCTGCCGCGTTAGAGCGTCCGCAGCGCGGCCTCAAGCCGGTCAATTTCCTCGTGGGTGTTATAGTGCGCCAGCCCGACGCGCACCAGACCATCGGTTTCGTGGCCGAGCGCCTTGACGATTTCGACGGCGTAATAGTTGCCGCTCCAGACGTAGATTTCTTCGGCGGCCAGACGTTCCGCGACCTGCTGCGCGCGCTGGCCTCTGAGCGCGAACACGACCGTCGGCACGCGCTCGGCATAGCGCGCCGGGTCAGTGATGCCGTAGATCGTCGCGTCGGGGAGCCGCCGCAAGACTTCGATCAGATGCGTCACCAGCTCGCGCTCGTAGGCCGAGAAAGCGGCCATCGCCGTTTTCAGCTCAAGCTGCCGACCGCCGAGGCCGGGAAATTGACTCTGAAATTCACCGCCGTAGTCGCGGCCCATCGCCGTCAGATAATCCATCGTCGCGCCGATGGCGTTAATCAGCTCGAAGGCCGGCGTGCCGGTTTCCCAGCGTTCTGGCGCTTCGTCGTGTGACGGGCGCACCTTGTATACCGGCAGCGATTCGAGCAGGTCGTGGCGTCCCCACAGGATTCCGGCGTGTGGCCCGAAGAACTTGTAGCTGGAGCAAAGCAGGAAATCGCAGCCGATAGCCTGCACGTCGATGGGGACGTGCGGCGCGCTCTGCACCGCGTCGACGACGTGCAGCGCTCCAGCAGCGTGGGCCATCGCGGCAATCCGCCCGACCGGATTGATCGTCCCGACGGCGTTCGAGGCATGAACAGACGCGACCAGTCTGGTTTTCTCGCTCAACGCGGCTTCCAGGCTGTCGAGGTTGAGCGTGGCATCCGCTGTGTTGACCTCGACCCATTTGACCGTCAGGCCGCGGTCGGCGGCCAACCGCAGCCAGGGCGAGATATTGCCTTCGTGATCCATCCGCGTGACGATCAGTTCATCTCCGGGCGCGAACGTCGCCCCCAGCGCCCGACTGAGCGCGAAATTGAGCGTCGTCATGTTCGCGCCAAAGACGATCTCCTTCGGGCTGGCCGCGCGCAGAAAATCGGCCACCTTGACGCGCGTCTCGCTGACCATCGCATCGCTGCGGCGGCTGGTGGCGAACGCGCCGCCGCTGTTGGCATTCATCGTCCGCCAGTAGTCGCCGACGGCCTGAATCACGCTTTCGGGAACCTGCGTGCCGCCGGGATTGTCGAAGAAGATCGGCAGACGGTCGCCCTCGCGCCGGTTGAGCGCGGGGAAATGCGAACGAATCGCCGCAAGGTCGAGGTTCATGGGTCTGTCCCTGTCGTGTTATAGGCTCGAAAGCGTTGTTGATCTTACCGCAGGCCGCTCATTTGAGCATCATTTGCGGCAGGTCGGGCTAGGGCAAACGCATCAAATTTGATCAGAGTTTCAAGAAAGCTCATATCGGTTTATC
>CAZZAO010000196.1:0-6525 GCA_964652205.1 uncultured Anaerolineaceae bacterium | reverse complement strand
CCGCTTCCTGCTCGAACAGGGGCAATCCGGCCTGTCGGTCGCTTTTGACCTGCCGACGCAGATCGGCTACGACGCCGACGACCCGATGGCGCTCGGCGAGGTCGGCAAGGTCGGCGTCAGCATCAGTAGCCTGCGCGACATGCAGACGCTCTTCGACCAGATTCCGCTCGATCAGGTTTCGACCAGCATGACGATCAACGCCCCGGCGACGATCCTGCTGGCGATGTACATCGCGGCGGGCAAGCGTCAGGGCGTCGCGGAAAACAAACTGCGCGGCACGGTGCAGAACGACATCCTCAAAGAGTACATCGCCCGCGGAACCTACATTTTCCCGCCGCGCCCGTCGATGCGGCTGATTACCGACCTGTTCGCCTACTGCAAAACCAGCGTCCCGCGCTGGAACACGATCAGCATCAGCGGCTATCACATCCGCGAGGCGGGCTGCACCGCCGTGCAGGAAGTCGCCTTCACGCTGGCCGACGGCATCGCTTACGTTCAGGCCGCGCTCGACGCCGGGCTGAGCATCGACGAGTTCGCGCCGCATCTGTCGTTCTTCTTCAACGCGCACAACCAGTTCCTCGAAGAAGTCGCCAAGTTCCGCGCCGCGCGCAGGCTGTGGGCGACGATCATGCGCGAGCGCTTCGGCGCGAAGGAGCCGGAAAGCTGGCGACTGCGCTTCCACACCCAGACCGGCGGCAGCACGCTGACCGCGCAGCAGCCGATGAACAACGTCGCCCGCGTGACCGTGCAGGCGTTATCGGCGGTCATGGGCGGGACGCAGTCGCTCCACACCAACAGCATGGACGAGGCGCTCGCCCTGCCGACGCAGAACGCCGTGCAGGTCGCGCTGCGGACGCAGCAGATCATCGCCTACGAAACCGGCGTGGCTGATACCGTCGATCCGCTGGCCGGGAGCTACGTCGTCGAGGCGCTGACGTCCGAGATTGTCGCGCGGGCGCAGGCGTACCTCGACCAGATTGACAAACTGGGCGGCGCGCTGGCGGCAATTGAGGCCGGATTCATCAACCGCGAAATCAACGACGCGGCCTACCAGTATCAGCGGGCGGTTGAAAGCGGCGAGCAGGTCATCGTCGGCCTGAATAAGTTCACGGTCGATGAAGAAGCGCCGGTCGATCTGCTGCGCGTCGATCCGGCGATGGAAGCGGCCCAGCGCCAGCGGCTGGCCGAACTCAGGGCGAGCCGCGATAACGGCGCGGTCGCCGGGCTGCGCGGCCAGTTGGAGACGGCGGCGCACGGCAGCGATAACCTGATGCCGCTGCTCATCACCTGCGTCGAGCATGACGTCACGCTCGGCGAGATTTGTCAGACGCTACGCGGCGTCTTTGGAGAATATCAGCCGAGCGTGAATTTCTGAGGGTCGCCCTTATCCAATCTGGATTCTGCCGCTGCTCGCCTTTATTTTCTAAAAGGCGCAGCCCGTTATAATAGTAAGATACTCAACTCATACTTTTCTATCGTCAGTCTGGATCGCACAACATGAGTTCCGACAATCTCGCTGGTCAGACGTTGGGACAGTACGAAATACGCGAGCGGCTGGGCGGAGGCGGCATGGGCGTGGTTTACCGCGCTTATCACGCGGGTCTGCACCGCGAGGTTGCCGTCAAGGTGCTGCCTGACGCGCTGGCGCAGGACTCCGACTATCTCAAACGATTCGCCCGCGAAGTCGAAATTGTCGCCTCGCTCGAACAAACGCACATCGTCCCGATCTACGATTACGGCACGCAGCGCAGCGTCAGCTACGTCGTCATGCGGCTGCTGACCGGCGGCTCGCTGGCCGAGCGACTGCGCGAGTCAGTCAGCGATGGCCGTCCGCTGCCGTCGCTGGCCGAAATTGCCGCGCTGCTGCGGCAGATGGCAAGCGCGCTCGACTACGCTCATGATCGGAACGTGGTTCACCGCGATATCAAGCCCGGCAATGTCATGTTCGATAATCAGGGCGAGGCCTATCTGGTCGATTTTGGAATCGCCCGACTGGTGAATGAATCGACTTCGCTGACCGCCACCGGCAGCGTCATCGGCACCACCGCTTACATCGCGCCGGAACTGTGGAGCGGACAGCCAGCCAGCCCCGCCAGCGATCAGTACGCGCTGGCGATCATGGTCTATGAGCTGCTCACCGGACGGCGTCCGTTCGAGGCCGTCACCCCGGTTCACCTGATGCACATGCATCTCAACGAACTGCCGACGCCGCCTCAGGCCTACCGGCCCGACATCCCGCAGGCGGTTTCGCTGGTACTCGACCGGGCGCTGGCGAAAGACCCGACCCAACGCTTCCCGACCGTGACGGCCTTCGCGCAGGCCTTCGAGGGCGCGGTTGCGGGCGCAGCGCAGCCAGCCACCGGGCTGCGGCCTCATTTTCGGGCGTCAAGACAGGCGGGCAGCCTGACGCCGTCGCAGCCGAGCCGCGCGCCGACGCGCCCGCCGACGCACCCGCCTTCACGGCGCGGCCCGCTTCTGCTCGGCGCGGTCGTGACGCTGCTGCTGATGGTCGCGCTGGCAGCCGTCCTGCTGAACGGCAGGGCGCGCGAAATCGACTTCGACACCACGCTGACGGCGCTGGCGGTAGGTGCTGCGCCGACGACCGCGAGCGCTGCGCCGACGACCGTGAGCGCTGCGCCGACCGCGATCTCGACTGAGACCCCCGCGCTGGTGGTGCTGGTACTGCCGACCACGCTGACCAGCGCCACCAGCGCCGAGACGGCTGAACCGACCCGACTGCCAACGCAGACCGACGCCCCCGACACCGTCACGCCCGTTGCCAGCAGCGATCCGCACGAGCCAGACGAGACAGCCGTGATTAGCCTGTCCATACCGACCGCTGCGCCGACGGCGACTCTCACGTCCGGCGTCCCCGGCAGCGATCCGCCGCTGCCCGCTGCGACTATCGCCACGCTCGACCTTGCGGCCATCGCCGATACGCTCGACGCGCAGGCCGCCGCCGCCAGCGCCACGCAGCGCGCGCTCGATCAGACCGCCACCGCCACTCTCTGGACATCGACGCCGACGCCGAACATCACCGCGACCATCGACGCCTTCCGCACCCGGCGGGCCGTGATGACAGCCGAGCAAGCCGACCGCGAGGCGACCGCGACCGCCACCCTCTGGACGCCGACCGACACGCTGACGCCGTCAAATACGCCGACTTTCACACAGACGCCGACCTTTACGCTGACACCGACCGACACGCCAACGCCGACCTTCACGCTGACGCCGACCCTCACGCTGACGCCGTCAAATACGCCGACCTTCACGCTGACGCCGTCAAATACGCCGACGCCGAACCCTGTGGATGTGGCGCTTGAGCGCGCCCGGACGTTCGGCGGCAGCAATGACGACTGGAAGGCGCTCTATCCCGCCGGGTTCACGCAGGCTTTCGACGGCGTGCCGATGGCGCTGGTTCCGGCGGGCTGCTTCACCATCGGCGCGAACCCGAAAGAAGATGACGAGCAAAATGGGAATCAGATCTGTTTCGACCAGCCGTTCTGGCTTGACCTGACCGAGACGACCCGGGCCGACTTCGACCGATTGGGCGGCGTCAAAGCTCAGGGCAACGGTTTTGACGGCGCGCGCCATCCGGTCGAGAATATCACCTGGTTCGAGGCGCGTGACTTCTGCGCGCAGCGCGGCGCGCGCCTGCCGACTGAGGCCGAGTGGGAGTACGCCGCTCGCGGGCCGGACGACTGGGACTACCCGTGGGGAGACGCATGGGACGCCGCTAAGGCTGTCTGGAACCGCAGCAGCAATCAGGGGACGGCGGATGTCGGCAGCATCGCGGCGGGGGCATCGTGGGTCGGGGCGCAGGACATGAGCGGGAATGTCTGGGAATGGACAGGCTCGCTCTATCAGTCGTATCCTTATCGCGCGGACGACGGGCGCGAGGCCGACAGCGGGGATAGAACAGATGTTCAGCGCGTCCTGCGCGGCGGCTCTTGGAACTTTAACGATCCCTACCTCCTGCGCGCCGCCCTCCGCGACTGGTACTATCCCGTTGACTGGAGCAGCTATCTCGGGTTTCGTTGCGCCCGCTCTCTTGACTAGCTCTGATCGCTGATTTCTGGTCTCTGGTTTCTGGTCTGGTTTCCGGGGCGGCGCAGCCGCCGTCTTTAACCCGTTACCCGCCGAAGGCGGGCCGCAAGAATCGGAATCTGAAGTGAAAACCTATCGCAATCTCTATCCACAGGTCTGCTCATTTGAAAACCTGTATCGAGCCTGGCGCAAAGCGCGCGCGGGCAAACGTTATACGCCAGCCGCAGCCGCCTTCGAGCGTAACCTCGACGTGGAATTGACGACGCTCTACCGTGAACTCCGGGACGAAAGCTGGCAGGCAGGCGGTTATCGGAGTTTTACCGTCCACGAGGTCAAGCGCCGAAAGATCAGCGCCGCGCCCTTTCGGGATCGAGTGGCCCATCACGCCCTCGTGAACGTGATCGAGCCGATTTACGAGCGCAAATTCATCAGCGACAGTTACGCCAATCGGGTCGGCAAAGGCACGCACGCCGCGCTCGACCGCTGCACCGCCCTGATGCGCCGTTATCGCTATGTCCTGCCGTGCGACGTGCAGCAGTTCTTCCCGGCCATCGACCATGACCTTCTGAAAGGGGTGTTGGGCCGTACCATTGCCTGCGCGCCGACGCTGCGCATGTGCGAAAAAATCATCGACAGCGGCAGCGGAATCCTGACCGATGAGTACACGATGCGCTACTTCCCCGGCGACGATCTGCTGGCGGCGCTGCGCCCGCGCGGCCTGCCTATTGGCAACCTCACCAGCCAGTTCTGGGCTAACGTCTATCTCAACGACCTCGATCAATTCGTCAAACGCGAATTACACTGTCACGGATACGTGCGCTACGTTGACGATTTTCTGCTGTTTGCGCCGGATAAAGTCACGCTCCACCACTGGCGCGAGGCGATAATCGCTTATCTCGCTTCGCTGCGGCTGACGATTCACGAGCCGCGCGCTCAGCCGCGCCCGGTTGAGCAGGGTCTCCCGTTTCTCGGCTTTACCGTCTATCCGACGCACCGCCGCCTCAAGCAGCGTAAGGGGATCGCCTACCGCCGGCATCTCAGGACGCTCTGGCGGCGCTACCGGACAGGCGAGATCACCCGCGAGCAGGGGCGGGCCAGCGTCATGGCCTGGTTGGGCCATATTCAGCATGGCGATACGTGGGGGCTGCGGCGCAAGCTGCTCAGGGAGATTGTCGCCTGATGTCCCAGCAGTCACCGATTTTCGTCAAGACCGAAGCGTTCATGCTGTGGCTGTTGCAACATACGCGCAAGTTCCCGCGTGAGGAACGTTTTCGCCTCGCAGCGCGTGTGGAACAGGTGGTGTTCACCTTCCACGAGAGCCTGCTCTACGCCGCCAAGACCCGCGAAACAGCGCACTACCTTCGGAAAGCCGACGCAGAATTCGACATGCTGCGTACCTATCTGCGCTTTGCGCTCGAACTCAGATACACCACACCCGACCAGTATCAGTTCGCTGCCGACCAGACAACCGAGATCGGCAAGCTGCTCGGCGGGTGGATGAAAAAGGCATCGGCAGGGTAATCCCCTGAGATGTGGGGACACCGGGGAGCGCGCGTCCTGCGCGGCGGCTCATGGAACAATAACAATCCCAACAACCTGCGCGCCGCCAACCGCAACAGGAACAATCCCGATAACAGGAACAACAATCTCGGGTTTCGTTGCGCCCGACCTTGCGCCCCGCTGTGAGTCGCGCGTTCATGAACGCGCGGGCGGCGTAAGAGCGCCGGATGTTCCCGCCCACGCCAGCGGGCCAATAGACAAGAGCGCCGCCCGTTCCGGTAGCCGTCAGGTGAACGTCCGGGCGGTGCGCTGGCGGCAGAACGCCGCGCGCGATCAATGTCAGGGAATCAATCACGATCCAATATCCTGAAGTCAGAGCCGCAGCCATCATAACATAAGCCCGCGCGCCTCGGCGACCGGGCCGGACTCAGACGGCAGCGCGAGCCGCTGATCGACGTGAGAGTCGAAGCTGAAAGTGAGTCGTCAGCAGCCAGAAGCCTGCCGCCAGCCACACTAAGTTCCAGCTAAAGTCGTGCATCCCGGCCAGATGAAGGTTGGTATCCGAGCCGAGGACGGAAACCGTCGCGCACAGCGTGTAGAGGTAAAAGCCCGCCGAAGGGCGAAGCGTGCCGAGCGCCAGCGGCAGCAGCATGTATTCGTTCGCCATCGCTGGCGCGAAGGTGACGAAAAACAGAAAGCCTTGCAGCGAGCGCAGAATCAAATCCGGCGAGCGCTGGAAAAAGGGATAGAGCAGCAGCGCCACGATAAACAGGTTACGCAGGGTCGCCGAGGCATTGAACAGCAGCGTCAGGCCGTAATCGGTCGAGACCGGCACATAGCGAAGCACGTTGTTCACGATTCCCGGCAGGCCGACCGGCAGGAACGGCAGAAACGTCAGCCCGAAGACCACAAATCCCGCCCCGATCAGCAGAATGCGCGTCGAGAAACGCCTGACCGAAAAATTCAGCTCGATCAGCA
>CAZZAO010000195.1:0-6742 GCA_964652205.1 uncultured Anaerolineaceae bacterium | reverse complement strand
AGAACCGAGAACCGAGAACCGAGAACCGAGAACCGAGAACCGAGAAAAGGCTAAATTTATCTTAACCGGGTGTCAAGTGCTTTGCTAGAAAAAGACCAGATGCAAATGATCTGGTCTTTTCTCGGTTCTCATTGCTCGGCTCCCGGCTCGTCTCTAGTAATCGATCCCGGCCTGATGCCTGAAGGCGAGCCAGATGCTCAGGCGGAAGCGGGCCATACTGAAGGGGCTGGTCAGATAGGCATCAACCTCAGCCAGCGTTGAGCCGAGCGCCTGCTTATTCTCGGTCGTGGTCGGCGGCGCAATGACCGCTGTGAGCAGGTTTTCCAACCCGGCGATCTCATGCGCTTTGGCGATCAGCTCCCAGGCGTGCATCTCAAGCAGGTGTAAATCGACGATCAACAGTTCTGGTTGTTTGTCTTCAAGCAGCGCCAGCGCCTCGCTGGCGCTGTCTGCCAGACGCGCCTCGATGCCCATCTCGGCCAGCAGGTCGAAGATCGGCTCACGCATCGAGTCGTCGGCCACGGCGAGGACGGCATGTTTGCCGAGCGTCAGCGTCACATCCGTCTGGCTGGCGATGATCGCGCCGAGGTTGGTCAGATCCATCGTGCGCATCTTCGGCTCGTCTTCACCATAAGCCGAAACCGTATCGACGAAGGCGACGGCAGCTTCCTTAAACAGATCATAGGCTTGCAGCACCAGCTCGCGCTGGGCATTTTCTGCCGCCTTGATGTCGGGGAACGGGCTGCCGTCAGGCCGCATGATGGCGACCAGCCCGCTATGTCCGGTCACAGCGTAATCGGCGGACAGGCCAAGCGTGTAGAGGCGCATCCGCACGTCATCAAGCTGATCTTCCGACAGCGTGGTGTTGAGGTAGAAGGCGCGAACGCGGTGCTGACTGCGTTCCTGCGTGCGTAAGTCAGGAAAACGGCTCTGTTCAGGCAGCGTAAACAGCCAGACAAAGGCGCGATTATAGCGATCCACTCGCCCGGCCCTGCGAAGCTGTTCCAACTCGCCATCGGTGATCGGTCGGCCTTGATCGAACCGACCGAGGGTGCGATACTCGCCCGTCAGGATATCCTGCGCGCGCGCGTCGCCCCACTGGACGACAGTCGCGCCGTCGCCCAGCACCGAGATCAGATGGCGCGAAACGGAAAACCCGCCTGAGTTCCGAGTCATCGGTCGCCAGGTTAGAGGTTAACGAAGTAAGACGCCGCTGCCCGGTCGATCAGGTCTTTGGTCAGCATCGGCGGTTTGTTGAGGTAAGTCGAGATATCGATGAGCTGCGAGATGATGTCACGCGGATGCACGGCGCGCAGCGGACGATCAACGTTGATGTACCATTCCTTGAGCAGGTAAGCCAGCCCCTGCTCGTCATACTTGATCCCTTTAGCGTTACAGACGCGCCGGAAAATCTCGCGGAACTGGTCGTAAGTCGGGTCGCCGATTTCGATCTTGTGGCGAATACGGCGCAGGAATGCCTCATCGACCAGGTCACGAGGGTCGAGGTTGGTCGAAAAGACAATCAGCACGAAGAACGGCATTTCGATCTTGCGGCCCGTCGCCAGCGTCAGGAAGTCAACGCCTTTTTCCAGCGGGACGATCCAGCGGTTGAGCAGATCGCGCGGGCGCACCTGCTGGCGACCAAAGTCGTCGATCAGGAACATGCCGCCGTTGGCTTTGACCTGGAACGGCGCTTCGTAGTATTTATTGGTGTCATCGTAGACCAGGTCAAGGCCCGCCAGCGTCAACTCGCCGCCGACCATAATCATCGGACGCCTGACGCGCACCCAGCGCGGGTCAGCCACCATCCCGGTTCCGATCTTGAACTTATCCATATCGTCAGCGACTTCATGGTTGACGCCGTCGAAGACCCGGACGACCTGACCATCGACGTCGAAGGCGTAGGGAATCCACATGTTATTGCCGAGGACCATGCGGCCAATCGTCTCGGCGACAGTGGTCTTACCGTTGCCGGGTGGGCCGTACATGAAGATCGACTTGCCGGAGTTGATGGCCGGGCCGATCCGACCGAGCATCTCATCGGAGATGACGAGATTTTGCAGCACGCCCTGAAGCTGCTCCTGATGGACGATCAGCTTTTCCTGATTCTGCTCCTGCATCGCCTTGATGTACTGGTTGAGCGTCACCGGCGCTGGCCCGGCGTACTGCGAGCGGTCGAGCGCCTCGCGCGCCTTCTCGGAGCCTTTACTCGAAATCAGATACTGGAACGACGCTTCACCCAGGCCGCCCGCGCCGCGCACCTCGATGAACTTCTCGCGCTTGAGAAAGTCGATCACCGAGTCGAGGACGCCGGTAAACGGCAGCTTGACAATGTCCGACACCTGATGCCCGGCCATATAACCGCCGAAGTACAGCACCTTGAGGACGAGATCGGCAACGTTGAGCAGGTTCAGGCCGGTATCCTCGAGGCTGGCGAGGTGCGGCGGGTTCCATGCGGACGTCAGGTCCTGAGTTGATGGCCGCGACGGCGGGGGGGGCGGTGTAATGCTCTTGATGCCGGGGGGGCGCTGAATATTCGGTAAGGGCCGGTCACTCATGGAAATTATCCTGTATAGGAACTTTTCGGTATGCGGTCAGAGCCGGGGGGATAAGACGCGACACAGGCGCGCCATCGCGCTCATGACCAGTAAAAAAATTATACAGCCCTGTTATCCCCCGACACAACTCCCCTAGCGTTGAGATTCTCGAACCTTGAGTCTCTTGAGAATGCCCCTCAGAAGGGTTATAGTGGGCATCTTCGGCCTGAGAGCAGCGTCAGTCAGGATCGTCGTCAGCAGGATTCTTCCTCGTCAACGCCGCGAAGGACAGTCGTCGGATGATTGATCAAATTCGTTGGTTAGGCCACGGCAGTTTTGTCATTCAGGGAACGCCGCTCATTTATATTAATCCCTGGCGTATCGCCGGCACAGACACGAGCGCCGATGTTATTCTTCTCAGCGACGAACACTACAGCCACTGCTCCCCGGCAGACATTCGCAAGCTCAGGCGCTCACATACGCAGATTATCGGCAGCTCCCGCGCCGCGCAGGAAATCGAAGGCTGCGCGGTCTTGCGCCCGTGGCAGAGCGTGACGATTGGCCGGGCCTGCATCAAGGCTGTGCCTGCCGACAGCGGACGCCCGCTGCACGGCGAACTGAACAGCAGCGGCCTCGGCTTCCTCATTTCTGCCAACTACTATGACATTTACTACGCCGGGGACACCCACCCGACGCCAGACATGGCGGCGATGCACCCTGATATTGCCATCCTGCCGATCAACGGACGGGACACGATGACGGTCGATGAGGCTGCCGAGGCTACACGCCAGCTTCGCCCGCGCTGGGTCATCCCGTTCAACTGGGGCAGCGGCTCCGGCGACACCACGCGGATGGAAGCGCTGATGTTCGCCGAGCGCGTCGGCAGCGCCGCCGAGGTGCTGCTGCTCGACCGGCAGATGGCGGTCTAAAAAGTGCTGAGTGCTGAGCAATGAGTGCTGAGTGAGTAGCGGCAGCGCAAGGAATTATTTGTAGCCCTCTCATGCGCGTTAACGGTGAACCGGATAGTCTCCCGTAGCGACGCAAGAAGTCACGTCCCATAGCTGTCAATTTAAGGATCGTGCTGCCTATCCGACCCCTCCCCCTGTCCCCTTCGCGGCCTCCGGCTCCTGCCGAACAAAGAGACGTTCGGCACGCTACGCCGCAAGCGGAGAGGGGGAAACGGTCACAGTTGGCAGCAATTTTCCAGCCTTATCCGTTTAAGTTGACAGCTATGGGGCGCAAAAACCGCGCCCCATGGCTGTCAACTTAAGCTTATCCTTAAACCCTCACCCCCAGCCCCTCTCCCTCAGGGCGAGGGGTGAACGATGTCCGGTTGGTGAATTCTGCGGTTCACCGAGCGCGCAAGATCGAAAGATGCAGCTCTGTCCGACAACCGTTCCCCTCCCCGCAAGCGGAGAGGGGGAAACGGTCACAACCGGCAGCAATTTTCCAGCCTGATCCGTTTAAGTTGACAGCTATGGGGCGCGAAAAACCGCGTCGTCACAGAAGCTGACAGCAGGTTTGAAGGTGCGGAGATTAGACGACCTGAGCGATGCGGCGGAGAATGGCCGGGTCATTGAGCGCCCGCCCTGCCCCGACCGCCACAGCGATCATGGCATTTTCAGCGCGATAGACCGGGACGCCGGTTTCGCGGGTCAGGAACTGGTCGATTCCGCGCAGCAGCGCGCCGCCGCCGGTCAGGACGATGCCGCGGTCAATGATGTCGCTGGCGAGTTCGGGGGGCGTGGTCGCCAGCACTGACTTGACGACATCGGCAATGATACTCAATGGCTCGGCAATCGCTTCGACAACTTCGCCGGTGCTGATCGTAACGGTGCGCGGCAGGCCGCTGACATTGTCGCGGCCCTGCATCTCAATCGAGATGTCTTCGGCCAGATTGACCGCCGCGCCGATCTGAATCTTGACCGACTCCGCCGTCGGCTGGCCGATGGACAGGTTGTACTTGCGGCGGACGTAGCTAATGATGGCGTCGTCCATCCGCAGGCCGCCGACACGCCCACTCTCGGCGCGAACGATATTGTTCATCGTCAGCACGGCGGCCTCGGTGATGCCACCGCCGATATTGACGATCATATCCCCGGCAGGCGTCCCAACGGGCAGCCCGGCCCCAATCGCCGCCGCCAGCGGCTCCCAGATCAGAAAGGCTTCACGCGCGCCCGCAGCCAGCGCCGCTTCGTGGACGGCGCGCTTCTCGACACTGGTGACGCCGTAAGGGACGGAAATCATGACGGTCGGCTTGACCAGGCGGACGCGCCCGGCAATCTTGTTGAAAAAGTGACGCAGCATCGCTTCGGTCACTTCGTAGTCGGCGATGACGCCGCTCTGAAGTGGCCGGATCACCTGAATATCTTCCTCGTCCACCTTGCCGAGCATCTCGCGCGCAGGCTGGCCGATCTCGACGATGCGCTCGTCTTCAGTCGTCAGCGCCACAAGCGACGGCTCCTGCAGCACGATCTGTTCGTTATCCCAGATCAGGACATTGACGGTGCCGAGATCGACGCCAAGCTTTTTATCGAACATGCCCATACGACATCACTCTGTTGAGTAATCTTGCCACGAAGCGCATCCAGCACGCCGACGAGAGTATAACACAGAACAACGCCCGGAAAGAGCGCTTACCGGGCGTTGCTTATGAGAGGTGAAGATATGCACTGCGAACAGCAGGCGAGGCGCTATTCTTCGTCGTCGCCGTCGTCTTCTTCGTGAATGATCCGCAGAATCGAGCCGCGATTCTGGATTTTGCGCTGAATGCGAATCTGCAAGTCAGCGCGGCGCAGCGCGAGGGTCGCTTCGCGGTTCTGCTCCGGCGATACGCCATCCTTCATCGACTTCTCGGCGCTTTCGCGGGCGGCTTCTGCCGTCGCCATGTCGAGCCGGAACGACGACTCGGCCAGATCGGCCAGCACCACAACCTTATCAGGCCGGACATCGACCACGCCGCCATAGACGGCGAACCGTTCCTGCTCGTTGCCTTTGTGGACAATCAGCTCGCCGAAGTTGAGCGTGGTCAGCACCGGCGCGTGATGCGGCAGCACTGTCATCTCGCCTTCCGACGCCGGGATGGTGACTCGGTCAGCGGCAGGCTCGTCGAAGATGCGCTTTTCCTGAGTGACGATTTCTACGTGAATGGGCATCGGATTGCCTTTCGAGCGGGTTAGCCCGCTGCCTGACGCGCCTCGTGACGCTGGAGCACGTCGTCAATGCCGCCTGCCATATAGAAGTCCTGCTCGGCGATGTGGTCAACCGCGCCGTCGAGGATCATGCGGAAGCCGCGAATGGTTTCCTTGATGGTGACGTAACGGCCTTCACGGCCCGTGAACTGCGCCGCGACGAAGAACGGCTGGCTGAGGAACTGCTCGATCTTACGCGCGCGCGCCACCAACTGCTTGTCGTCGTCGGACAGCTCGTCGATACCGAGAATGGCGATGATGTCCTGAAGGTTCTTGTAACGCTGAAGCACCTGCTGCACGTCACGCGCCGTCTGGTAGTGATCCTGACCGACGATCAGCGGGTCGAGAATCTTGCTCGTGCTTGCCAGCGGATCGACCGCCGGGAAGATGGCGCGGGCGGCGATAGCGCGCTCCAGCGCAATCGTTCCATCGAGGTGCGTGAACACCGCGACCGGCGCAGGGTCGGAGTAGTCGTCGGCAGGCACGTAAACGGCCTGAATCGAGGTGATCGAGCCGGTGCGCGTCGAGGTGATGCGCTCCTGAAGCTGGCCCATTTCGTCGGCCAGCGTCGGCTGATAACCGACCGCCGAGGGCATACGACCGAGCAGCGCCGACACTTCCGCGCCCGCCAGCGTGAAACGGAAGATGTTGTCGATGAACAGCAGCACGTCGCGGCCTTCGTCGCGGAAGTATTCCGCCATCGCCAGCCCGGACAGCGCCACGCGCAGACGCACGCCCGGCGGCTCGTTCATCTGGCCGAAGACCATCGCCAGCTTGTCGAGCACGCCCGCCTCTTCCATTTCGTAGTAGAGGGCCGTGCCTTCACGGGTACGCTCACCCACTCCGGCGAACACCGACAGGCCCGCGTGCTGGGAAGCGATGGAGTTAATCAGCTCCTGAATAGTCACGGTCTTGCCGACGCCTGCACCGCCGAAAATGCCGGTCTTGCCGCCGCGGGTCATCGGGGCCATCAGGTCGATGACCTTAATGCCGGTCTCGAACAGCTCGATGCGG
>CAZZAO010000194.1:0-6858 GCA_964652205.1 uncultured Anaerolineaceae bacterium | reverse complement strand
ACCCCCGGCCCCTCTCCGCAAGCAGAGAGGGGAGAAAGCTATGCACGGTAGTCCTCCCGTCGGGACGCTGCTTTTTTCGGCCCGGCTGCCGGAGGCTGGAAGCCCTCCGGCAAGCAAACTGAAGCTGGCTGAAGCCAGCTAAAACCCGCAGGAACAGTCCCCGGTTTTTAATTCGCAAAGGCCCTCATCAGGCCGCTACGACTTATGTTTCAGGCTGTACGGCGGGTTGGTCACGAGGTTTCAATTCGCAAAGGCCCTCATCAGGCCGCTACGACTTATATTTCAGGCTGTACGGCGGGTTGGTCACGAGGTTTCAATTCGCAAAGACCCTCATCAGGCCGCTACAAAGCCGTCTCCGGGATCGAGGCATCCGGGGAAGCGGCAGCGGCGCTAGGGGGCGAAGAGCGTCATGGCGTCGAGCGAGAGCGGCAGCGCGACCAGCTCACGCCACGCCGCGTCATCTTCGGCCAGCGAGCCATAACACCAGACAGGAATCTTGCTGACGAGGGCATCCTGCGCCAGCATGAGCGCGGGGCTGTCGGTCAACGCCAGCCAGGTCGTGACTGATTCGGCGACATTCTGGTCGATCCCGTCGAAGAAGCTCGGCACCGCATAGGGAACCTGCCGCCGCTGCGCCGCCGTCGGGTAGGCCGGGCCGGGTTTGAGCGGCTGCCCGCCGAGCTGGAGAATCGTCAGCGCGTCGGGCAGGTCGGTCTGCTCGGTGACGTGAATGGCATCGACATAGCCGCCGATGCGGGCGCTGCCATCCCATTCGAGGCTGTCGGCCTGCCAGCGAAGCTGTGTCAGCGCCGGGCCGTCAGCGCCGCCCCAGCGGAGAGTCAGGATCGGCGCGGGGAAGGTCAGCTTAAAGTCGCCGCGCGCGCCTTCGACCTGCACGGTATCAGCGTCGGTTTCCAGCCAGAGCAGCCGGCGAGCATAAGTCGGAATCAGCCAGTCTGAGGTCAGTTGCGCGGTCAGTTCATCGTTCATAACCGGTATTGTAGCTGCGGATGATGGCATCAGGCGAATTTCGACGCGGATGAGACTTTGCCGAACGTTCAAGCGTACTTAATGAAGCGCCATTGAATGTCGGGTTATACTGCACGCCAGAAGGGATAAGCCGTGATGGACATGACCCAAGCGCGCTTCGGCGTACATTTCCCGCGCACGTCATGGGCGCGGGCCGTCTCTAATCTGCTCAGCCCGCCGGTCGTATGGGCGGCGCTGGCGTTTCCGATTGCCTATCACCACGCCGAGAGCGGCGGCGGTCGCGCGTTGCTGTCGGCGCTGGTTTACGGCGCGCTGGTGTGCTGGCTGCCGCTGATCTATATCGCCTGGAATGTCCGCCGGGGCAATATCAGCGACCTGCACATGCGGGTGCGGCGCGAGCGGATTCGCCCGCTGATCGTGACGATTATCTGCACGAGCGTGGCGCTGTTCACCCTGATTCTGACCGGCGCGCCACCGTTGATGCCGCTGTTCGCCCTGTTCACGCTGCTTCAGATCGCCATCCTGACCCTGATTACGGTCGTCTGGCAGATCAGCTTCCACACGATGAGCATCAGCGGCGCCGTCGTGGCTGCCGGGGTGATGTACGGCGCGGCTCCGGCGGTGGCGCTGGCTCCGCTGGTGCTGCTGGTGGGGGGAGCGCGGCTGAAGCTGCGGCGGCACACAATGGCGCAGTTGATCGCCGGGGCGCTGGTCGGCGCGGCAATGACAACGCTGCTGTTCGCGCTGGCGTAGGCTCGCTGATCGCCCCGGCTTGCCGGAAGCCGTCCGGCAAGGAAGATGACGCTGGCTGAAGCCCGCTAGAAAGCGCCAGAACAGCCCGGTTTAAATTCGCAACGACCCTCATCATGCCCGACGGAGATCGTTGGTGGGATGGTGGGCGCGGAAAGCCACGCTGAAGGCGATCCTACGCGGCAGCGAGACGACAGACGGACGACCTCAGCAGGTCGCCCGTGTGATTCTGGATGCAGCGGGAAAAGGTTAGCCGGGGCAGAGGGCTGCCGGGAAGCTGAACGAGTAGCCGCTATAACTGATGGTCGCCTGATCGCCGTTGATCGCGCCGTCAACGCCGCTGCTCGACGCCGGGAAGGCGCTGATCGGGGCGACAAACTGCTGACTGCCAGCGCCCGTGGCCGGGTCGATGACCCATCCCTCGATCTGACCCGCCTTGCAGTAAATGGCAATTGGCGCGGCGAGGTCGAGGTTATTGAGGCGGCTGTCCTTAAGCACATTCACTTCGACATCATCATGGCCGGAAGCGCGGGCGACCCTGAGCAGAAATTCCAGCTCCTCGAAGTTAGCCCACTGGTAGTAGTGACCACCGAAGTAGACAGTACCGCTGCTGGCATCGCCATCGACGAGCGCGTTGAAGCTGTCCTTTTGCTCCTGACTGCCGACCTTGAACTTAAAGGTCAGCACGTCATAGCCGTCGCCGCCGTCCAACAGCGAGGCCGAGGTCTCACAGTTACACGCTTCAGCGCCCATCGTGACGGAGTCATCACCATTCCCAACGTCAAGCAGATAGGTGAAGTTGTTGGTATCGATGGTGTCGTTGCCGTCGCCGGTGAGGACGAAGAAAACTCCTGAGTCCTGGTCAACCACGACAGCGTTATTCCCATTGCCTGAGCCAACGGCGTAGGCCAGGCTGCCGCCGCTGACAGAGACCTGATTATCGCCGTTACCGAGGGTCGTGATGCCGACCAGAGCGCCGTCGGTGATAGTGATGGTATTATTCCCGTCGCCGCCCTGAATACTATCGACAAGCGAATGTCCAATGTCAATACGATTGTGGCCGCCGCCGACTGTGATTCCTTCACCCAGCGTATCGAAGCCCAGACCGCCATCGTCATTGCCGATGATCGAGTTCTGAAGATGAAGGGTGTTATTCCCTTCACCGGCATTGATGCCGCCGATGGTGGAGAAGCCGGATGGATCGTCCTCATAGATGAAGTCAGTGCCGGTCGCCGGGCCGCTGGTTTGAATCAAGTCATTGCCATCACCGGTGTCGATAGTGCCGATGTCCGAATTATCGACCGAGACGCTGTCGCTGCCGCCGCTGGTGGTGATGTCTTCCTGCGTATCGACGTTGGCGCAGGTGACGGTTTCGTCAGGATTGCCATCCCGAACACAGCCGCCGCCAGCCAGCGCCGCCGAGATAAACGCGCGGGTAAAACTAAGCGCCAGCGCCGAAATCAGCAGCAGGCCGAACACGACAATCAGTTTCGCCTTCAAGTTCGATCTCCAGAGGGTACAGGCCGGTGTTATATAACGGGAGATCATAGAACATTATCGTCAGTTTTGCGATTATGTCGACCGGTTTTATCGGTTTTTCGGAAATCGGCCCGACCCTCGCTGAAGGACGAGGGTCGGGCGCAGCGGCAACATCAAGCGGACTGGCTCGCCCCGGTCTCGACGGCGAGGCGGGCCTGCTCGGCGTCGAAGTCACGTCCGAGGTCGGCGCTGGCCGTCTGGCGCGAGACGACGCCGAGGGCGCGTTCCCGGGTCAGCGCCTGCACCTGTTCGAGCCGGTTGACCGGCAGCGCGTCCGGCCAGAGCGCGTTGACCTGCGCGACCGGCTGGCCGGAGAGGGCGATGACGGCGCTGCTGACAGCTTCGAGTCCCCTGCCGTACAGCCGACGGCGCGCTTCAATCAGGTTGGTCATGCGGATGAAAAGCATCCGCACGCCGAAGTTGGTGATCTGGCCGAGACGATCCTTGATCGTGCCGAGATCGACGACCTGCATGGCGCTGAAGAAGCGAGCTTCGAGCTTGTCGAGGTAGGCGAGGCTGCTGGCGAGGTCAGACTGCATCTCGAGATTGTAAACCTTCGCGTCGGCAGGCAGGTCGTTGATGATCGTGCCGGGGCCGGTCTGGGCGCGCTCGTCGAGCCGCGCGCCGGTGACAATCGTCTGCGGCCCGGCGTGGTGCTTGAGAATCTTGCTGACGTTGGACGCGGTGAAATTGACGGCGTCGTTGAGGTCGAGGCGAGCGTCGGAGCGACCATAATACTGGTGCGGCGCGTGGCGATTTTTCCACTCGACAATCGGCGCGAACGGCGCGTTCCAGGCGTCCTGCGCGCGCAGGGTCATGATCGCCCCGTTGAGCGACTGGTATTCGAGAATTTGCCAGCCGTCGGGCAGACTGCCGGGGACGCAGCGTTCGGGCGGAAGCAGGCGGTTGGGGACGATGTCCTGACGGAGCAGCGAGTCGCCGCTCTGCCACGTCAGCCGATACCAGAGCGGGCGGCGGAGATTGCTCGCCTCCCAGAAAACCGTGACGGCGCGCGGGTCGAGCAGGTCGGCGTCGGGCTGGCCGTCAGCGTCACGGTGCAGGCGGACGAAGACGTGTCCGGCGATGAAACCGCTCAGGGTGAGGTCGGCGACAAACTCGGCCAGATCGTGCTGATCCCACCAGTCGTCGAGCCAGCGCTGATGGTCGGCGCGCGTGACGATCAGGCGGCCACCCGGCTCCAACGCGCGGGTGATCGCGCCGGGGATTTCGAAGCGCGGCGCGCCCATGAACTCGATCAGATCGTCGAGGGCCTGCCCGACGAGGTTGAGGATGACCGAACTGCTGCTGCCGTCCGGCTCGGCGCGGAGCGGGAGCCGATGGCGACCTTCATAGTAGGCGAAGGCGCGGTCGATGTCGGCTTTACGGCGAATGCGCTCATCGTCGCCGAGCTGGTCGATGAGCGTGCTGGCGGCGATGTCGTCGAGCGGATAAACGGGCGAGACAGCAGGCATAGGAACCTCCACGAGATAAAGAAGGACTGAGGGCCGAGGACTGAGGACTGAGTCAATACGAATACCGAAGACAGCAGCGAAAGCCGAACAGGGATTGTCCATGCTTTTCACTCAGTCCTCAGTCCTTTTCTAGCCGTAGAGCGGGTTGGCTTCGACGCGGGCGGCGTAGCCGTGGCGGATGCCGTGCCAGGCCAGCGCCAGCGCGATCACGGTGTCGTCGTGGCCGCCAGCGGGCGCGCTGTAGCGATAGGCGCCGGACGGCAGGCGTTCCAGCTCATAGGCCTGAAGTTCGGCGATCTGAACACGGTCGTTGAGCAGGGTAATGTCACCGCGCTCAATCGCCAGCGCGAGGTCGTCGATCAGCGGGCCTTTCGAGCCAGTGGTGGTCTGGAAGGCGCGAACCGGCAGACCGTCGCGGCGCAGGGCTTCGATGTTCGGCTCGCCGATGCTGTTGGCTTCGGCGTTGATGAAGGCCGGACGCCAGCGGTCGCAGGCCGCTTTGATGCGCCCGCGCTGCACTTCCCAGCCGATTTTCTGGAAGCGGTCGAGAAAAACCTGCTCGCGCGTGTCGGCGTCGATCAGGGTGAAGACCGTGAAATCGCCGGAGCGGCCCCAGTCGATGCCGCCGATGTAACGCGCGCCGGGTTTCGGCAGCGGGCGCGGGTCGAGGCGGCTGACTTCGGCCACGCCCCGGAAAACGCCGCCCGCGTCGTCGAGGAACTCGGCCAGATATTCCTGCCGAAAGAGCCGGTCGGGCAAGGTCTGGCGCGCTTCCTCGATCTCTTCCGGCTTGATGAGCGGGTTAGCGGCGGTCGGGAAGTTCCAGCTTCGGTACTGGGGGAACTCAGGATCGCGCCCCCGGTTATAGAGTTCCCAGAACCAGTTGCGCCCGCGCGGCGTGGACAGGAAGATGGCGCTGCCGCTGTGGTCGGTCAGCGCGGGGCGGATGATGGCGGGCCACATCTCGGCGTCGCGGATCATGGCGGCCTCATCGACGATCACCAGCCCCGGCGCGCCGCCGCGCATGGTGTCGGCGCTCTCGCCGGTCCAGAGCGTGAGGGTTGCGCCGCTCTCGAATTCCAGATAGCGTTCTGAGCCGTTGACGTAGATCGCCTCGTCGCCAAACTCGCCACGAAAGGCGCGCCAGATGGTGCTGCTCATCTTGTAGGTCGGCGCGACCCACCAGACATCGACGCCGTTGGCGATGCCTTTCGACACCATCAGCTTGCCGAACTCAGTTTTGCCCCAGCGCCGCCCGCAGGCGATGACCTGAAAGCGCGTCGGGCGGTCGATGACGGCTCGTTGTCCCTCATGCGGCTCGATGACCTTACGAATAAACTCCCGTTTCTTGCCCAATAGATGACCCCCTTTAGCACATGGGTGCGAACATGCGTGCTAAATTCAGGGTAATACGATGTCAAGTTCAAGCAAGAGACTTAAGAGACATGATTAGGGTTTTCAGGAAAAAGGGGAAATGAAATAAGATACTGATTTGTAGAAGGTGCCTTAAAATCAATTCATGCAATACCGTTATTCGCGTAACAGCTTCGCAAGTTCGACTAATGCCTCCTCATTGATCATGTAGTGAGGTTATAAAGCTCTTCAAAAATACCTATATCAACAAGGCGTAGAAATTGATGACCGGTTATTCGTAGCCGATTATTCAGATTCTGGCCTTTAATGCTCCACCAAAGGAAGCTTGGAGTCAATTTTCGTTCCCCCGACGGAAATCAAGGCGAACAATACCATCGTCAAGTTCGATACCGTTTTCTAGGTTATCAGCAAGTAAAAGTATCCCATTTTTCGTATCTTGATTTAGGTCGATAGAGACAAGTGAAGTTCTTGTTGAACACCCATATCATCCAGAATTTGTTGGTGCAATCAATAATTTAACATAGTGAGTTTATTGGTGATTTCAAGGTTCAGTACCACGTTCTACAGACTGTTCCTGTATTAGTTTTGATAATATAGATAATGCATCAACCAGAGCGTCTCGATTTCTGTTTTGCCAGTCTCCAGGTTCTCCTGTATTCGGATCGGGTGGTTCCTGTACTAATGGAGAACCGAATTAGAATTGGCATAATATAGGCGGAGCATAGTGGGTTAA
>CAZZAO010000193.1:0-6960 GCA_964652205.1 uncultured Anaerolineaceae bacterium | reverse complement strand
TAGCCACCCGATGCGGGGCGCGTGCTGTTCGGCGGCGGGCCGCCAGAGCGCCCCATGCCGTCAGCCGCGCCGACAGACCTGTCGCTCAGGTCGAGGCCGAGGCCGAAGATTGCCTCGTAGCCGCTCTTCGAGACGACGGAAGCCGTCGCCGCTTCGGTTGCTGCCGCCGTCGCCGCTGCGGCAGCGATGACGTCGGCGCTGACTTCCTTCAGGTTGAGGATCATCTGCGCCCCGGCCTGATGGTAAATGCTGTCCTGTTCGTTGCGCGTGCTGTTGTGGTCGGTATACGGAGCCTGCCTGAAAACCTGATCGGACAGGGCGTCGGGGAAGAACAACTGTGACGTGAACTCATAGGCACTGTCATCGGCCCCGGTCGCGCGAATCTTGAAGTGGATATGCACCGCGCGGCCTGCGTACCAACCGGGATAGATGGTGATGAACTCGGCGATGCCGTCGGCGTCCGTCACCTGATAGCCGCGCAGCCATTTCTGGCCGATAGTGCTGCCGCTGCGGTCGCGGACGTCGGAATACTGGCCGCTGGCGTTGCAGTGCCAGATGTCGATCTGTGCGCCTTGCAGCGGCTGGCACGTCCCGTTGGTGACGTTGCTGACGTTGAAGATCAGATGCAGCGGGATGCCGTCGACCACGGCGTTATCGGTCGGGTCGATGCGGATGTCTGCCCGGTTGAGCATCTCATCGACGAAGTACGGGCCTTCGGTCAGCTCAGGCCGGACGACGCAAACCGGAATCGCTGCCGCCTCGGTTGCGGCAGCAGTCATCGTGGCGTCCTGAGCGAAAACCAGCCTGCTCGTGCCGACGCCGGTTATCAGGGCGGCTCCCGCGCCGCCGAGCAACCGGATGACTTCGCGGCGGCTGAGAATGTGGCCTACCGGCCTGTCGTCGTCGAACCTGTCGATCTCAAGCGGCTTCATCAGTTAATCCCTCTCTTGTTCGCAGAGCGGATGCTCTACACAGGCAGCTTACAGAGTTTATTGCTCGTTGTCCACTATCGGCTCGCTCAGTGAGTCATGAGACGATCAGGGGATTATCGGACAGACATGTAAAATCCTGATATTCTCTCTGTAAACAAGAGGTGGAGCTTGATTTTCAGGCGAATTCCCGCCGTCCAGACAATCGATTGCTCCAAATTGCAAAATTCGGATACTGGTCTGGTTGAAAAACTAAAACTCTCGTCTATACTACATATATTAGCCTGATATGATGTTCAGGTGAGCGCTTAAACGATAACCTTAATGGTCAGTAGCATTCTTTAGACAAGGAGTTCTCTTATGACGCCCCGTCAGATTTCACGACGTTCGTTCCTCAAGGCGGCATCGGTTGCCGGAGCCAGCGCGGGCCTGCTGGCAGGTTTCCCCTCACTCGCCAATCCCGCCGGGCAGGACAACCTTGATCTGAGCCTGTGGTGGTGGGCCGACGACCCTTCTTACGGTAAATGGGTCAATGACACCGCCAGCACTTACACCACGAAGCACCCGACCACCAAAATTTCGACGCTGCAAATGGACACCTGCTGCGTCGTCTCGCAGTTCACGACGGCTGCCGCCGCCAAGGAACCGCCCGATATTCAGTTCTTCTTCAATGGCATTTACCACATGGAAAATGTCTGGCTCGGCTATCTGGAGCCGCTGAACGACTGGGTTCCAGAAGACATGCTCAAGCAGTCGAACGCCACGCCGCTCAGTGTCTACGACGGCAAGCAGTATCGTCTCGGCTGGTATCCCGTGCCGTTGGTCTGGGAATACAACAAGGATTCCTATGACAAGGCCGGACTCGACGCCGATAACCCGCCTAAGACCTGGGACGAGTGGATGGCCGCCTGCGATAAGCTCAAGACGGCGGGCATCACGCCGATGGGCGGCGGCCTGAGCGACGGCTTCTGGGGCGAATGGTATCTCGGCAATGCGCTGACTCAGAGCCTCGACAGCCCCGGCGACGCCATCGACCTGTTCATCGGCGACAAGGACTTTCGTGACCCGCGCTACTACGCTTTCTGGTCGCGGCTTGAGGATATGGTCAAGAACAAGTTCCTCAACGACGACATGCTCTCGGTTGACCTGTTCACTGCCATCAACAAGGTCACGACCGGCGAACTGGCGACCACGCAGGTCGTCGGCTCGGTCATCGCCGGACACGTCCCGACGATGGGCAAGAATATCGGCATGATGGTCATGCCGGTCTTTGGCGAAGGCAAGCTGGCGGGCAAGGCCATCACCGATACGCAGGGCTGGGGCATTCCTAGCTCGGCGCAGCACAAGAAGGAATCGGCGGATGTGCTCCAGTACATGCAGTCGCCGGAACGCTTGCAGGCATTCTGGGACATGCACCACTTCTTCCCAGGCAACAGCACCTGGGATGCCAGCGTCGTCACCGATCCGGTGCTCAAGCAGTTGTACGATACCTGGGTCGGCGGGCCGACGAACGTCTATATCCCCGACCTGATGCCGACGCAGTTCTGGACGGACGCCATGTTCGTGGCCGCGCAGGAGATCGTCTCCGGCACGATGACCGGCGAGCAGGCGGGCGAGCAGAACGCGCAGATCGTCAAGCAGTGGCGCGATAACAACCCGGACATCATCGGCAACTATCAGAAGTGGGCCGCCGAGCTGGCGAAGTCGATTTCGTAAGCGGCTCGCGCCTGTCGTTTGCCGCTGAGGTTTGAAACCCCTGGTTGCGAAACCCAACCCTCATGAATGAGGCTAAATCCCGTGAACGTCCCGGACGATTTAGCCGGCTTCAGCCGGGTTGGGTTTCGTAGTCCCTTCGTTCCTCAGGGAGGCTTCGCACCCGGTGGGCTTCCATCCCTCGGCGCGCGGTGAAGGCTGCCGTTGTAGCGAACAACCTTTAGTATTCTTTCTAAAGACGGAGCTTTTGAGATGCCGAAGCGCTTTGAAAATCGGGTCGTCATCGTGACTGGCGGCGGAACCGGCATCGGTCGCGGCGCGGCGCGGCGCTTTGCCGATGAGGGCGCGACCGTCGTTGTGACCGGACGCCGCGCGGAGCCGCTCGCTGCGGTCGTGAATGAGATCGCGGCGGCAGGCGGCGCGGCGTGGGCGCAGACGCTCGATGTCAGGGATGTTGACGCCATTCAGGCGCTGGTCGATGCTGTGGCCGGTCGCTATGGTCAGATCGACGTGCTCATCAACAATGCCGGAGTCGCGGGCGATGGCGCGTTTCTCGACGTGACGCCTGACTACTACGATCATGTCCTCGATATCAACCTGCGCGGCTGTTACTTCATGGCGCAGCGGGTGGCGAAGGCGATGATCGCGGCGGGGACGGGCGGCAGTATCATCAACATCACGTCCATCGACGCGACGGCTGCCGACGGCCCGTACTCGGCTTACTGCACCTCGAAAGCCGGGCTGGTCAACCTGACGCGCTGCATGGCCTTCGAGCTTGCGCCGCACAAAATCCGCGTCAACGCCGTCGCGCCGGGATTTACGATGACCGAGATGACCAGCAGCGCTGTCACCGCCGAGGAACTGGATTATCTTCAGAACCGTTTCGACCGCGTGCCGATGCGCCGTCTGGGGACGGTCGAGGAATGCGCGGCGGTCATGGCCTTCCTCGCGTCCGACGAAGCGCCGTACCTGACCGGGCAGAACATCACCATCGACGGCGGGTTGACCTCGAACCTGTTCATCTTCGAGTCGCTCGGCCTGATGCAGAAATCGGGCGGATAGCTTATGGCTTCCGTCGGGGCGCGGTTGATCGCGTCCGATGGTCAAACGACCAGATCAGTGATCGGCCTCGGCTTTTGGGTTTGCACGGTCGTGCTGCGTCCGGCAAGCAGCAGGAAGCTGTCTGGAGCTGGCTCAAAACTTCAGATCATTTGCAGGATATTGGAACCTTGAAAGCCTGTGGTTTCGCCTCGGCTTCAGCCGGCGTCATGGCTCTTGCCGGGCGGCTTTAGCCCCGGCAGCGGGGCAGGCTGAGTGTCGAAATACCACTGGCGTTTATGCCATGAGACTGCGTTCATGATACGTACCCGACGCTTGACGCCTTACCTGTTCATCACGCCGCTTGCCCTGATTCTGCTGGTCGTCTACGGTTATCCCCTGGTCAAGATTTTCGACTTCAGCATGAAGCGCGTGCGCGGCTTCGACGGCCCGGTTATCGGCCTGGCGAACTTCCAGTCGCTGTTCGACGACCCCGTTTTTACGACGGCCATCATCCACAATCTCCAGCTTTTACTGGCGGTTGTGCCGCTGCTGCTGGTGTCGCTCGTCATCGCCATCGCGCTCTACGAGCGGCTGCGCGGCTGGCGCTTCTTTCGCACGCTGGTCTTTATCCCCTACATTCTGGCCGTGCCGATTGTTGGCGTCGTGCTCAAGAACATGTTCCAGTTCAACGGGCCGATCAACCAGCTTCTGCGCGGCATCGGCCTCGACGGGCTGGCGCTCGACTGGATCGGCGACAAGAACATCGCCATCTGGACGGTGATGACGATGATTGTCTGGCGTGAGTCGGCCTTCGGCATCATCCTGTTCGTCTCGCGGCTGCTCTCGCTCAACGAAGAGCTGACCGAGGCGGCGCAGCTCGACGGCGCAAGCTGGTGGCAGCGGACGCGGTATATCGTCGTGCCGCAGCTCAGGGGCGTGATCGAGTTCTATCTCGTCCTCGGCCTGATTACGATGGCGGCGTCGGTCTTTGCCTACGTTTATATCGTCCCCGGCAAGGGCGGCCCGGCCAACGGCACGCAGGTGCTTGAACTCTACATCTATAACTGGGCCTTTGAGAAGCATTTACCGGGGATCGCTTCGGCGGCGGCGGTGCTGCTGTTCCTTGTCACGGCCCTGCTGATGTTCGTCCTGTTCCGCCTGCGCCGTCAGGCCGCAGTCGAGGAGCTAGCCTGATGGCCCATGAGTCTGCTCTCTCCCGCCAGCGCGACAACTCGGACGAGACGCGCATCGAGCGCCGACCGCGCGGCGTCTCGATCACGCTGATGCTGATTCTGATCGTCGCGGCGGTGATCGCCATTGTCCCGGCCTACTTCATGCTGATCTCGTCGTTCAAGACGCCGCAGGCTTACCTCAATGACCGCATCGGCCTGCCGCCCGTCTTTGTCCTCGACAGCTACACCGAAGTGCTGGCGAAGCATCCCTTTTTCCTGTGGATGGGCAATAGCGCCCTGATTTCTGCCGGGTCAGTGCTGCTCAGTACGGCGATTTCGGCGCTGGCGGCCTACGCGATTGCGCGTATGAAATTCGTCGGGCGCGAGTTCGCCCTCTCGCTCTCGACCTCGCTGATGGCCGTGCCGCCTGTCGTGATGGTCGTGCCGCTGTTCGTGCTGTTCTCGCAGATCGATCTGCTCGGAACCTATCAGGGCGTGATTCTGATCTATTCCGGCCTGATGTGTCCGTTCTCAGTCTATCTGCTGGTGACGTTCTTCCGCACGATCCCGACTGAATTGCTCGAAGCCGCCATGATCGACGGCGCGACGCCGCTCGCCGTCTTACTGCGCGTCGTGCTGCCGCTCTCCGGCCCGCCGCTGGTGACGCTGTTCATCGTCAACCTGCTTTACGTCTGGAATGACCTGCTGATTGCGCTGCTGTTCCTGCCCGACGAGCGCCTGCGGACGCTGATGGTCGGCGTCAGCGTCTTTCAGGGGCGCTACCTGCAAAATATCCCGTTGAGCATGGCTGGAATGGCCCTCGCCAGCGCGCCGATGCTGATTATCTACATTGTCTTCCAGCGCTATTTCATCCGCGGGATGGTCGCGGGCGCGGTGAAAGGCTAACCATGACCTGCCAGATCACGACCGGAAGCGAGTCCGGTCATCGGGCGCTGTATCTCGAAAACGAGCTGCTTCGCGTGACGGTGCTGCCGGACAAAGGCGCGGACATCTACGCCTTCCTGCATCAGCCGAGCGGCCTCGACTTCCTGTGGAAAAATCCGGTCGGGCTGTGGCCGCCGGGGTCGCCGCATCACGACGGCAGCGGTGACGCCGAGTTTCTCCAGAACTACGAGGGCGGCTGGGAAGAGTTGTTCCCCAGTTGCAACGACGCCACGAGCTACGACGGCCAGCCGATCCCGTTTCATGGCGAGGTCGCGCATCTGCCGTGGCGTGACGAAATTGTGACGCAGACGGCGGACGCTGTCGCCGTGCGCTTCTCGGTCGAGACGCGGCAGACGACTTTCCGACTGGAGCGCGTCATGCGGCTGGAGTCCGGCTCGGCGGCGCTGCGCCTTGATGAGACGGTGACGAATATCGGCAGCCGCGAGCAGCATTTCGTCTGGGGACATCACTGCGTCGTTGGCGGGCCGTGGCTGGAAGCCGGGTGCAGGCTCGACCTGCCCGCGCGGACGATCACGACCATTGAGCAGATTTACGAGCAGAAGACCGCGCGGCTCGCTCCCGGCCAGCGCGAGCCGTGGCCGATGGGACTCGGACGCGATGGCAGTCGCATCGACCTGAGCGTGATTCCGGGGCCGGAAACGCACAGTCACGACGACGTTTATCTGACCGACCTGACCGAAGGCCGGGTTGCGGTCATGAATCCGCGTCTCGGCCTGGGCTTCGGCCTGCGCTGGGATGCTGCCTTATTCAAGTGGGTGATTAGCTGGCAGCCTTACGGCGGGGCCGAAATGCTGCCGTTCAAAGGCTTTCCTTACGCGGTCGGCATCGAGCCGTGGATCAGTAACAGGCCGCTCGGCGCGGCGCGCGCGGCAGGCGAGGCCATCGCCCTCGCGCCGGGCGCGTCGCTCTTGACAACGTTGTATGCTGAAGTCATCTCCGGTGCTTAACCACAGAGGCGCTGCGGCGGGCGCGAACCGTCGCGCCTTAACAGAAGGTGACGCCCTATCTTTCTCCCCTCTCCCGCCGGGAGAGGGGCCGGGGGTGAGGGCTAACGGGCGCGAACCATCGCGCCTCGACAGAAGGCGACGCCCTATCTTTCTCCCCTCTCCCGCCGGGAGAGGGGCCGGGGGTGAGGGCTA
>CAZZAO010000192.1:0-7053 GCA_964652205.1 uncultured Anaerolineaceae bacterium | reverse complement strand
TGTAGGCCGCGCCGTAGGCTTCCAGCGCCCAGACTTCCATTTCACCGAAGCGCTGACCGCCGAACTGCGCCTTGCCACCGAGCGGCTGCTGTGTGACGAGGCTGTAAGGGCCGGTCGAGCGGGCGTGAACCTTGTCCTCGACGAGGTGGGCCAGCTTGAGCATGTGGATCATGCCAACCGTGACCGACTGATCGAAGGCTTCGCCGGTACGACCGTCATAGAGCGTGTGCTTGCCGTAGGTCGGCACGGGGCGACCGGTGCGGAACATGACCTGATCGGCCAGCTTGAGCAGTTCCTTGCGCGTCAGCCCTTCCGGCGCGACTTCGACTTCAGGGTCGGCCCACTGCATCCAGAAGCGGATGCCGATCTGGAAAGCGTTCTCGTCGCGGCGGTTGCGTTCCGGCACGCTGATGTCTGTCGTGTCGAAAACCAGCACGTCGTCGGGGTCGTATCCCTGCTCGCGCAGCCACTCGGCCAGCGCGGCGCGGCGGGCGTAAGTCGTGCTTTGCATCAGCCGGTCGGCATCGTAGCGGTCGCTCGCGCCGAGCCACTGGTGGATGTAGAGGCGGCGTACTTCTTCGTCGTCCTCAAGGTCTTCGTCGGCGTACTCAAACTGGGCGATCCATTCCCAGGCGCGCTCGGTGATCTGCTTCCAGGCGTAGTCGATCATCCACGCGCGCGCCATCTCCGACTGAATTCCCGCTTCCTTAGCGCCGTCGAACACCGGGGTAACGGCGCGGAAGCCGAGCCGTTCAGCCGCGTAGCCGAGATGGATTTCGAGCACCTGGCCGATGTTCATACGACCGGGGACGCCGAGCGGGTTGAGGATGATCTCGACCGTGCGGCCATCGCTCAGGTAAGGCATGTCCTCAATCGGGACGATCTTGGAGATGACGCCCTTGTTGCCGTGACGACCGGCCATCTTGTCGCCGACCGTCAGCTTACGCTTCTGGGCGACGGCGACGCGCACCATCTTCTCGACACCGGCAGGCAGGTCGGGATGTTCCTCACGGGTGAAGGTCTTGACGTCAACGACCTTGCCCTTCTCACCGTGCGGCAGCCGCAGCGACGAGTCCTTGACTTCACGCGCCTTCTCGCCGAAGATCGCCCGCAGCAGCTTTTCTTCCGGGCTGAGTTCCTTCTCGCCCTTCGGCGTGATCTTGCCGACCAGAATATCATTCGGGCCGACTTCCGCGCCGATACGGACGATGCCGAATTCGTCGAGGTCTTTCAGCGCGTCCTCACCGACATTGGGGATGTCGTAGGTGATTTCTTCCGGGCCGAGCTTGGTATCGCGGGCCTCGACTTCGTGCTTCTCGATGTGGATGCTGGTGAACTTATCGTTCCGCAGCAGGTCTTCGCTGATGAGCAGCGCGTCTTCGTAGTTCCCGCCGTCCCACGACAGGAACGCGCCGAGGACGTCGTGGCCGAGCGCCAGATTGCCGTAGCGCGTCGATGAGCTGTCGGCGATCACCGTTCCCTTATTGACGTACTGACCCTTGACGACGATGGGCCGCTGGTCGATGCAGGTACTCTGGTTCGAGCGGTTGTACTTTCGCAGACGATAAACGCGCTCGTCACCCGACGACTGGCGGATGATGATGCGGTCGCCCTGAACGCTGGTGACTTCGCCTTCGACGTCCGACACCAGCACCTGACCGCTGTCGTAAGCGGCCTGACCTTCCATGCCCGTGCTGACAATCGGCACGTCCGGGCGGAGCAGGGGGACGGCCTGACGCTGCATGTTGGAACCCATCAGCGCGCGGTTGGCGTCGTCATGCTCGAGGAAGGGGATCAGCGCCGCGCTGATGCCGACGATCTGCCGGGGTGCAACGTCCATATAGTCGATGCGGCGCGACGAGACGACCAGGAATTTCTGGTTGTGGCGAGCCGAAACGCGGTCGCTGACAAACTGCTTGCGCTCGTCGAGCGGGGCGTTGGCCTGAGCGACGACGTAGTTATCTTCGTTATCCGCCGAGAGATAGAGAATGTCCGGGCCGACGAACGGCATGACCGGGATCGTCTCAAGCCCGGCGTTGACGAAGGCTTTGGCCTGCTTCTCGGTGATGATGTCGCCGTCAGACGCCAGCGTCTTGCCGTCCTTGTCGGTCACGTCATCGCGCAGCGTGCGCCCGATCAGATCGGGGTCGCCTGCGGGCAAGAACTTGATGATGAGGCGGTAGGGAGTCTCGATGAAGCCATACTCGTTGACACGGGCATAGCTGGCGAGACGACCGATCAGGCCGATGTTCGGGCCTTCCGGCGTCTCAATCGGGCAGATACGGCCATAGTGGCTGTGGTGAACGTCGCGGACGTCGAAGCCCGCGCGCTCGCGGCGCAGACCGCCGGGGCCGAGCGCCGACAGCGTGCGCTTGTGCGTTAGCTCTGCCAGCGGGTTGGTCTGCTCCATGAACTGCGAGAGCTGCGACGAGCCGAAGAACTCGCGGATGGCGGCGACGACCGGGCGGATATTGACCAGCGTGACCGGCGTGACGTTGTCTGACTCACGGATCGACATCCGTTCCTTGACGACGCGCTCGGTGCGGCGCAGGCCGACACGCAGCTTGTTCT
Organism: uncultured Anaerolineaceae bacterium; assembly: GCA_964652205.1. GTDB lineage: Bacteria > Chloroflexota > Anaerolineae > Aggregatilineales > Phototrophicaceae > ZC4RG36. Next base: position 4,482 of record CAZZAO010000192.1, on the reverse strand, counting down.
GAATCAGTTCGCCGACGGTCTTGACGCGGCGGTTGCCCAGGTGGTCAATATCATCGACGGCGTTGCGCCCGTTGTTGATGTTAATCATCCGCTCAATCACCTTGACGATGTCCGCCTTGGTGACGATCCGGGTCGTGCGGGGAATCTGCTGGTCGAGGCGCAGACGCTGATTGAGCTTGTAGCGACCGACGCGCTCCAGATCATAACGGCGCTGGTCGAACAACTGGCTTTCCAGATATTCACGCGCGTTATCGAGCGTCGGCGGGTCGCCGGGGCGCATCCGGCGGTAGAACTCGATCAGCGCCGCCTGAGCGACGGTCTGATCTTTCTTGCCGCCCGTTTCCCAGACCGGCTCCATCTTGATGGTGCTGGCGAGGTAGTGATGATCGGGGTTATCGTCAACGGCGGCGTACAGCGCCAGCAGTTCTTCGTCGCTGCCGGTCTTGATCGGCGACAGTTCATCGGGCATGTTGTCGGTCACGGCGGCCAGCGCGCGCAGCAGAATCGTGACCGGAATCGTGCGCTTGCGGTTGAACTTGATCGTCAGGTAGTCGCTCTTGCGCGTTTCAAATTCCATCCACGCGCCGCGATCCGGGATGAGCTTGGCATTTGCCAGCAGGCGACCGGTGGTGCGGTCTTCGTCGGCGGCGAAATAGACCCCCGGCGAGCGGATGAGTTGGCTGACGACGACGCGCTCGGTCCCATTGATAATGAAGGTCCCTTTTTCGGTCATCAGCGGGAAGTCGCCGAGGAAAATGTCCGACGTCACGACCTGATCGCCCGCTTCACGGTTGACCAGCGCGACGCGGATGTACATCGGCGCGGCGAACGACATATCGCGCTCAAGGCACAGTTCTTCGGAATATTTCGGCTCTTCGAACCAGTAACGCAGGCCGAGTTCCTGTGCTTCCTTGCTCTTGCCGGGGAAATAGAGCTTCAGGTTGCCGTTGTAGCTCTCAATCGGGCTGATCTCGTCGAACAGTTCGGCCAGCCCCTCGTCGAGGAACCACTTGAACGACTCCAGTTGGACTTCGATGAGCGACGGAAGTTCCTGTACATCCGGTGTGCGGGCATAGTTCTTGACGTTGATTAATTCTTGCAAAGCATCGCTCCCCAGTCTAAACCCTTAGATAGACGAGCCGAATCAAACGACGGAAGCGGTAGGGCTACCGTTCCTTGAAATTGTGGGGGTTAGAAGTGTTGTGTGGATTGCATCCGTCCGGCGCGGCTGAGTCCAGTCCCAGTGTGAAGGTCGATTATACCCGACACAAGGATAGGCTGTCAATAGAAATGACGTATCAAATCCGCCGGTGGCAAGCCGGAAGAAAACGGTGATTCAGACTGTTAGAGACAGTATAACGGGAAATCTGGTCTATGCAACAGGTCTGTTTCTGAGCGGCTGCATCAGGGCCGAAGCCAGTTCCTCGGCCCCTGCGCATGACGTTAAGGCTTCGGCTGGCCTTCCGCCTTGCCGAGTTTCAGCGCGACCAACTGCGGCTGATTGTTCATGCCGAGCGGCCAGACGACGGTATCGCCGACGATGGCGGGCGAAGCGTTGATGTTATTGGGCGTCTGATAGCTCCAGACAAAAGCGCCGGTTTGGCGGTCGAGCGCGTACAGCGCACCTTCATAGTCGGCGGTGAACAGCAGATCGTTGACGACGGTTGCGCCGCCGAGCAGCAGGCCGTCGAACGGCTTCGTCCAGAGAATCCTGCCGCTGTGAATGTCGATGGCGTCCATTTCGCTCGTGCCTTTCGTCAGGTTCAAGCCGTAGATTTGCGTGCTTGAAAAGTCGGTCGGCAGGTTGAGCGTCGGCACGTAGAGGATGCCATCGGGGGCCAGCGCCATCGGCGTTTCGACGCCGCCATCGACTCCCGGCAGGATGGTGATGCGCTGCCCGGCGGGGACTTCGTCCAGTTCGTCGTTCTGATGCGCGCCGACCGATGTTTTCCACAGCACCGCACCGGTGGCGCGGTCGAGCGCGTAGACATAGCCGACCTTGCCGCTGCCGATGACGACCTCGCGGTCGGCTCCGTCAATGGTCGCCTGCGTCAGGATCGGCGAGCTTTGAAAGTCGAGATCGAACAGGTCGTGCGGCTTGGCCTGAAAATACCACGCCAGCGCGCCGTCCTGCTGGCCGAGCGCCAGCAGCGAACTGGTGTAAAGATTCGGCCCCGGTCGGCTGGAAGCGTTCGGGTAGTCGCGCGTGCCGGGGTAAGGCGCGGCGTTGCCGGTTCCCCAGTAGGTCAGGCCGCTGGCGGTATCGACGGCGGGGGGATACCACGCGCCCCCGCCTGAGTTGACCTCAGGGTTGCCCCACAGGTTCGAGTCGTCGATGGTGTCGAAGCGCCAGTTGATCGCGCCGGTTGCCTGATCGAGCGCCATGATGAAGCCGTGCGCGCCGCCGTGATAGAAGGTGGTCACGCCGGAATTGGGGACTGTGCTGAGGAGTACCTGGCTGCCGTAGACGACCGGCTGAATGTAGATGCCTTCAATTTCTGGATTTTCGGACAATTTTGTGCGCCACAATTCATCGCCGGTTTTCGCGTCGAGCGCGACGAGAAAGCTGGGCGCGACCGAGGCGAAGACCTTGCCATAGCCGACTGCCGCGCCGTTCGGGCCAAAATTCAGGATGTCGTAGCGTTTCTCCCAGCGCAGCCCGCCGCTGGCGAGGTCGATAGCGAAAACGTTCGATGCGAGGTCTTGCAAGTAGACGACGCCGTCGATAATCAGCGGGTTGGTGGCTGCCGCGCCGAACGCCGACTGCGCCGACAGGGCGAACGACCAGTCAAGGCCGAGCGAGGCGACGTTGGCCCGGTTGATCGCCGATGTGGCGACGCGGGCGCTGGCGTAGCTCTGATTCGGCAGCGGCCACTCGTCGGCGTGTCGGGCAACTTCTGGCGGAATCGCGTCACTGTCGACAGCCTGCGCGCCTGCGTGGCCTGCGCCGGAGAGCAGGATGCCGCTGATGAGCGCCAGTATCAGCAAAGTTCGCGTCATGAGAGGGGCTTTCTGTCGTGAGGCCGCAGAATAAAAACGTCGCCCATCGTTTAACCGGGCGACGTCGAATTATCTCAACGAAGCGCAGTCGGTTGCTAGACGGCGGACGCCTGTTTGGCTGGCGCAGGCATATCGAGCACGCGGCGGCGGCGCAGGATGATGAGGCCAGCGACCAGCGCCACGCCAGCGGCTACCTGAACGCGCGGCGGCAGGTAGCGGAAGCGCGTCACCAGATTGCGCTCGGTTTCGCCGACCAGCTCAATTTTGAGGCGGCGGACGAAGCGGCGTGACGGCTGGACGCCCGTCATGGCGGTATGCAGGCGGCGGATGACGTCGATCAGGCTCTCGACCTGTTCGCCACGCGCGGCATACTCGCGGGCCAGATAGTCGAATGAAGCGCGGCTCGAAAGCAGCGAGTCGGTGACGGACGACAGCATGTTTTGAAGTTGGATGTCGGACGCAGAGGACATAATACCGTTAGCCTTTGCCTTCTGATGAAGTCGGGTCGATCTGATAACTGGAGAACTTTGTGCGCAGCTCGTCGCGTAGAGACATCAAGGTGCGATGATATAAAGACTTGATGGCCCCTTCGGTGCGATCCATGATCTCGCCGATTTCGGTGTTCGAGAGCTGCTCGACGAACTTGAGCACCAGAAGCTGCTGCCGTTCTTCCGGCAACTGGCGGATGGCCGCCAGCAGCGCCTCGCGTTCTTCCTTATCTTCGGCCTGATGCTCGGCGGTGTCGGTGTGCAGGCTGGCGGCGATAAACTCGTCCAGCGGGATCACCTTGCGTCGGCCCCGGTCACGGTGCCAGTTAGCGACCAGATTATGGGCGATTCGGTAGAGCCATGCCTGAAACGGCACGCCGCGCTCGGTGTAACTTTCAATGTGGCCCATGGCGCGATGAAAGACACGCGCGGTCAGGTCTTCGGCGTCGTGATGGTTGCCGGTGCGATAGTAGATATAGTTGTAAATCTTCTCTACGTACCGTTCGTAAAGCTCGCCGAAAGCCTCTTTGTCGCCCGCCTTCGCCAGAATGACGAGATCGAGGTCGGACTGACTTTTGAGGCTGCGGCTGCGTCGAGTGAGTCGTTTTCGCAGGTTCATACCCTATAAAACCCGGTTACTCCAAAGGCGTTGCGGATTCCGTCCTGACGAGACGAGATCGCATCTCGCTAATCAGTCTACGTCTTCTTATAATGGGTCATATCCCCCAATAGCGGATGTCTCTTCAAGCCAATCTGGATAATTCAATGACCCAACCGCTCGACTTTCAACAGATGATTATGAAGCTGCACGAGTTCTGGACGGCGCAGGGCTGCGTGCTGTGGCAGCCTTACAACGTTCAGGTCGGCGCAGGGACGAATAACCCGGCCACGCTGCTGCGCGTGCTCGGCCCGGAACCCTGGCGTGTCGCCTACGTCGAGCCGAGCGTGCGCCCCGACGACGGGCGTTACGGCGAGAACCCGAACCGGATGCAGT
>CAZZAO010000191.1:0-7063 GCA_964652205.1 uncultured Anaerolineaceae bacterium | reverse complement strand
AACGCGCAAACTTACGGCTTCGACACGCGCAAGATCGTCGCCATCGGCGAGTCGGCGGGCGGCTATCTGGCGACATTGCTGGCGACAGTCGATCATCCCGCGCCGTATCTCGATGGCTGCCCGTACCGCGTGTCCACCAGCCAGCGCCTGCGCGGCGTGGTCGATTACTACCCGCTGACGGGCGCATCCTTTGACAGCTATCCGCTGCCGACGCTGATCTCGCTTTATGCCTTTCGCGGCGTGCCGACCGGGCAGCTCGACGTGCTCAAGGCGCAGTGGCCGGGACTCCCTGACCTCGACGGCAACGAGCCGCCGTTCCTGCTGATTCATGGCACGGGCGATGACGTTGTCCCGGCGCATGATTCAGTCGATCTGCATGATCGCTTGCAGGCGGTCGGCGTCCGCGCTGATCTGCTGATTCTGCCGGACGCCGACCACGGCTTCATCAGCCTGCTCGACGAGCCAGCGGCGCAGCAGGCCGCGCAGACGGTCGAGGCGTTCCTGAAGTCGATTGGGGCATGAGCGTTTCCCTCACTCCCGGCCCACTTCCACCGGGCGAGGGGGAAAAGGCTCACTTTGTGGGTGTATCAGCTTCAACGGCCAGAGAATCAGTGTCCTGAGTTCCGGGTTATCGAGGCTTAGAGAACCATAACAAAACGGGTAACAACCTTGAGCGCGTCGGCTGATTGACATTACAATACGGTTTAAGATGCGCGTATGTGGAGTCGAGTCCGATGACGCTGAAGACTTTCATCGAGGTCGTCAAGGAAACTTTCCGTAAGTGGCAGCAGGATAAGGTTTCGCGGCTGGCGGCGGCGCTGGCCTACTACACGATTTTCTCGATTGCGCCGCTGCTGGTGGTCGCGGTCGCGGTGGCCGGGGCGGCCTTCGGTCAGGAAGCGGCGCGCGGGCAGATCGTGACCCAGATTCGCGGGCTGGTCGGCACCGAGGGCGCGCAGGTTATCGAACAGCTCGTCAAGAGCGCCGACCAGCCGAGGACCGGGACGTTTGCAACGATTGTCGGCATCGTCACGCTGGTGCTGGGCGCGTCCGGTGTTTTTCTCGCGCTTCAGGACACGCTCAATACCATCTGGGGCGTGATGGTCAGGCCGGGAGCCGGCATCAAGGAGATGCTCCGCTCGCGCCTGCTGTCGTTCGGGCTGGTGATTGCGATTGGCTTCCTGCTGCTGGTTTCGCTGGTTCTGCAAGCTGTCCTGAGCGCGGTCAGCGACTTCCTCAACCGGTCGTTTCCGCTCCTCGGCGTTGGCTTACCGATCCTCAACTTTGTCATTTCGCTGGCCGTCATTACCGGCCTGTTCGCCGTCATTTACAAATATCTGCCGGACGTGCAGATTGCCTGGCGTGACGTCGCGGTTGGCTCGTTCGTGACGGCGCTGCTGTTCACCATCGGCAAAGCCCTGATCGGCCTGTACCTCGGCAACAGCTCGACAGCCTCGGTCTATGGCGCGGCAGGATCGCTGGTCGTGCTGCTGCTGTGGATTTACTACTCGGCGCAAATCCTGTTTCTGGGGGCGGAGTTCACTCAGGTCTACGCCATGCGTTTCGGCTCGTACATCAAGCCGTCGAAGGGCGCGATGGCGCTGACGCCGGAGATGCGCTCGTATCAGGGGATTCCGCTGGCCGAGGATGTCAAGGTGGCTGCCGACCTCGACGAGGCTGTGCGCGAGAAATAAGCGCGGCCAACAAAAAGCGGCGCATCGCTGAACCGGATGCGCCGCTTTTCAGTTCGGGCTAAAGACGCTGATGCGCCTGGTCAGTCAGGCCGGGGCCGCGTCGTAGACCGGCTCGTTTGTCAGCGCCAGATTGCAGATCGTCGGGACGGGGAAGCCGTTGAACGCCGCCGCATACTCCGAGGTATACGCGCCCGTATCGTAGAACACCAGCCGGTCGCCGATATGCAGTTCCGGCAGCTCGATGTGCCGCGCGACCACGTCACAGCTATCGCAACTTGGCCCGGCCAGCGTGTAGCGCATCAGCGGGCGGCTGTCAGCGTCTTCGGCCTGCACGCGCACGACCGGCGGGAAGCCTTCGTAGGTCTCCATCAGGCCGTTGAACACGCCGACGTCCAGATAGATCCAGGTGTCGCTGCCGCGCTGCGCCTTGCCTTCGACGGTCGCCAGCATCCGGCCACTCTCGCCGACCAGACCACGGCCCGGTTCCAGCACCAGCATCAGATTCGACGTCGCCGGGAGATAGTCGGCAATCGCTCGCATCACGCCGTCGCCGATCTCCTCGATGGTCGGGATCGACTCGGTGTGATAGTGTCCCGCCGGGAAACCGCCGCCCAGATCGAGAAAGTAGAAGTCATGGCCGTGTTCCTCAGCAGCCCGCCAGACGTCGCCGCAGGCGCGAATGGCGTTGACCCAGTTGCGCGGGTTGAGGCACTGCGAGCCGACGTGGAACGACAGGCCAATCGGGATCAGGCCGAGATCGCGCGCCATGTCGAGCAGTTCCAGCGCGGTCGCGCCATCGACGCCGAACTTGCCCGCGAGGGGCAGGACGCTGCCGGTGTTATCAACCGCCAGGCGGACGTAGACCCGCGCGCCGGGCATGAACCGGGCGACCTTCTCGACTTCATCGGTCGAGTCGACGACCACAGCATAAACATCGGTGGCCTGCATTCGTTTCAGAAAAGCGGGATTTTTGATCGGGTTGCTGCAAATAATGCGCTGGCCCGTTGCCCCGGCATCGAAAGCGCGCTCAAGCTCGGCTAACGACGCGATTTCCAGCCCGCCGCCCTTTTGCACGACCAGTTTGCTGATGAGCGGGTTGGCGTTAGCCTTCATCGCGTAGAAAATGTCAGCGCCCGGAAACGACTCGACGAATCGGTCGAAGGTGCCGCTGATGATGTTGTAATCCAGAACGTTGGTGGGGGTCTTTGTGGTGGGGTCTTGCAGTACAGTGTCCAAACGGACGTTGTCCATTGACGGAACTACCTCTTTTCATGCCGACTACCGGCTTAGATGCGGACGGACAAGCGTGCATTATACAATAAAGACTCGTCAATGTAGCGTTAAAAAACCCTCATATTCTGGTGGATTTTTTCAGGGCGACTTTCGGCGAGGATCGGGCGTTTTCTCTGGAGACTTTTGAGGAAGTTAGCCTTTGACAAGGCTGTTTGCAAGCTATCAGCGACCTGTAACAGGGTGGCTCAAAGACTTAGCTGAACAATTCGCCGCCCTGTGGCTTGAATCTTGAATAGCCCGCTTGACACAGATGGACGATTGTGCTCAAAGGCTACGTGACGACCGCGACGACCGGCACGCACCCCGTCATCAACGGCGCGTTCGCGGCGGGGTCACTACACTCTGCGGGAAGTATACCACCAAGTGGGCAAGTTCAGATTCTGGGACAATCGACAACGCATCCTGACTGGATTTTGGTAGCAAATGCTGATCATCAGTTTGGCTGGGTTAATGTGAAACTGATGGGATCAGTTGATCTTACAACGGTCGCCCAACTCAGTGATGACGCACGTGACCAACTTCTAGCTAAACTGGGAAGTGGCCTTACCCGTTGAACAACACATTCGGGAGGACATGAGGACATAATGAAAAGCGTTCAATTCGCCCTATCTATAGTTTTACTAGTCATATCGTCTTTCCAAACGGGAAATCAGGGTGTCGTGAATGTACCCATTATTGCCTATGTGTCAGGTGATAAAAGTCGAAATTCGGACGATAGCGACATTTTTACGATGCATTTGGATGGATCTGACATTACAAATCTAACATCTCGTAGGGCATGGGATTTTCAGCCTGCTTGGTCAGCCGATGGTCAGCGTATTGCTTTTAGTTCAAATGAAGATGGTAACTTTAACGTGTATGTGATGAACCACGATGGATCAATGATGATGCGCCTTACTGATAACTCAGCTGACGCTGGATATCCATCCTGGTCACCTAGTGCTGACAAAATCGTCTTTGCATCTGATAGCAGCGGTAACTTGGAACTCTACATGATGAATGCAGATGGTTCGGATCAACATAATCTTACAAATGATCCTGGAGAAGATAGTGAACCTGCCTGGTCGTTAGATGGAAGTAAAATTGCCTTCGCAAGCAACCGATATGACCACAACTCAGATATCTTTGTTTTGAATCTTATCACGGGGCAAATCGACAATTTAACCCACAACTCAACGACAGAATCTTTTCCGGCATGGTCACCAGACGGAAAGCACTTGAGCTTTATTTCCGACCGAGGCCCACACGATTCGCGTATCCAAAGCGGTGTTTACGTTATGGATGTGGACGGATCAAACAAAATAAGGATAACCACTGTGAAATATCCAGATAGTGCTGCTACCTGGTCTCCGGACGGGGAAAAGTTACTCTTTAGTGGATGCGTTGAAACAACGTTCGCTTATCAGGAGTGTGGGCTTTTCACTGTTGATCCGCAACCAGATGCGCAGCCAACACAAATAAAAGGTACAGATGCTGGGGATGCAAATCCTGTTTGGCAACCAGTAGGCAAAAAGGAACAATAGAAATGACCACATTATGGACTATTGCAATTGACTGGGTAGCAACCAGAGGCGACATGAGGTTGCAGGAGTAACTCATCAGGCTGATCGTGGCGCGGGTCTGGGCTCGCGGAGATCAGGTGGTCGCTCTGTCCCTTCGACCAAACTATCACGTAACGATGGGCTTGGAAAGCAAAAAGCCCACCCCGGTTGAGGTGGACTTTTCGGACTGTAATATTGTACGTAATCGGGGACGACGGGATTCGGACCCGCGATCTTTGCCTTGACAGGGCAATATGTTAACCGCTACACCACGTCCCCTGACTTACTGTGCCGAAGGATACCATTGGCCGTCGCCAGAGTCAAGGCAGAAATCAGCGCGCGGGCCGCTAAAATCGCGCCGGTTGGCCCGCCATCAGGCGAGAAAAGTGCGCCGGTCAGCCTTACTTCGACAGGACGTTCGGATCGAGCGCGTCGCGGAGCGCGTCGCCGACGATATTGAGGGCCAGCACCAGCAGCGTAATCGTCATGCCGGGGAAGAAGGCGATCCACCACTCATTACGGAGATAGCCCCGGCCATCGGAGAGCATGATGCCCCATTCCGGCGTCGGCGGGCGGACGCCGAGGCCGAGGAAGCTCAGGCTGGCGCCGGTGATGATCGCGTCGGAGACGCCGAGCGTGGTGATGACGATCAGCGAACTCATGATGTTTGACAGGATATGGCCGAACATGATGCGGAACGCGCCCGCGCCCATGCAGCGCGCCGCCAGCACGTAATCGCGCTCGTAGAGCGAAAGGGTCTGCCCGCGAGTGATGCGCGCATAAGTCGGCAGCGTGAAGAGCGCAATGGCGAGGATCATGTTGGTCAGGCTGGAGCCGAGCAGGCCGATCAGCCAGATAATCAGGATCAGGCCGGGAAAGGCGAGGATCAGATCCATGAGGCGCATAATCAGGTTGTCGAGCCTGCCGCCCGCGTACCCGGCGATCAGGCCGAGCGGGACGCCGATCAGCGCGGACAGGGCAATCGAGAAGAAGCCAACCCGCAGCGAAACCTGCCCGCCGTAGAGGACGCGCGTCAGGATGTCCCGTCCGAGCGAATCCGTCCCCATCGGGTAAGTCTGCGACGGCGGCTTGAGGCGGTCGGCAGCGTTACGCCCGACCGGGTCATGTGACGAGAGACGCGCGGCGAAGACCGCCGACAGCACAATCAGGATGATGATCGCCAGCGCAACCAGCGCGATCCGATGCCGCCGGAACTCGCGCCACGAGCGGGCATAGGGACTCTCATGCCGGATGGCGCGTTCGACAGTGAGCGAGGCCACGCCTGACGGCGGCTTCGCGTTTCCGAGGGCGGCGTGGTCAGAGTTAGTCATAGCGGATACGCGGATCGACGTAGACGTAGAGGATGTCAATAATCAGGTTGACGAAAACGAAGGTGATGGCGACCAGCAGCACCGTCCCCTGAATCATCGGGTAATCGCGGTCGAGAATCGCCTCAATCGCCAGCCGACCGACGCCGGGCAGGCCGAAGATACTCTCGGTGATGACCGCGCCGCCCAGCAGGCCGCCGACCGACAGGCCGACGACGGTGACAATCGGAATCAGCGTGTTCTTGATGGCATGGCCGAAAATCACCACGCGCTCAGCCAGCCCTTTCGAGCGCGCCGTCTGGATATAGGCCGCGCCGAGCGTCTCAATCATGTTGGCGCGCGTCAGTCGGGCGATCAGCGCCGACTGCCCGACCGAGAGTGTCATCACCGGCAGGACGAAGTTCTCCCACGAACTGGCCCCCTGCACCGGCAGAATCCGCAGCCCAACCGCGAAAATCAGGATCAGCAGCAGGCCGAGCCAGAAACTTGGAATCGAGTACAGGAAAACGACCAGCACCATGCTGGCGTGGTCAATCCAGGTCCCGCGCTTGATCGCCGTCAGGATGCCGATGCTCAGGCCGAGCGTCGTGCCGAGAGTCACGCTCAGGACCGTAATCAGCGCCGTGAACGGGAAGGCTTTGCCGATGACGCCGAACACCGGCTCGTTGAACTTGGTCGAACGGCCCAGATCGCCCTGAGCGGCCTTGCTCAGGAAGATCATGAGCTGTTCGGGGACCGAGCGATCCATGCCGAGGTTCTTGCGAATCTGCTCGACCAGCTCCGGCGAGGCGCGGTCGCCCGCCAGCACCAGCGCCGGGTCGCCAGGGACGGCCACGCGCAGCATGACAAAGACGAGAACGCAAATCGTCAGGACGAGCACGGCGGCGATCAGGATGCGCCTGAGGATGTATTTGGTCATAGGCCGATCACAGATCGTTTCCCTCTTACCGTCTGACAATCCATTCGACCCCTCCCCCTGTCCCCCTCCCCGCAAGCGGAGAGGGGAAACGGTCACGACCGATAAGGGGTTCAGACCGAATGTCGATCTCTGACAGAGGCTTTTGAATGTTGAACCTCAATTCCCCCAACAACGGATATTTCACCCCTCGCCCTGAGGGAGACGAAGTGGTTAGGGCCTCGCTCGTACCGCGCAGCGGCATCTCGACCCGCAGGGCGAGCGGGCCTAACCAGGGGCCGGGGGTGAGGG
>CAZZAO010000190.1:0-7263 GCA_964652205.1 uncultured Anaerolineaceae bacterium | reverse complement strand
GCCGATGATCTTCACAACCGGTAGCATGGCGTTGCGGACGTCGTGGTGCGTGACCACGACGATCTCGCGCAGCCCTTTAGCGCGGGCGGTACGCACATAATCTTCTCCGAGAGTTTCGAGCACGCTTGACCGGGTCATGCGGGCAATAATCGCCAGCGGAATAGTCCCGACAGCCAGGGCAGGCAGGATCAAATGGCGGGCAGCATCAACCAACTGCTGACCGTTGAGTGTCAGAATGCCATTGAGGATGTTAAAGCGCGACACAAACACCATCAGCGAACTGGCGGTGTCCTGACTGTGCGCTAATCCCCAGCGAATGTAAAAGGGGTCAGGGCTAAAGCCCGCCGTGAGCCGCCCCGATGGCGGCAGCGCAAAAGGGGTATCTTTCAGAATGACGGCAAATAAGTAGGCCAGCATCAGGCCGAGCCAGAAGACCGGCATCGACACGCCAATATTGGCGGTGAGCATCGTCCCGACGTCGATCAGCGAGTTACGGCGATAGGCCGACAGAATGCCGAGCGGGATGCCGACGATGATGGCGAAAGCTAAGGCGGCCATTCCCAGCTCAATCGTGGTCGGCAGGCGTTCAGCCAGTAAATCCGTCACATCACGCCCAAAGCGATACGACTTGCCAAAATCCCCACGGAGAATGTCGGCGGCATACCAGCCAAACTGGGTGTAAATCGGCTTGTCCAGACCAATTTTTGCGTTATAGGCGTCGCAGACCTGGCGATTGGCTTTTTCGCCCAGCGCAGCGGTGCAGGGATCGCCGGGAATCACACGAGCCAGCACGAACGTAATGACAAGAATACCAATCAGGACAGGGATCGAAAAAAAGAAACGGCGGATAAAGAATGTGATCATAGGGGAGTTTCTACTAGACAGAGGGCGCGATCAAACGACCGCGCCCCCTGAGCGATAAACTTAAACTAAGCGGCGGGCTTCTTGTTCAGGGTCGAGGCGAACATGATCGACCAGTAGTCGAACGCGCCCGAACGGCCCGTGTGATAGGGGCTGGCTTCATCCCACTCCACGCCGTAGGTCATGACCACGTCGTTGGCGGTGAAGTCAGAGCCGTCGTGGAACTTGACGCCCTTACGCAGGTTGAATGTCCAGACGGTCAGATCATCACTGGCCGTATAGCTCTCGGCCAGTGAGGGGACAACCGCCGTACCACCCACCTGATAGTCAAGCAGTTCTTCGGAGATCTGGCGGCAGACACGGAGCGACTCGCCGTCGGTCTCATCGGAGCAGTAGAGGCTGATCGGCTCGGCGTTCTGCATGAAGATGATGTTATCGTCATCGGGGTCTTCCATGACAGCGAAGTTCTCGTCGCCGAGCGGGCTGGCAATCGCGCCCGTGATCCGCGCCTGGAAGGCAATGGCGTTGCCACCGTGGGCAATCGGCACCATCGGAACCAGATCACGAATAGCGGTGTTCGCCTGCACGTAGTACGGATAGCGGGCCGCCGGGTCAGCAACCTGCCCACCCTTGATGAGCGGCTCGGTGATTTCGGGGAACTTGGTGCCGAAGCTGTCATTCGCGCCGACGCCAAAGTGCGCGTCGAGGAAGTTGGTCGCATCCGGGTAGTCCGCGCCCCAGCCGAGCAGGAACAGCGGCAGCTTGCCAGCAGAAGCGTTGTCGAGGAAGGTGCCGGATTCCTGAACGTCGATAGTGACGTTGATGCCAATCTTGGCGAGCTGTTCCTGAAGGTCAACCGAGACCGTATTCTGGTCCTGGACGTAGGAGCGGGACACGTCGCGGTAGGACAGCTTGACTTCCAACGGCAGGCTGAAGCCATCAGCGGCGGCGGCGGCCTCAAGCTTGGCCTTCGCGGCGGCAACGTCATACGGCAGCGGCGTGACTTCCTTGGTGTAGCCGATAATCGAGGTCGGCATGAATTGATCGGCAACGCTCGATCCGGGCGGATAGTAGTTATCGACGATCCGCTGCCGGTCGATTGCCATCGCAACTGCCTGACGCACGTTGACGTCATCGAACGGCTTGATGGTATTGTTCATGCCCAGATAGAGTACGTTCAGACCTTCGCGCGTGTAGAGCGCCAGATCGGGGTTGTTCTTGACGGTATCGAAGTCGGTTGCGCCGAGGTTGTCGATGCCATCGACTGTCCCGGCCTGAAGCTCAGTCAGGCGGGCGGCGGCTTCGGTGCTCCATTTGAAGATCAGGCTCGATTCCTTCGCCTTCTCTCCCCAGTAGTCGTCGTTGCGGACGAGGTCAACTTCGCTGCCCTTGTCCCACTTATCCAGCTTCCACGGGCCAGTGCCGATAGGGTGATCGAGGATGTCGCCCTTCCCGCCGGTCGCTACGATCTGGGCGGCGGGGTGAATGCCGAAGGCGCCGAAGGCCACCTTCGAGGGTAGCGCCGGGTCGGGGTAGCAGAGCGTAAACGTGACGGTGCTTTCGTCCACGGCTTCAATCGACTTGATTTCGCCGCCGTAGCTGCAATCGGTCGCAGCCGCCGTCCACAGGCCGTTCGTTTCCGTCAGACCACCTTGAGATACTGCTGCGGTCGCGTCCTGGCCGAGCGTCGGCATGACCAGCCCCAGTGAAAGGACGCCCATTGCTGTCAGGGATAAAACACGTAATACAGGCTTCATACACCAATTCTCCTTCGTAATGACCTGACACCCAGTTGAAAAAACTTATGAACCGTTTCCGTACTGACTATTATTCACTGACTCCGGATTCGGTTCATCATGATGAGCGCGGGAGTTCCCCGCGCCGAGTGCGACGTATTGTAATGCGTCGTCAGATATTTCGCAAAATAGTCTGTCGTACATTATTCACAAGCTATCGGGAACGGTCACTGGCGGATTTTTCTTCCAGCACAACGGCGCTAAAAGTCGTCAGGTCGTCGAGGATAAAGTCGGGCGCAGCTTCTTCCAGTTCCCCCGGCGCGCCGAAGCCCGTTCGGACGGCAACAGCCACCGCGCCGAGCGCCCGCGCGCAGGTCACATCCATGGCCGTGTCGCCGATGACGATCACCTGTTGAGGGTCGATCTGCCGCTGGTAGTGGACAATCGCCCGCGCCAGCGCAATCGGCGGCAGGTCGTTGCGGTGGCGCGCATCGCTGCCGAACGCGCCGACCGGAAACCACGCCGGGTCGAAACCGGCAGCGCGCAGCTTGACCGGCACCGTCGCGGCGACGTTGCCGGTGACGAGGCCGAGCAGGATGTTGTCGCGCTGACGAAGCTGCTGCACCAGCGCAAGCGCGCCGGGGCAAGCGCGCGCGGGGAAATTGCCAATCACGGCGGACGTGTGCCGCGCCATCGCCTCGGCGAACTGCGCCATAGAGTCGCCAATCCGCGCTTCGTCGTAGCCATATTCTTCGAGCAGCTCGACCAGCGTCTGCCAGTCGGTCTTGCCGCCGAAGGAATGCGACTCGAGGCGACTGGACGTGCCGAAAACCTCTTCCATCGCGCCGCGTGTGGCGACTCGCCCTGCTCCGCCGGTAATCAGCAGTGTCCCGTCAATATCGAACAGAATCAGGCGCGCGTTATCGCTGCTGGTCATGAAGTCTCCTGCTCACTGTGCATTCCCGGCTCACCTGCGAACGGGCCGTTCCCTATGATAATTCAGCGTCGGGCGGGTTTCCAGCAGGTGACCGGCGCGCCCCGGACTCGTCCGTCAGGCCCATGACATGATAGGTTGCGTATTCGCCGAACCAGCGGTTGACCATCTCGGCCTGCTCGGTCATCACCGGCGGCGCTTCGTCCTGCTCCAGGACGCGAAAGCCGAACTTCTGATAATAGGCGATCAGCTTATCCTCGGCCAGCAGATAGAGCGGCCTGCCCCAATGGGCCATCAGCGCCTCGACAATCGCTTCAGCATAGCCGCGCCTGCGATACTTCTCGACTGTGGCGACGCTGTCAACCTCGTTGATGCCGCCCTCAGGATGCACCATGCCGATAGCGGCGATGACGAGTTCGCCGTCCTCGACGACTTCGAGGACGTGAAAATAGCGCCAGTCAACGGCGTTGGGGTCGAGCGGGTTGGCGCGAACGATGGCCTTGATGGTGTCGGCGTCCGCCTGCGCAGCCGGACGAATGGTGTAATCAGCCATATTCACTTTCAGTCTGAGTCCGACGGCGTCGGCGGGTTTTCGGCTTCGTATTCCTCGATGAAACGCCGCAGCAACTCAGTTGGGATGTCACTTTGATCGCTTTTACTGTAAATAGTCAGCATAACGACCTGCTCAGTCATCTTGAGGTAATAAATGACACGATACCCGCCGCTTTTACCGCGCTGGACATCGCTGTTTCGCAGGCGAACTTTATAAACCTGACGCGCAAGACCCTGAAGCCGATCCCCCGGCGTTTCCCCGGCCACAAGCTCGTTCCTCAGTGGCTCAAGGTCATCAAGAACGTGAGGATAGCGTTTTTGCAATTTGTTCGCGTCGCGGTAGAAGCGATTGGCGACGAGAAGTTTATTCGGCATCGGTCGTCATGCGGCGGTGAAATTCTTCATAGCTCATGACGCGACCGTTCATGGCGTCGTCCCAGCCGCGCTTGAAGCTCTCGAACGGATCGTCCAATTCGTCCTCGTCTTCAAGATCGACCGTTTCGCCGTGCTGCTTCGCATCCTGCCGAACCAGCGCGCGGACATAATCACGCGCCGATTTGAACCCGCGCCGCTTCGCCAGCGACTTGAGGCTTTCGCGTTCCTGCGTCTTGAACATCTTCGTCATGAGTCATCCCTCGTACTGTCCTGATTATATCTCCTGAAGGACTGAATTGGATAGAAGCGGACGGCCTTGATGGCGCCTTATTCACCGAGGCGACGCAGAAACTCGTCCCAACTCATCGTCCGGCGATTCGAGGCATCTTCCCAGGCGCGGCGGAAGCTCTCGGACGGGCGACCAAACGATTCTTCGTCGCTTTCCGCCTGCGCCACATCCTGATGAACCAGCATCCACAGATAGTCGCGCAGCGAAGCGAATCCCCGCGCGTAGGCCAGCGCTTCCAGGTCGGCCCGGTCTTCGTCCGTGAATACATCCGCCATAATCACTCCCTTTCGCTTTACTCGATGATCGCTTGACGCCTGACCGCCGAAAGTGCTATCGTCTGCGCTCAGGATACCCTGATGCGAACTGCGGCTGATTGCCGACAGACGGAGAAAAAATCATGGCGCGACCCGTAACCCTGTTCACCGGCCAGTGGGCCGATTTGCCGCTGGAAACGCTGGCGGCGAAGGTCAAAAACTGGGGCTTCGACGGGCTGGAGCTGGCCTGCTGGGGCGACCATTTCGACGTCGAACGGGCGCTGTCGGAAGACGGCTACGTGCAGACGCGCAAAGACATTCTGCACAGCCACGGCCTGGACTGCTGGGCGATCAGCAATCACCTCGTCGGGCAGTGTGTCGCCGATCCAATCATCGACGAGCGCCACAAAAACCTGCTGCCGCCCCGTCTGTGGGGCGACGGCGACCCGGAAGGCGTCCGCCGCCGCGCCGCCGAGGAGATCAAGAACACCGCCCGCGCCGCCAGGCTGATGGGCGTGAAGGTCGTCAACGGCTTCACCGGCAGCCCGATCTGGCACATGCTCTATCGCTTCCCGCCGACGTCCGACGCGCTGATCGACGCCGGGTATCGCGCCTTCGCCGACCGCTGGAACCCGATCCTCGACGTCTTCGACGAGCAGGACATCCGCTTTGCGCTCGAAGTCCACCCGACCGAGATCGCCTACGATATTTATACCGCCGAAAAGACGCTGGCCGCCGTCGGCCAGCGCAAGACATTTGGCTTCAACTTCGACCCCAGCCATTTCGTCCACCAGTTGTTCGACCCGGTCAACTTCATCGACCGTTTCCCTGACCGAATCTACCACGTCCACGTCAAGGACTCGAAGGTTAAGCTGAACGGCTTCACCAGCATTCTCGGCTCGCACCTGAACTTTGGCGACCCGCGCCGGGGCTGGGATTTCGTCTCGCCCGGTCATGGCGACGTTGACCTTGAGGGCATCATCCGCGCGCTCAACCGCATCGGCTACGAAGGCCCGCTCTCGATTGAGTGGGAAGACAGCGGCATGGATCGGGAACACGGCGCGTCCGAGGCGGTTGGCATCGTCCGCAAGGCCGACTTCAAGCCGTCGAACCTCGCCTTCGACGCGGCGTTTTCGACGGAGTAAAAGCGCCCTCACCCCCGGCCCCCGGTTTGACCTGCTCACCCTGCGGGTCGAGACAGCGCTGCGCGGCGCGAGCAAGGCCCAAACCACTTCGTCTCCCGGCAGGAGAGGGGAGCAAGAGAACAGATTGACGATCTATGATCGTTCGTCGGCGGGCCGGGTGTATTTCTGGCCGGTGACGTAGATACAGTCGGCCAGCGCGTCACCGTCGCAGTTCATCACGTCTTCGAGCAGCGCTCGCATCTGTTCGACCTGGCGCATGAGGACGTTGACCTCGTGGAGCTTGCGCTGCACCAGTCCCTGCCATGAGTCTTTCGGCGCGGCGCTCGGCAGAATCTCGTTGAGCAGCGCCCGCGCTTCGTCGAGCGTGAATCCGGCGCGCTGCGCGGTCTGAATCAGCGCGAGCCGCTGCAAGACGTCAGCTTCATAGCGCCGCCGACCGCTGACGCGCCGAGGCTCCGGCAGCAGGCCGATGCTCTCGTAATAGCGCACCGTCGAGGGCGCGACCCCGGCCTGACGAGCGACTTCACCAATCGTGAGTTCGGGCATCGAAATTCGCCTCTTGACTTCAAGCTGACTTGAATTGCTAGAGTGAGATTATCGTACAGCATTCCAGACGAGGTCAGCATGAGCCAGTTTACGTTTGAAATCACAGCGGCCAATTTCGAGGAGACGGTCGTGCGCTCGGCGCTGCCGGTGCTGGTGGAATTTACCGCCGACTGGTGTCCGCCATGCCGGATGCTCGCGCCGGTGCTGGACGAGATCGCGCGGCGCTACGAGGGCGCGCTCAAGGTCGGCACGCTCGACGCCGACGCCTACCCGGCGCTTCAGCAGCAGTTCGGCGTCATGGGCCTGCCGACGATGATCCTGTTCCGCGACGGCAAGCCAGTCGATGGGCTGGTCGGCTACACGCCGCGCCAGAAGATCGAGGCGCGCCTGCTATCTGAGCTTCAGCCGATGAAGGGCTAGCGGTCGACGACGGAATGTGCGCCATTGAATTGGTCAAATCTATGGCGTACATTCACGTTATTACTCTACTGATTTACCTCGCCGAGATCGTCAAGCCGCTAGTAGATCACCACAGTAAAGAGCTAAGATAGGGGAGGCGTAGGATCGATTG